>NZ_CP066356.1:6913642-7228189 GCF_023278185.1 Bradyrhizobium elkanii USDA 76 | reverse complement strand
CACGACCTCCTCGAGGTCAGCATCGCAAGACTGGGGAATCACGCGCCTGAAAATGTGCTTGCGTCTTTTCATTGTTTTCTCGAGCGTATGCTCGTCCGGGAAATGACGGCTGCCTTGCAGCGCCATTCGCACCTGCCAGGGATCCGAAATCTTTGTATTGCCGGCGGTTGCGGTCTCAACATCAAATGGAATACGACGCTGCGTGCGTCAGGCCTGTTCGATGCTGTCTGGGTGCCGCCGTTTCCCAACGACAGCGGCTCGGCAATCGGTGCTGCCTGCTCCGCCCTGGCAACAGACAGGGGTTTCGTGCCGCTCGAGTGGTCCGTCTATAGCGGTCCGGCCCTGCAGCGCGCCGATGTACCAAGCGAATGGGAGGCGTCGCCCTGCAGCATGCAGGAACTTGCCACTATCCTGGCCGACAACCACCCTGTGGTCTTCCTTGACGGTCGAGCCGAGCTCGGACCGAGAGCTCTGGGGGGCAGGAGCATTCTTGCTGCCGCGACCTCAGCAGGGATGAAGAACCATCTCAACGGGATCAAATGCCGGGAGCATTTCCGACCCGTGGCGCCGATTTGCCTCGAGGATCGGGCACCGGAATTTTTCAGCCCCGGAACGCCGGACCGCTACATGCTTTTCGAGCACCAGACGCTGGCTGAACTGCGAAACAGGATTCCTGCCGTGGTGCACCTCGACGGGTCCGCGCGATTGCAGACAGTGCCCCGTGACTCCCGGCACGCGATCGCCCGGCTTCTCGTCGAGTATGAAAGGCTTACGGGACTTCCGCTGCTCTGCAATACGAGCGCCAATCACCATGGATGCGGCTTCTTTCCCGACGTTGCAGCTGCCTGCCGGTGGGGACGTGTCGGACACATATGGAGCGAGGGCCTGCTCTGGACCAGAGCTCGGGCGAGCGAAACGCGCCATTCCGGGTAGGGCGATCGCGTATTCCTCGCCCGGCGGGCTCAATCAGAACGCGTCATCAATGTTTGTGATCTCGATCGATCGCCCTGATGCTATCTGGCCAGCGCAACAATCGCGGTTTTCGAACCTGTATGGAAAGTTGCCGACGGAGCTCCGTCGGCACGTCTGCAGGACGTACACCGGAAATCAGCCAGCGCTCGCTCAAAGGCTTTTGCTTCGGGATCGGTATCCGATCAAGGTCGTGATGTGACCGCGGTCCATAAAAGAGCCCGACGGCGAGTGCGACAGCAAAAGCTGACGGACGCGCGTCAAAAACCCTTCGCGACGGGGGCCCAAAGTGCCTGGTGCACCCATTGCGGTCGAGGACAGCCAGCCAAGAAGGTCATCAATGATCCAGTGATACTGGTAGTCGTGACGAAGTTCCGTGATTTCGTTGAAATCGGAAGCGCCAAGGACTTCCCGATGCGATCCTGTCAGCCTTGGCCGTACGCCTCCGGGACCGGCGGGCAGGCTGCCGCCCCAGAAGTCGGTAATGTCGTTCACCATTGCATTGTACCATTCTCCAGGTTCGGAATGCTCCCGCACGCGATCGATGATCGCGACGCATCCATCAGGTTTCACGATTTGTGACAGCTTTGCCAGTGTCGCGGCCCGATCCATCCAGTGGAAGGAGAGGGCAATGGTTGCGAGGTCAAATGATGAGGCGGGCAATTGCAGGTTCTCGGACGTCGACACGAGGAAGTCCAGATTGTTGACTCCACGGGTGCTTGCCATTCGCCTCCCTTCCTCGACCATTTCGCTGCTTGGATCGACGGAAAACACGTTCCCTACGGATTGCGCCAGGGGAAGGCCGATCTGTCCCGTGCCGGCACCAAGATCGAGTACACGAGTACTCGTGGTGAGGCGGCAAAGCCGGATCAACGATCTGAAGACATCCTCCGGATAAGGTACGGCGTGCCGCGCGTAGTAGGGCGCAGCACCACTGAATATCTCACTCGCTGCAAACATGACTGCCTCCGGACATCTGCTCAGGTCCCCGTATACTCCGCTGCCCTCTGGGCAATCGGGCAGCAACCCGCCGGCCGTGGACCGAAATGTTAAGTGTTGCAATTTGCCATTATCGCTATCAGTCGCCGGAAGCGCGGCTTTCCGGGAAGAAGGCTCCTGTTGGTCCGGAGCCCCGACCGGACTGGCACGCGCAGGATCGCTTCTTCCGGGAGCCCCCTGCGACCTTGACGCTGCGCGCTGAAGTGGCTCCGGGCGCCAGCTAACTTCTGCAGGTTACATCCGGCGGATCGCGTGTGTGAACCGACGGTGGTCAAGGCGGTGCGGAGGTCGTGTCCTGGCTTCCTTTCGACCGATGCCATGCTTCGCCGGCTGCATCAATTGCCCAACGCGGTAGTTGACTGCAGCGTAATCCTCGTCGCTTCGGCAGACGCTACATTCGTTCGCAATCGCTACCCGGTTTCGTCAACTGCCTGCAATGGTGCAATCTTTAGCTGCGCTTTCCGCTGGGCGACACGCGATCAGGTTGTCAGGTGAACAAGTCTTCGCCTGCTCCGGTGAGCGGTGTGGCCGAAACGGATCTGCGGGCCTACCAGTGTTCAGCGGTGACGATTTCACAGTTTGTCTTTCAACTGGAGTAATCAGACCGGCAGTGGTTCGACATTTCGATGCACTTGATCGAGGACATATCCCTCCAGCATTTCTGCTCGCCTTGTCAGGGGAGCGGCTCTCGCCGACCAAAATGAATCCGGACGACCTGAGCCTGCCGGCCGGCGCGAGCCCCTGGCTCGAATGAACAGCTGACGGGCACCGCGCCGGCGGATTTTCTTCGAACTGGAGACAGGCATGCCAAACAGGGGCGACATGAAGCTGGGGCTGTTTCTCAACCAGGCGGGATATCACGAAGGCGCCTGGCGGGATCCGGACGTACCCGCAAATGGCGGAATCAATATCGATCATTATGCATCTCTGGCACGGCTCGCCGAAGATGCCGCATTTCACTTCATCTTCCTGGCCGATACGCCAAGCGTAATGGAACCAGATCCGGCGGCAATAGCTCGTGCGGGCCGGAACGACGGCTTCGAGCCAATCACACTTCTGTCGTCGCTCTCGTCAAGAACCACAAGCATCGGCCTTGTTGCGACCGCGACAACGACTTACCAGCAGCCTTATCATCTCGCACGCATGCTCGCCTCGCTCGACCACATGTCAGGCGGCCGCGCGGCATGGAACGTTGTTACCTCGGGTCATAAGTTCGAGGCCGGCAATTTCGGCCAGGAGGAGCTGCCGGATCACGACGCCCGCTATGCGCGCGCGAGAGAGTTCGTCCAGGTCGTCAGAGGACTTTGGGATACATGGGAAGATGATGCTTTCATTCGCAACAAGAAGACGGGCATTTTCGTTGATACGACCAAGCTGCACCCGTTGAATTACCGCGGGCAATTTCTGTCAGTCAGAGGTCCATTGAACGTCGCAAGGCCGCCGCAGGGGCATCCCGTGCTGGTCCAGGCCGGCGCATCGGACGCCGGTATGTCGTTCGCTGCAGAATTCGCCGAGGTCGTATTTACCGCCCAGCCGTTTCTGGAGGGTGGCAAGAGGTTCTACGCAACGATCAGAAAGAAAGCGCACGCCCTCGGGCGGGAAGAGGACGAGGTGCTGATCATGCCGGGCCTTGTCCCGATCGTCGGGAGAACGAGGCAGGAGGCCTCCGGGATCCTCCGAAGACTGCAAGATTATACGCACATCGATGCCCGGATTGGATTGGCAGATCGCGTGCTGGGCTCCGTTGCGGATCTGCGCGCGATCGATCTTGACGCCAGGGTCCCCGCGGCCCTGCCGCAGACAAATCTCGTCCAGAGTCGACAGAAACTGCTCCTCGAGGTGGCGGCAAGGCAGAACATGACCTGGCGACAGCTGATCGACTTCATATCGGACAGCAAAGGCCACCTGATGATCGTGGGGACACCGGACGAAATCGCAGATGTCATGATAGAGTTCCTTGATCAGGGTGCAGCCGATGGCTTCAACGTAATGCCGGCGACCGTTCCCGGCGGACTCAAGGACTTTATCGGGCTTGTGGTCCCCGAATTGCGCAGACGGGGACGATTCAGATCCGCGTACTGCGGACAAACCCTGAGAGAGAACATCGGTTTGAAGCGGCCGCCCAACGGGTTCTTGCGCGCAGGCGGAAGCGGACGCCCATGAAGAGGCGACTGCTATTCCAGGGCGTGGGAAGCGCGAAGGCATAAGCGCGACAGGCGGGCGTACGGGCCTGCGACGATCAGGGTCTGTATCCGAGCAATGTCGTGATGTAGCCCTGTTCTACAAAGGAGCCGGAGGGTGAACAGGACAGCAGCAGGCGGCGCATGCGCCTCGCAAACTCGTCACGACGAGGACCCAGAGTACCCGGAGCACCTGCAGACGTGGAATAAAGGTAACCCAGAAGATCATCGATGTTCCATTTGTGCTCGTAGTAGTGACGTAGTTCTGTTACTTCATTGAAGGCGGAAGCCTGGAGCATCTCAAGGTGCGACACGGTCATTTGCCGGACGGTCCCAGGACCCGCCGGAAAGCTCCCTCCCCAGAAATCTCTCATTTCGTTCCACATCGCTGTGGTCCATCCGTCGGGCTGCGAACCGCGCCGCTCGCGATCGATGATCGCAACGCACCCGTCCGGCTCCAGCATCCGGCACAGCTTTGAAAGTACCCTGTCTCGCTCCATCCAGTGAAATGAGCTCGCAATCGTCGCAATGTGAAACAAGGGCGCAGGTTCGGGAAGATCTTCAGATCGCGATACCACAAACCGGATGTTCGCAAGTCCTTTTTCCCTCGCCCTTCGCCTGCCTTCCTCGATCATTTCATCATTGGGATCGACGGACAGCACATCCGCAATCGAATGGGCAAGGGGAATGCTGATCTGTCCGGTCCCCGCACCGAGGTCGATCGCGCGGCTCCTGTCTGCGAGCCGGCAGACGCGAAGTAATGATCGGAACAGATCTTCGGGATAGCCGAGCCTGTGTCGTGTGTAGTAGCGCGCCGCTCCGCGAAACAGTTCGCTTGCTTCCGTCATGCGGCCTTCTCCTCGTCCTCATCCTGCAACAGCTGCCGTGAAGTGAGCCTGCCGGGGTGGTAATCTCCGCCCGACGGGCGCCTGTCAGTCGCGATCTCGCAAACTGTTATGGCCGGACCGCCGCACAGCGATCAATGACCGCAGGTAGCCGCAGTATCCGGCCAGGCGTCCCGGGCCGAAATGATCTTTGCCAAGATCGCCAGACCGCGTCGCAGATCGTCCTCGTTACGTGTTTCGCAGTATGACACCCGAAGTCCTTGCATCGCTCCGGTCGGTACCGGTTCAGCTGCAAACTGAAAACCTGGACGCACAAGTACACCTGCCGCCAGAGCCTCGCTCGCCAGGCTCCTGGCGTCCGGTCGGGTCGGGACCCAGACGTGAAGTCCCAGCGGCCCGCCGGCAAGATCAGGCCTTTGCAGGACGTCTGCGGCAATCCGGCGCCGTGAGGCGGCGATCTTCCGGATGCTTGTTGTTGCCTCATGTGCGGTCCTGTTCGCAACGAAGGCCTGGGCAAGTTCGGCGTGCAGTGCAGCCACAAACCACATCGACATCTTGCCGAATTTTTCCATCAATGCGGTGGCATCCCCTGCTCGCGGAGCCATCAGGAACGCCACGCGCATTCCCATCACGACCGTCTTGGCCAGCCCCATCACATACCAGGTAAGCTCCGGAGCGAGCGTTGCAATCGGAGCTCCCGCGTCCTCGACCATCAGTGCCTGTGCATCATCCTCGATGATCAGAACGTTGTATCTTCGCGCTATCGTGGCTATCTCGACGCGTCTTCCGGATGACATCACGGCCGCCGTGGGGTTCTGCACAGTAGGAATCGTGTAAAGAACCTTGGACGTGTCGATCTTGCGGCAAACATCCTCGAACGCGTCAGGTTTCAACCCTTCACGATCCATCGGTATTCCCCTGATATTGAAGCCAAGGATGCCGGACAGCGCCTGCATGTTGGGATACGTCATCTCTTCGGTGAGCAATGTGCCGCTTCTGCCCACGAGGTGGTTCAGCAGCAGGAACAGGACATTCAGGGTGCCATTGGTGACAATCATGCGGTCGATGTCCGGCGTGAATCCGAGGCGCTGGGAGATCCATTCCGCCCCGGTTCTTCGATCCTCCTCTGTTCCGCGCGGCCGGTTTGTTCTCAGAAGCCCTCCGGCGTCAGGACGGTAAACTCGTGCCTCGATGCTCTTTGCGAGCGCGGCCTCCAGGGCCGGAACGACCGGCGGTACCGCTCGTGACAAGTCGATAACGTCCTTGCGCATTGGTGCCTCCTGGCGCATGAGGGGATCCGGCTAGGCAAAAAACAGCGCACGGATCGACAGAGCGGCTGAAGCCGCGACGCTGAACAGAACAATTGCGATGTACATCGATCGGGTCGGGGCCGGAACCCGAATGGATGAAACGTGCAACGCGGCGAGTGTGGCAAAGGTGCCGGGAAGCAGCCATGAGAACAATGGCTGTTGCACAAAGGGCTCTGCCAGCACGAGGAGTGCAAGGATCGGAACGTCATAGGATAACGGCAGACCCGTAAAGCAACGATCCGTCGACAGGCCAGTGATTCCAAAGTAGCTCAGACGGAGGGCACCTGCGACGAGCAGCGTGGTGCCCACAGCGGCAGACAGCAGGGTGACGCCGTGCAACTGCAGCAACGCGATCGAGGGAAATACCGCGCCGTAAATGAGATCAGAGAAGCCGTCGAGACTCTTGCCCATCGTTGCGGCTGCTTCTGAACGGTTCCGGATCCGGCGTGCGACAATCCCGTCGAGATGGTCTGCAAGCATTGCCCAGAGTGCGACTGCAACGGCAAGTTCGATGCGGCCGTCCGTCACGAGAGACAAGGCGACCCCGGACAATATCATGCCCGATGCTGTGATCGCGTTAGCCGGATCGAGCAGATACCGGAGCATGGCACTCACTTGTCGCAATCAATCATTTCGGGGGCCGGCCTGCCGCCGTGTTATGCTCTCGTCGGCGAACAGGCTGCTTGCGATGCGAAGATCGTCGGCCGTGTCGATCTCCCACCAGCGCAGATGATCGCATCGCGCTGCCGCGAGCCGCAGGCCGCGCCGTTCGATCAGAAATGCCAGCAGTTCTTCGGTGTAAGCCTGAGTAGCTCCTGAACCGATAATGTCCTTAAGTGCAGGCACAATCGTCGTCTCCAGGGTCGATTCCGAGAGTCGAAACAGATTGAGTGTCTTGAAAAGCATCGGCCCGCCGGCCGGCAGGTCGGCGCCGGACTGTTTCATGCGAAAGCTCGAGATGAACCCGCACTCGGAGAGCAGGACTGCAGATCCTTGCATTGTTGCCAGAAATGGCGCAACGGCTGCTGCGTCAGGAGATGTGCCGCGGGCAAGACAGTGCAGCGCGTCCTCCTCGAAAAATACGTCACCCTCGAGGAGGTAGATGTCGCCGCGCAGGAGCGCGTCGCGCGCCAGCCAAAGCGAGTATGCGCTGCCCGTGCGATCGAAAACCGAAGACTCGACGTAGTCGATTTTCAGCTTGCCGAAGCGCTTGCCGCACGCATATTGAATTGCGTCCTTTCGGTAACCGATGACGATCGTCACTTCCTGCACGCCGACCGCCTCCAGACGTCGCAGGGCGTTGTGGAGTATCGGCGTTCCATTGACCTCGACCAATGGCTTTGGCCGCAGATCGGTCAGGGGTCGCAAGCGGGAACCGGCGCCGGCGGCAAGAACGACGGCATGTCTGGGAGCGGTGCTTGCCATTCGGTTCTCTTTCGTTGTCCCGGGCCACGGATCAATTCGAGTCGCAGACTTCGATGAGAGAGCCGGGCGTTGCGCCAGGCGTCTGACGCCTCGTTCAGCGCGTTGGCTGTGTTTGTTGCTGTGGCGCGAAGCGCAGCTAATCACCATTCCACTCGGGAAGGCCGTTCATCCTGGAGAGCAGCCGCTCCGGATGGACGGCGAGCCCTTCAAACGGTGAAGCGATTGAGAGAATTAGGGATGCCGGTAAGGCACGGCGGTACGACGAGACAGGCTGTCTGTCGTTCGACGTCATGCCGGTTGAAAAGAACCTTGAGTCGCTTGCTCCGGACCGGATGCCAGACGACTTCATGACAGCAATCCTTCAAAATCATTGCTGCTTTGTTCATGGCGCTCCGGGCGTCGTCGCTGAGGCAGATATCGCGCTTCCGCATCAGCGAGTTCATCGTATCTGAACAGTTCGAAGATTTCATCGAGCGTCGCAATTGCAGGCTCAATGCCGGCAGTACTCTCCTCGGCGACAATGCGACTGCAGACCTGCCGCATTGCCGCTGTTGCAGCGCGCATGGAGTGATTGGCCCAGATCACCGTGGAAATACCGGCCTTGCGATATGCCGAAACCGGCGTTCGATAGTACTTCGTTGGAACGATCACGACCGGTAACTTGTTCTGCCAGGCCTTGGTGAATGCGAAGATCTCGTCCGCGGCGGTTCTTCGCGAGTGAATAAGGATCGCGTCAGCTCCTGCCTCGGCATAGGCGTGGGCGCGGGAGATTGCATCGTCGATTTCGTGGCCGGCGATCAGCGATTCGATACGAGCCACGAGAATCAGATCGTCCGCGACCGTGTCCTTTACGGCGCGCAGGCGGCCTGAGAACTCATCGACGTCGGCAAGGGGATGCCGGTCGCCAAGGAGCGAGTTCGTCTTCGGAAAGCAGCTGTCTTCCAGTGCGACGCCGGCAGCACCACACTGGCGGAGTTTGCGGGCCAGCAAACGGGCGTTGTTGAAGTTCCCGAAGCCGCCGTCCCCGTCGACCAGAACCGGTAGCTGGCCCGAGTCCACGATTCGCTCGACGACCCCGGCGAGCTGGCTCCAGGATGCTTCACTGGCGTCGCGATATCCGAGCGAGGAGGCAATCGACAGGCCCGATGCCCAGAGGCCCTTGAAACCTGCGCGTCCGGCGATTGCGGCGGAGAGCCCATCATGCGCTTCCATGAGGAACGAAATTTCGCTGCTGCAGCAGACCTGCGCGCGCAGCATCTCGGCAAATGACCGGGTGGTGGACCGGATACGGCCGTTGGCGAGGACAGTAGGTGATAGAGCCCGCATGCCAATCCTTGTGCGCTTAGCCGGCCGATGTTCGTCAGTGAAGGTGACATGTGGCTGTCATCTGGATCAATGATCAGCGTTGGTAGTTGACCGCCTGCCCAATTCCGGCCACCGCTCGAGATCCAGGAGTTCTGGCGTGTGGTCTTCAGCTGCACGCGCGAGCCGTCAGTTCACTCGCAGCCCGCGCCCGTCGGGCTGTCGCGCAGGCGGGGCTAACTGGGCTTGTGGAGGCGCATAGCGCCGGAGCCGGGCGGGAGGGCTCCCGTTGATCGGCCTCGCGTCCAGGCAGCGACAGCGTGGTCGTCAGCGGCCGGCTTCCGCTGCCCGCTCCGCAAGTCTTCAGCCGCAATCCCTGTAGATGCGCGGGCAGGGGCGGTCGACTGGCTCCTTCACCTCGTCCCGGCGCTGGCCGGGAACGAGCCGCCCGAAGCCGATGCTTCAGCCGTGATTGCCGCATATGATGCGCTCGATGGTTTCGCTGGCGAACTCGGCGCCAAGCTGGTCAACCGGCAGGTCACTCTGGATGTCTTGTTCCGGTCGCTGCAATCGTACTACGAACGGGCAACCAGCGCTGTAGGCGCGGCGGCTGAACATGCGGCCGGGGCGATGCAAGCCGGGCCGGGCCAAGACCGCATCGGGGGAACGCGCGTCTCGGGCTGAAGCTGCTCAACCAGCAGCATGAAATATAGCGCTACACGAGCCGGTACTGGTATTTCGCTGCCTGCATGGACCGCCCGATATATGTCGCGGCAAGCTGCGGTCTTCCCGCACCCTCGAAGCCCGTGCGGCTTCGGACAGTCCGGATACGTTGCACGTATGGAGGCCGCAGTAACCGGCTGCGCCCAAAGCGCCCGTCACTTCCGGATCCGGCATGGTATAAAGCGTTGCTGGCCAACTCTGCTGCCGGAAGGGCATCCCTGTGCGGAAGAATCCAGACGATCTGTCGCGCCAAACCCGCCGGCTTGCGATCTCTGGTCGAACAACGCATCCAGCTCGCGCGCCATGCCGGCCAGGCACGGCATCGCGGTGCGTTTCCGGCCGAAGCGCCGGCGCGCTGCGCGCCTGCTGCGCCAATGCCGTTTCCTGGAGCGTTGCTTCCCCGGGCGCGCCGGTGCGTGGTCGGGTCCGGTTTTTGCTCTTTGCCGTGCCGGGCTTCGTCGTTACGGGGTTCGTCGTGCAAGTCGTGGCCGGCGCCGGATCTGCCCGGTGGCGGGTCCATCACATGTTCGGCACTTCGTCCTGGAACTACAGGATCCTCGAACACCATCTCGGCATCGAGCGGGCAGGATCCGCAACGCGGGTTGGTGGTGCTCAAAATGATCGAAGACCGTGCTGTTCCGGTCTGCGCTCTCATGCGCTCCGGTGTTTCGCTGCCCGTCTCGCCCTATGCCTGACAGGCAACATGGCGCGACAAAAAAACTTACCGACGTTTGTCATTCCGGGTATCCAGCCGACGGTGCGGGAGCAGTCCCTGGAAACGTGATCAGCGATCATGTGCGCAATCAGATTGAATATCCTCGCCGACCCGTCAGGAAAAAGACCGCATGCGGTCGGCGACATCGCCTGATCTGCGCTGCACGGACGACGTAGTGACCCACAATCGTAATAAAATCCGGAGAAGCCGGCTGCGTCGGGCGCCGATTGCCGCCCGCCGCCACGAGGCGCGAAAGCCGCACATGGTCCTTTCGGTGTGTCAGGCCGGGGATGGTGTGCCGGATCCGTCCTGACTTCCCGCGCCGGCCTGCAACAAAAGTGAGGTGTGACGGTATCTGAAGCGGAAGCCGGAGCCTTCAGATCGCAAAAGTTGATCATTCCATCGCAAAAGTGCGTGGAACGTTGAATGATTATACGACTGCAACCATAAATCGTCACAGGCCTGCAGTTTCCTTGCGCGTGCATTCACAAGATGCGGGGAAATAGTGCAAATGTCAGGTGCGGACTGGAGATCAGAGCGCGCATATCACGATATCAGGAAAGCCGAGGCGGACGACATAGCCTGGGAGTGGCTACGCCGCGATCGTGAGTATCAAGCAGACTTCAAGGCCCTCGGGAGCAAACAATCCAGCGCGACGGATCGCTTCCGACGGAAGTGGGGGCTGACGTTTCGCGGCTGATCCGGAACAGGCGTTCGACCAACAAGCTGTTTTCTGGTCGCCCGAGGCATTGTCGACCGTGCTGACGATCCGCACGGCGATCTGCCCGACTGCGTCCAGGCCGTACGAACTCGATTTCGCCGACCTGGCGGGCTGCGAGCTTCGTGAGGCGCCGGATGGATGGCACGCCATCGTGCCCCTCGGAGGCGCGAGGCATCGGCTTTGGCTGAAAGAACTTCCCGGGCGCGGATCAATGGTTGCCGTTGACTTGCCGCTCGACCGCGACTTCGATCTCCGCTTGCTGGCCGCGCACCGGTTCTGGCTGGCGCTCGAACAGCGTCCTCTTGGGCGGGCCCCTCTCGCTCAATCGACCGGGACCCGGCATCGGCATATCCTCGCTTTGCGTGCAATGGACGGGTGGCTGGAAGGCAACAGCTATCGCAAGATCGCGCAAGGCCTGTTTGGTCATCCCCGCATTCCCGATCGAGGCTGGAAAACGCACGATCTGCGCAGCCGGACCATTCGCCTTGTCCAGACTGGATTGCGTCTCATGCGAGGCGGCTATCGTGACTTGCTCCGTCGCAAGCGCCGGGACAGGGACGATACCTCCTGAGCACGCTGACAGGCTGGCTGCTCTGCGCGGCGGCGATGGCGTGGTCGGTCTTCGACCAGCGTCTGCATGGCGTGATCAATTGGCGAGCGATTATGGACGCCGATTTGACACGGTATCGTGGTTACTGGTGCAAAGTCGTCCCTTCTTTCGGGCAAAGCGGTTTTCGTAGGGCGTCTAGGATGCTGACCACAGCTCAATGAACGGGGGGCGAAGCCAGAATGAGACAGCATCGGCCGCCCGCAATGTCACGGGGCAACCAGCCAGGTTTGTCGGACAGTCGAACAACTCCGCGTGCCTGCTGTGCGAAAAGCTATGTCAAGCGAAGATCAAGGCACGTTTCGAGACCTTGCAGCCATGCTATGCTCTCGTCCCATTGAACGGTTCGCGTGTATCCGAATTCTTGCCAACTCCTTGCGCGCTGGCTCCAGTTCAATCAGCTTCAGACCGGAATGCGGCAGGCCGTGTGGGGCAATCAACCTGGAGCGCGCGCTCGGGATCGATGGATCAATCGGCCGTCTGGCGA
Organism: Bradyrhizobium elkanii USDA 76; assembly: GCF_023278185.1. Classification (NCBI taxonomy): domain Bacteria; kingdom Pseudomonadati; phylum Pseudomonadota; class Alphaproteobacteria; order Hyphomicrobiales; family Nitrobacteraceae; genus Bradyrhizobium; species Bradyrhizobium elkanii. Next base: position 7,215,906 of record NZ_CP066356.1, on the reverse strand, counting down.
GGTGAAATTCGGGCTGATCATTCTGAGCCGACAGGTGCGCGGAAGCAGGACTGTTCATCCGTCGCGCAGACCACCTTGTCGTTTGAAGCAGGATACAATCTGAGAGGAAGGGTCGTAGGCCGTGGCAGTTGATCGTCGAACCTTCGCTCTGGGCGGGTTTTCTGCGCTTGTGGGCGGATATGCGCTGGTTCAACAGGGCCGGACCGCGCCGGCCCGGAGCGCCGTCATCGCAGGCTATGTCGCCCCGTGGAAGGCCCGGGCAGGCGGTCCAGGCATCAGGACGATTCCGGTTCGCGAGCTGACCCACTTGATGTATGCGTTCGGTACCGTTTCGACGGAGGGACTGGCCGAACTTGCGGATCGTTGCCTTGACGCGGGAGCCTGCGATGGAATCTCGCTCTCGAGTCCGCTCGGCGGTAACTTCGCCCAACTCGCCGAATTGAAGCGGGACAATCCGCAGCTTCGGATTCTGATCTCGCTGGGCGGTTGGAATGGATCGAAGTATTTCTCGGCCGCCGCTGCCATGCCGCTCTCTCGCGAGCGGTTCGCACGATCCGTGATCGATGCGTTCTTTCGGCCCTATCCTGGAATGTTCGATGGTGTGGACATTGATTGGGAGTTTCCCGTCTCGGGAGGACGTGCGGAAAACCTGGTGCACCCTGAGGATCGTCCGAATTTCACACTCTTGATAGCGGAATTGCGCCGACAGCTTGACGAGTTTTCTGCATCGGAGCACAGGGAGTTGGAGCTTACCATCGCTGTGTCGGCCGTTCCCGACAAGATTGTCAATCTGGAGGCGGCCGCCCTGGCCCGGCTGGTCGACCGGCTTCATCTGATGGCCTATGACTATCGCGCCGGCTCGGCCTTTGCCGGCTTCAACGCTCCGCTGTTCGCCTGCGCCGGCGATCCAGATCCTGATCTCAATGTCGATGCAAGTGTGAATGCCTTGATCCGGGCCGGCGTACCGCCTGCCAAGGTAGCGCTCGGGGTAGCTTTCTATGGCCGGGCTGTTGCGGACGTTCCGCAGGAGAACGGGGGGCTGTTCCAGAAGGGCGCGGCGGCGAGCGAGGAGTGGGGAGGGAGCGACGGCATCGATTATCGGGATATCGTTGCCAGGCGACCGGAAGAGTTGGGCTTTCGCAGGTATTGGAGCGATGAGGCCCAGGTGCCTTGGCTCTATGACGCCGAACGGCGCATATGGATCAGCTACGACGATCCGCTCTCCATCGCACGAAAGACGATGTACGCGGCGGGCCGTGGACTCGCCGGGATCATGATCTGGGACCTGTTCGCTGATGACGGTTCGCTGCTCGCGGCACTCCGCGTCCTTCCCGGAGGAACGCCCGAATAGCATTGTGGTCATCGCGTCACGCTGGAGCACGTTATCGAACGAAGTCAGCCGCGGAATAAAGGGCTGTGAGATCAGGGCCACGCCGGTTGAAACCAGCAATGTCGGAATCCGGCAACAGGCGGCATCGTTTCGAGAGGCACGCTGGCGGCAATGCGCGTCGTCTTCTGCCGGGATGCGACATAGGCACAGAATTGCGGACCGGTGTGGCCCTGGGCGGCGAAGTTGTAGATCCCGGCGGGCTGCGTCAGGCGGATCAGATGACGGTACCAGTGCATTTGGCAGCTTGCTTCTCTCCCCCGAAAATCAGGAGTGCGCGGAGGCGCACTTCGCCGGCGACAGATTGGAATGAGGACTGCGAGACCGGAAAAAGACAGCTTGAATCTCACGTGGCGTGAGCCTGTAGGCTTTGAGGCTATGAGAGAAAACGACACGCGGCGCAATGAATCATCTGAAAATAACGAGCTTCACGCTTCTCTTTTTCGACGCACCACGCGTGAGGACATCGTCGCGGTGCGTCGCTCGAGTTCTCTTTGAGAGGCTGCGCCCGTCGCTCAAGCGCGTCGGAAGTCCGAGGCGTTTGTGTTTGCGGGCAACACGTTTCTGTCTTCCACTTGCTGAACTGCTCGCATGCGGCGTCCCAGGCCGGCGCACGCGCGAGTTCGAGTTGTGCCTGCATGACGAGGGGCGGAGAGTTTTCGAATGCGCGACTGCGAAGGGGGATCGGTGACTTCTTACAATTTTCTCTTCGCCTCGTGGGGCACGTTGGGAAATCTCAGTCCGCTGCTTACGGCGGCTCGCCGATTGCGCCGTCATGGTCATCATGTCCGGGTGATCGCCGATCCGGCGATGCGGACAGAAGTCGAGGCCGCTGATTTCGAATTCGTGACATGGCGTCGCGCCCCGAAGGGGCGGGCCGCGGATCCAACGGATGTCTCGGACCTGCGAGATCGCATGCGCAGGGTCGTCTTCGAGCCTTGCTCTGCATACGCGGCCGATATTCGCGACGAGGTTGGCCGCGTGCCAACAGATGCGGTCCTCGGTCTCGACCTCCTATTTGGCGCGGCGGTCGGGGCGCAGGCATGTGGCGTGCCTTTCGCGTTTCTTTCGCCTCACGTCAGCATCCGGATTCTTCCGGGAATGCCGCCTGCGACTTCCGGATTGGGGCAACCGAAAACGCCCGCAGAGCGCGCCAAAGTCCGAGCAGCCTCCGCCGCGCTCGCTGCGGCGATGAATGCGTCCCTTCCTATCCTCAATAGAGCTCGCGTCGATTTCGGCCTTCCTGTTCTTTCGGACGCTATGGACTTGTTCGACCAGGCTGATCGAGTTCTGCTGGCAATCAGCCAGGCCTTCGACTTCGAGGCAGACGCCCTTCCGGGCAGTTTCCGTTATATCGGTCCCTTGCTCGATGTACCGAGCTGGTCAAGGTCGTGGCAGGCTCCCTGGTCTACGCGACCCGATTGTCCCCGCGCGGTGATCACCGCGGACGTGGAACCGGTAGATTAAATGCTTTCAAGTGTTTCGTTGCAATTCTGTACAAAAGTACATATTTTTCATCAACTTACGGCAATTCAAGATTCATGACTCAGGGTAGATAATGTAATCAAGACAACCTTCCATTGACGCGGGGCGGCCAATTATGGTGTACTGTCCTCAGTCCCAGGACAGAGGACGGCTGGATGGACGGGATGAAGAGTCAGGATTTGGTCGTTCTTTTGAAGCTCGTCAGCCTTCAGGAAGGGGAAAACGAGCCCACGCCGGGACAGCCTCAGCCGCGCTTTCAGGGCGATGATCCGTATTCAGTTCGCAACTTGGAAGCGCTTCTGGGAATCAGCAAGACGGAAATAAACGCCTCAATCAAACGAAGCCTCTCATCGGGACTTGCGATCAAGGACCGGAATACGGGGCGGGCAAATCCCAATCGCCGCGATCTGAATAATTTTATCATCCATGGCATGAAATTCGTTTTTCCGGCAAAGCCCGGCGCCATGACGCGCGGCATACCGACGGCCTTTGCAGCACCTATGCTTAAAAGCCTCTTGGTCAGCGGAGGAGAATACATCTACGTGTGGCCGTTCGCGGACGGACACAACATCGGGCAATCGGTTACGCCATTGTTTAAGAGCGTGCCGGAAGCTGTTCAAAAAGATGATCGGCTGTACGAATATCTGTCACTCATCGATGCGATCCGGCTCGGCAATCAGAGAGAGGCAGGCCTGGCCGGGGAACGTCTTTCCGAACGCCTTCTGAAAAAATGACTACCGTCAAAGGTCAATTGCTTCAAATGCTCCAAACGGTCGCTACGGCGCTGGGCAGCGCACTTCGCGAACGGTTGGTGTTTGTGGGGGGATCCACGACTGCTCTCTTTATCACCGACGACATCACCCTTGAGGGTGTCAGAGCGACGGACGATGTCGACCTCATCGTCGATCTCGTAGGGTTTGCAGAATGGACGAAATTGCAGGACGAGTTGCGACAGAAGGGATTTGCGGAGTCGCAGGACGATACGGTCATCTGCCGGATGCGCCTTGGGGATCTCAAAGTCGATTTCATGCCCGACGACGAGGATATTCTCGGATTCAGCAACCGCTGGTATGCGAAAGGGATAGAGACGGCGGTTACGGTGCCCCTTACCGATGAGCTGAATATCAAGCGTCTCAGCCCGGAATTGTTTGTAGCCACAAAGCTGGAAGCCTATCTCGGGCGTGGTCAGAGTGATTTGCTCGCGAGCCGCGACCTCGAAGACATCCTTCTCGTCATCGACGGCCGGAAGGAGGTGGTGGCGGAAATCCAGCAAGCCGATGCCGACATACGCCAGTTCATTGCCGAAATTCGCGCCGCTACTCGAGCATCCCGACTTTGATCATTTTCTTGCCGGCAACATCCGCGGCCCGGAAGGGCGTATCGACATCGTCCGTGAGCGCTTCGTAATCGTAAGCCAATGCGCTGGTGACTGAGATGGGAATCGACGTCAGTTGGCTCAGCCAAGCCGGTACCAGGACCAAGTACAATCGAGATTGTGGAGGGGTCGGCATACGTGCCGAGGGGGCTTTATGCGTGGTTATGGATGGTTCAACAAGCGGTCACAATAGCGGAGAGTTCGCCCAGCAGATTACGCAGGAGCTGATAAATTGGTATATCGCCGCCGATGGGAAGTTGACGGCGGAAACGCTTACTGCGCGCTTGCGACAGATTCATGAGATCGTGGCCGAAGCATACCCTCAAGCTTCTGCCAGCTATATGATCGTGAATATCCGGCCCGACGCGACGCTTGCTCTGTACGCCGGCGACTGTTTGCTGGGACGGCGTAACGCGAAAAGGGGCATTGAGTGGCTGAGCCGGCCACACACGCTTGCCAGCGTAACCGGCGAAACATCCATTGCGTCAATAGCCGACCGTCCCGCGCGTCATCTCCTGACACGTAGTTTTCGCGCCAGGGAATTTTGCTTCCCGAGGCCATGATGCCCAAAGGCGAAGGCGAGTTGCTGATAGCTACCGACGGATTCTGGGCAGACCTAGGTCCCGGCGAACAAATCCGCTTCATGGATGAGCAAGACGTTCCCGTGGCAGCCGAAGGTGACGACCGAAGTCTCCTCCAATTCCGCCTCACAGGCAGCCCGCGAGATAGTGATATTCGCGGTCACCATGACAATTTTTACGTGAGAAGTACCTAAGCAGAGCATCTGACTTGCTGATTCGTGCGGAAGTTCAGGCATGACAAACAAAATAGTGCGCCGAAATCTAAAGAGCGGGCTGTTTGCTTTTATTGACCTCCTTGGCTTTTCGGCTCGCGTGGAAGCAATAATCAACGAGGAGCAGCTGCGCGCCCTCGATGACGAAGTTGTACACGTTCAAAACGAGTTCGAGCATAAATCTACTGACAGATTCATCCGGGAAGAACACAAGATCGTCGGCAAGACGGTTCTCGCGTTTTCCGATTGCCTTGTTATTTCTGTCCCTCTGCACTCCAAGGTCGCCGATTCTGAAGGGACTTTCGACCTACTAATGAGCGAGCTGACTAGCTACGCCTGGGCCCAAGGCACTTGCGTGCTTCGCGGCATCTTCCTTCGTGGAGGCGTTGACCTGGGGTTTTGGTACCGGCGAAAGGACACCCTCATTAGCCCGGCGCTGGTTCGTGCCTACCGGCTTGAGCATGCCGCGTGCGTTCCCATGATTGCCATCACGCCCGATCTCCAGACTTATCTCTCCGATCACCCGCATCGCAAATACTACAGCGATGATGTCGATCCGACCCCGAAAACGCTGATGCAGTACAGCAACCTTCCGAATGGCCAGACCCAATGGTTCATCAACTACCTTCGAATCTGCTTGGACACGATTGAGCCTACGATCAGCGGTGAGGACCGAGATCGATATCAGGCGGAAGACCAAGACGGTCGGGATCGTATGCGCACCGAAGCTTGGCAGAACGCGTGTCGAGACTGGGCGAGGCAGCACCGCAATGCAATTTTGACCGCCTATGCGTCTGCAGGGAATGACGAATCCGTGCGCGCCAAATATGCTTGGCTTTTTCGCTACCATAATGAAGAAATTGGACGCTTCTTTGGAGAAGAGGCGCAGGCGCTCTCAATAAGCCAAGATGAGTAAGCTAGATTGTGAGCCTGCCCCTGAATTAAAGTCATCGAAGGCTAACATGACATAAGCATAGCAATGCTCGGCATTCTGGCCGGTCCACGCTACCAGCTCTGCTGGTTTAGGATGTGACGATTCAAGCGGAATGGCAGCCCGTTCTGACACCTTAGAGGATATTCGATTTTCGCTCGAGATAGTCGCCGAGCGCGAACTTCTGCATCTTGGCGCTAATCAAACACCAGTCGATCTTCGTTTTCTTTCGCGAAGCCCATTTCGTAGCGACGTCGGGAATATCGTTGGCGATATTCTTGATTGCTCCGAGCACATGCTCCTAGAAGACCGTGGCGCTTGCCCTGTCGTTCACAATGGGGGAAGGCCCTAACGAGGCACTAAGGCGTTGCTCGCCAGCTTCTGTGTTGGTGATGATGCCGAAGTTGATGCCGGCCCAGTCGAGCGCCAATAGTGCATCGGCAACCACAATTGTATGGGGAAGCTTGACGATGCCGCGACGCGCGCCATCGGGGGCAATCGCATCTCGAAGGCGTCCGGCCGCATTATGATCGACGATAAGCCGGTCTGCTTCTGGCCGTGTAAGTGAGTCGTACGAGACCTGATGGACGTAGACAATGTGCCGATGTCCAGCCGCCTCGGGCACGCCAAGGAGCTCGATGAAACCTTGTAGGATCTGCGTGAAAATGGTGCCAGCGTCTATTCGGCGACGCGCGATCGCAAGTTTCGCTACGATAGTAGGGAAGATGCGCCGCCGGTTCTCCTATCTAGGACTACGACGTGATCGCGGCGGATGAGGCGTCCGCACCTCGGATTGGCCTTCACCGCCTTGACGAGTGCACGCAAGTCGTTGAACGACAGCCACTTGGCTCGGCGTTGGTCAGCTTCCCGAAAGCTAGCTCTGCCACCCTGGCGTCGTGGGGATATCACTCGGAGCTGATCTGCGACTGAATCAAACGCAAACATCGTCAAACGGAGTTTTGAGATGGTTCGAATTCATGATGCGCTCGACACGGCAACCTTGGCTTACGGCAGTACATCAGGCGCTGCGAAGCAAGATGAAACCATAAACCAGCACGCCTTTAACCAGCAGCTGCACGAGATACCGCCGGAGCTGGATGAACGAGCCGGTGCAGGTCCCGCCCATTCTATTGCCTCGGACGAGGTGGCGGATGTTGTCAACCAGCGACCCGACATGAAGCTTGTCATTATTTCGAACCGCGGCGCCGAGTTCAAGCCCGATAAACCCCACGCCGCCGGTGTCTGCTTGGCAACCAATGTCGGCAACCGGACATGGTCCTGCAGCCTTGAGCGGCTGAAACTTGCGGCTCTTTAGCCGGCACGCAGCTTGCAGTGAATCGGTCCGCAAGATAGCGCAAGCTGCGCTGTGTCATGCGTGCTTTCCGCTGCTTCTGCTCGAGGGGCGCTAGGTGTGCGAGCGTGGCCCATCGGCCTCATCGGGAGAAAGTTTATGAACACGTCACTCCTCTCCGCCGCGCTGCCTTCGATTGCCCGCGCCACGTCCACGGCGATTTCACAGGAGCGAACGACTATGACGACGAATGATCCATCGCTTTGGCTCGAGGACATCGAAGGACAAGACGCGTTGGCATGGGCTCGCGCCGAGAACGAGAAGACACTTGGGGTGCTCCAGTCAGATCCGCGGTATCAGCGATTCTACGAACAGGCGCTCTCTATCCTGCAGGCCAAGGATCGGATTGCATACGTTTCGTTGGGACGGCGCGGCTTAGAGAATTTTTGGCAAGACGAGAATCATGTGCGTGGCATATGGCGGCGCACCACTATGGAGAGCTATTGTAGCGAGGATCCACAGTGGGAGACCATCCTGGACGTGGACGCGTTGGCCGTCGCCGAGAACAGGAACTGGGTCTTTCAAGGTGGCAGCTCTCTTCGGCCTGAAGAGCGCCTCTGCCTGATTCATCTTTCCGACGGCGGCAAGGATGCCGCGTCCATACGCGAGTTCGACCGCGAGGCCAACTCCTTCGTTGCGGGCGGCTTTTATCTTCTAGAGGGCAAGCAGAACGTCAGCTGGGTCGATGGTGACACACTCCTTGTTGCACGGGACTGGGGCGAGGGGTCATTGACGCAGGCCGGCTATCCCTTTGTAGTGAAGGAGCTCAAACGCGCTCAGCCGCTCAGTAGGGCTCGCGAGATCTTTCGCGGCGAGCCTACCGACGTTCAGACGGTGCCCCTGGTACTTCGAGACAGCGAAGGTCAAGTCCATGCGACCGGCGCCATCCGTTTCATCAGCTCTGTCGAGCGTGATTATGTGGTGTTCCGCCCCGATGGGCCCATCAGGCTCAATCTCCCGAAGAAGGCCGCAATAGTCGGGCTCGCGAGCGGCCGCCTGCTTGTGGAACTTGACGAAGAATGGGAGCCCGGTGACGTCAGGTTTGGGACAGGCTCGCTGATTTCGTATGATCTGGCCGAATGGAAACAGGATCCGCTACGCGCCAAAGCCTCGCTTGTCTTCCAGCCTGGGCCCCGCCAGGCCCTGAGCGGGGTCAGTCGCACAAAGAATTTGTTGATCCTGACCATCCTTGAAAACGTTCAGAGCAAAGCGCTCGTTTACAAGTACGATCAGGGAGCCTGGTCGGTGACGCCGATCCAGCTGCCGCAACATGCAAATGTCAGCGTGTCAGCCACGTCCGACCAAGCGGACCAGGCGATGTTCGCCATCTCGAACTATCTCAGGCCAACGTCAATCTGGTATTTTGATGCCGAAACAGAAAAACTTGAGGAATTGAAGACGACACCTACTGCCTTTGATGCGTCCAATCACGTCGTAGACCAGTTCGAAGCGACTTCGCGTGATGGCACGTCAATTCCCTATTTTCTGGTGCGGCCGAAGAACGCGAGGTTTGACGGCGCGATCCCGACACTTCTTTATGGCTATGGCGGATTCCAGGCTTCGCTTCTGCCATCCTATCTCGGAGCCGTGGGGCGGCTCTGGCTCGAGCAGGGCAATGCCTATGTCGTTGCGAATCTGCGCGGTGGCGGCGAGTTTGGTCCACAATGGCATCAAGCAGCCCAGGGAGCAACGAAGCAGACGACATGGGATGATTTCATTGCCGTTGCCGAGGACCTGATTCGTCGCAAGATCACGAGCCCGCGACGGCTGGGCGTAATCGGCGGCAGCCAGGGCGGCCTACTCGTTGGCGCCGCAATCACCCAACGTCCCGAGCTCTTCAACGCGGCGATCATCCAAGTGCCGCTGTTTGACATGCTTCGATACACCAGCCTCGGCGCAGGCGCCTCCTGGATTGCCGAGTACGGTGATCCTGCCATCGCCGAGCAGCGTGCGTGGATCGAAGCCTACTCGCCCTATCAGAAGCTGGTACCGGGCAAGACCTACCCCGCTCCTTTCATTCTCACCTCCACCAAGGACGACCGCGTCCATCCGGCGCACGGCCGGAAGGCTGCTGCGAGACTAGCTGCGCTCGGTCAGCCCTACTTCTACTACGAGAACATCGACGGAGGACACAGCGCCGCGGCCAATCTGGTCGAACATGCGCGTCGACTAGCGCTTGAATATACCTATGCATCGAAGCGGCTTTGTTCTGATTAAATTCGGCGCAAGCTTCGAATCGAAGCAGGTAAATCCAGGTCATTGCATATCTCGATGTCACCACGTTCCTTGGCTGAATTGATCGAGGCGGACGGGAGGCGATAGCAGAGAGCCATCCAATCAGCGGCTAAGGTACAATGCCGGATTTTGAGAGTGATTGGAGCAGTTCCATGGGCGCGAGAGGCGTGCGAGCGCAATCCCAACTAGCAGCTCGTTTGCCAGTGTGGCGAGCCCGGCGGTATCTCCGACGGGCAAAGTATTGCATAGCCTGATTGACCCAGGACTTGTTGTTCCAAGTCGAAAGCTCGTTCCATCTTTTCGGGGAGAAAGCGCAGCAATGTCACGCCGCCAAACAGGATTTCTCATATTAGCGCACCAGGAGCCACTACATCCGAAGCGTCCGTATGCCTCGATCAAGACCAGATCGAAACTGGGGCAGGGAGCTTGGGCGGTGAACTCGCGTTGATCGGCCATGTCGAAGAGGTGTCAGTGGCCAAGCGCGTCCGGCCAGTCATCAATAGCGTCGTTGGTGCCTAAGATAAATCGGGCGCATCATAGGCCACTAACAACGACTCATCGCAGTCTGCGACGCCATGAAGTAAGTCAGATGCGCAAGCTTCCTATTCTGAAAAGCCTGCATCTGTTTGAGGCGGTCAGCGAGTTTCCAAGCTTCTCAAGGGCCGCCGAGCGGTTAAACATGACGACCGGCGCGGTAAGCTACCAGATGCGGCTTCTTGAGGATTGGTTCGGCAGAAGGCTATTCGTTCGCCATAGCTCGGGCGTGCGGCTGACATCCGACGGCGAGCAGCTCAAGCGCAGCTGTGCGAGCGCGTTCACAATGCTGGAGAAAGGATGCTACGAGCTACGAAGGAGCGATGGAGGACGTTCAGTGGTGGTGGGCTGTTCAACCACATTTTTGTCGCACGGCCTGTTGCCCCGGATCGGTCGGTTCCGCCAACTGTATCAGGATATCGATTTTGTCTTTGAAACTGACGCCGATCTGGACGCGCTGGCTGTTGGGGCCGTGGACGTATTGTTCGTTTCCGGCCTGTTGAAGCGACCGCTTCCCGTCCGTGAAGTGCACGTATCGAACGAGATGATCGGTCCTGTTTGCGCGCCTGCTATGCTCGAGACGATCAAAAGCCCGGCAGACATTCTATCGATTCCTCTCCTTCACGAGGCCGCCAGGATGGACGGCTGGAACGAATGGGCAAGCGCAGCTGCAATATGCTTGCAGGGGTCGCGCCTCGTCGTGTTCGATACATTTTCCTTGGCTGTCGAGGCAGCAAAAAGTGGGCTTGGCGCCGCAATATCTTCGCAAATTCTGGTTCGAAGCAACCTTGAGAAGGGAGAACTTGTGGCTCCGTTTGGCTTTGCGCCGGTCAATCGCTCAATCTACATGTTTGTCAATGGGCACGCGCGAAATATGGCGGCTGTTAAAGAGTTTGAACGATGGGTCCTGTCAGAAATATTCAGTCAGGATCCGCTATCGTCTTTGCAGGTTGCAACTCGAGAGATCGAGCGGGCCACTCTCAATTAGACTTAGGCCAATGCGGGCGTCAAAGCGTTGATGACCATCATGGGCAAAGCGTCACTCTTCCCGGATAAGGGGCCGGGAACCCGTGGCGCAGAGCTAAAAGATGAAGAATTGCAAATGAATCGTCGACATAGGCGAGCCCGTTCGCGTACTTCGCATTCTCCGGTGCGATGCTACTCTTCTCGAAGATGAGAACGGGGGCGGACTGATGATCCTGGCCAAGCCTCTCGATGAGTGCGGTTCGTGGCTTGGCCCAGGCAATCCGACGAACGTCCAACCTCGCAGCGCGGCTTGGAAATGCGGACAATATCCCGTCCAACAGCAAGCATTGCCAGCAATAGAATTCTCGTCCCGGCAAGGCCGGATCTGAAAAGGGGCGCTCTAAAAGAAATAGCTGATCCCATGGCATCGTATGCATCCCTGATCTAGCGAGCGACAGGACCTCAAGCGTGAGAATGTCTTGATCTGATTATGGCAAGGCTCGCGACGGCGAAAGCAACAAATGCACTCGCCGCGCATAGCAACACGATCATGCCGAAGGGGAGCCGATCACTCAAAAGCGACAGAGCAATGCCATTTCCCGCGACGCCGCCATAGGTACAACATTGAAATAACCCGGAAAGGCGGCCGGCTCGATCCGGAGCCACTGAAGAGACCATGTGGCTGTGAGCGGCAGCGGCAAATATTTGGCCAAAGCCGAGCATTGCGCTGCTTGATGCGATGACTACGGGCAGGCCAGCATCGAGCGACATGATGGCAAGGCATGCCGCAAGCAGCACTGCGGCCCCGGCGATGGTTGGCAAGGCGCCGAGCAGGTTGTAAATCGGCTTGACGGCGAGCGCTCCCAGCAAGGCCAAAACTCCATTGGTCATGACGATCGTCAATAGAACGCTTTTATCGAGAACCCCGTCAGCCGTTGCACGTATAGCAGGATAGACATTGATGATGCCGGCGCCGAGGTTGAGCAAAAATACAGCCAAGAATGCGGGATAAAGAGGTGCTAGGTCTAGGATGGTTCCGGAGGGCTGTGCCTCAAGGACTGTTGGTGTCCTTTTGAACTGCTGCTTAATACCAAGGAGCACGATCAAGGACAGGATGATCGCCGATAAGTTGAACGCCAAAACGCCAGGCAAATGCAATCGGTCGGAGAGCATGGCACCCGCAAACATTCCGAGCAGATAGGTGAGCCAGTCAATGTTGGCAATGTTGCGCAACACCGAGATCATGTCGTCTTCCGATGTGATACGACGGAAGAAAGAAACTTCTGCAGACAAGTAGACGGGCTGCACCAGGCTCAGGACGCCGATTGAGGCATAGCTCAGAAAGGAATCGGCGCCGTCGGTGCCGAAGATGGCGAGCAGCGCGAAGATGCGAATAGCATTGACGATCATCATGACGGAGATCGGATTACGTCTGTCGACCAATGGCGACAAGAAGAGGCTCCCAAGCATGATAGGCGCAAAACTGACGGCAACGCCGAGACCCGCGGCGCTCATGCCGGATTGAAGAAGGCCGATCAGGATGCCAATTCGAAACGCCCAGCCGCCGATCTGAATGATCAAATGCGACAGATAAACGAACTGCCGTGTGCTTGCACCAGTCATCTATAACCTAGCTCATCGAACACGCCATCGTGTGGATATCGCTTGATGCAGAAGCGAAGATGACGCTGGTCTCGTGCCGTGACATCGATGGGATGACAAAGAAGGGGCATAACCAACGCTCTCGCCAACCGCGCGACTGGTCAAAAGGCACCATATCTGCCTCCCTGTCTGTGGCAGGCGGTGTTTCGGGACCAAATGCTGGCCAACGCGGTTCCCCCTGCTTGGTCAGATCCTATGAATTTGCATCACTTGTCGCGCAACAGGATCCGCCAGACTCTGCCCTAAGCTTTCAGGTGCCTGCTACCATTAACCTGGAGATCCTGCCGCACGTCGTCGGCTTCGACGGCAATCAATGCTATGAGCCGCAAGCTCATGACTGTTCGGCGGAAGGCGCAGAAGCTCGGTTGCGCCGCGAAGCCAGGTCAGCTTGCAGACTTGCCTGGATGTGCTCACGAGTGAGGAGGTAGTCTGGATCTCCCCCAATCTCGACTGCGACCGTGGCGTGGTTCAGTGACATATCTGGCCGACCCTCGTTGAAGTACTCGATGGCGAGATTGTTGTGCGTGAGCGCATGCCGAGGATTGAGTTCAAGGGCTCGAAGATAGTGCGCGATGCTCTCGCTCGCCTTGCCAAGCTCGGAATAGGCAAGGCCGAGGTTGCTCTGTAAATCGGGATTCTTGGGATCGATATCGGCTGCCGCTAGATAAGACTTCAGAGCAGCTTCCGGCCTATCTTGCCGCATCAAAATATTGCCCTTCTGGAAGTGAGCTCGCCATTCGTTTGGCTTGATGACAAGCGTTCTGTCGAGATCGGCCAGGGCGCCTGCGGCATATCCCATTCTGTTGCGAAGTGCGGCCCTGTTCAGATGGGCTTCGTAATAGGGGGGACACAGCTCAATGGCGCGCGCATATGCCTGTAGAGCCTCAGCTTCCCTTCCGGGCACTTTCGAGAGCAAGTTCCCCAGGTCATTGTGATACTCGCCGTAATAGGGATCGTAGGCGATGGCCTCACGCAGCTGCTTTTCAGCTCGAGGAAGATCGTCGACGAGTTCATAGACCTGACTGGTGTTGTAGATCAGAATCGACTGGTGAAGCTTGAAACGCTCCCCGCCATAGGCCTTAAGCATCTTGCCATGGCCTTCCGCACAAAGGGTGAGGGCTTCGTCATACTTCTCCTGCTTGGCCTTGATGTAGGCATAAGCGTTCTCTGCAAACACCTTGATATAATCGTACTTGTCGTGATCCTTGAAATCCCGCTCGATGGTCTCCAGGTTTCGCAACGCGTACTCTTCGGCGACCGTCAGATTGACCGGTTGCTGATAGCGTCCATACGTCATCGATTGGGCATAGAGAACCGTTGGCGTGTATCGGCTCTTCGGGAATGCCTTGTAGAATTCATCCAGATAGGGAACCGACACCCGGCCGCAGCCGAGCGAATACAGCACAAAAGCCGCGTTGATGAAGGCAGCGTTTGCCGGAGCGTCTCCCGGGCCGAAGGTGCGGAGCGCAGGATCGGCGAAAATTTCACCGAAATAGCCAAACCAGAGATCGTACAAACCGATGCTTTGGAGGATCTGACTCGGTTCTGCAAGCAGTTCCAGACGCTTGTATTTGTCCCGTATCGATAGTGCATGAAGCATGACGAGCGGCGCCTCGCCCGCCAGATAGCGGTCCAGGCAAGCGCGGTGCAACTGCTCATGCAGATGATCTGCGGTCGTCTGCTCGAAAATTGCATAGTTTCGTTGCGCGATGAGATCAGGCGTCGTGCAGTCGGATTCAATGTACGATTTGAGAAGGCTGTGCCGTTCCCCGGAGTTGAGGCTGGCGAGATAAAGGTCCACTATCGCGACGGGGTCGAGGTAGCCGATGACCGGCAATCCGGCCGCTACGCATGTGCTTAAAGCCTCCGCAATCAGTGGATTTCCGCCACTTGCCTCATGAATCTGCCGCTGTTTCTCCGCAGCGACTTCCCGATCCAGGATCGGCCCCAGTTCCTGCAAGCTATATCTGCCGAAATGAACTTCGCTGGCGTCCTGGAAATAGAGGCGTTGTTCGTAATCGATCAGGACAAAGCGAAACAGGCGCGCATCGTGGTCCAGCCTGACGAGCAGCTTGATCAGGTTCTTGGCCGGGGCGGACAGGGCGGCCGCCCGGTCGATGACGATGATGTGACGCTCGTTGCGCTCTTGGGCGCACCGGATCAGGAATTCGGCTAACCCGACCAGGAGCTTGTTTTGATATTCATGATGATAGAAGCGTGTACGCTCCTCTTTACTTGAGGTATTGGTGAGATCCTTCGGCACGGTAAAGGCATCGCTGACCAAGAGAGGAAACAGCCGCTTCAAGGATTGCTGGGCCGTCTCAACCAGTTTTGGCCTATTCTCATCGGCCCACCGCAGTTCGGCGTCGATCAGCTCTTGCAGGCCGGCAAGATAGCCGCCGATCCGCCAGTCGCCGTCAACGACGGAAAGGTCGGAACTAGAGCTCGCGAGTGCCGATTTGATCGTCGGCACCGGTGCCATGCCAGGCTCCGTCTTCAAGATCGTGATCGGATTGATCTCGACGGATGACAATATGGACGGAGCGATGCGCTGCTGGATCAAATCAACCATCTTACTCTCCCGAAACGTCTCACAAAGGAGGGTGGTCGCAAGGACCACCCTCCGATGCCGCTATGCTCTCATCAGGTGGATGCATTCAAGGCACCCGTCGAACCAACCCTAAAGCGTACCCGTGTACGGAGTGGTGGTGCGGATGGTGGTCTTGATCTCAGCGATCTTCTTTGTCATCACGTTTCCTTTCCTTCTCTGGCACGCCAGGCCAAGCGAAGGCGCGGCCAGTCGTGCAGGAAAAGAATAATGAGTTGCTGCACCAATCCGCAGCGAGATTCCTTGACCGTTGCTGTCAAAGAAATTGAAAGCGCAGCTCAGACTGGCGCTACCATACCAAAGGACCCGATCTGGCGTTTGGATCCGCTGTAACTGGAGCTGGGCTTTGTCGCGCGTCGCCAATGCAGTTCCTTGCTCTGCGCTGACCTGGACTTGCATCGGGCACTTTCGGCGCCCAACGCAGCGAGCAAATTGGCTGGCAACGGCTCGTCATTTTAGGAAAGCGCTCCGGGAGCAAGCACGGGTTCAGCAAGTATGGCGGCGACCGGTCAAGGGACGTCCCTTGCGCCGGAGCCGGTCGAGCGCGGAATATTCGAATCCGATCCCCCTACCAGAAGGCAGAGTTTCAGCGTTAGCGGGCTTGCCAATAAGGTGCTGCGGTCGCTCTGATTTTGATTTGAGCTACCGAAGGAACCTGGCTGGTCGCATGGCAGGCTCGCGCAATGCGATCGGTCCTCATGGCCGCTATCGCGTTCCTTCTCCAGCAGACTGCCCTTGCGCCATCGATCGCCAGGATTTGTACCCAACGCGCAAATGACGAGCGACACCGATGGTTAAGCAGATACCCGCGCTGACCGGAATCCGGTTTGTCGCGGCAGCAGCAGTGGCATTGTCTCACGGTGGAAGCCTGTTCCTGGAGGGTACCAGTCTTGCACTCGATATCAGCATCGGGACGCTGGGCCTGTTCGGAATGTCCGTCTTCTTCACGTTGAGTGGCTTTGTCATTCAATATAACTATGGCAGCTCGATTGCCGGCAGCCCGCGCAAAGCGATCCCTGAATTTCTCGTGGCGCGCATAGCCCGAATCTATCCTCTGTTTGTTGTTCTCTTTCTCGTTGAGCTCTTGACCGGACCGATGGTCTGGCCATGGCTTCTCGGAACTAAGGCGGCAACCGAGGGATTTTCGTGGCACATTGTCCCGTTTCAACTCGGGATGATTCAAACCTGGTTCTTCGCAAATGTAGCCGGTGTTGCCCCCGTCTGGCAGTACGAAGAGATCGGCATCGTCTCCTGGTCAGTCAGCACCGAATGGTTTTTCTATCTCTTTTTTCCGCTCGTTTGCCCGGTACTTGCGCGGATCAGAACTGCTCCGGCGGCGATCTTATGCGCGATTGGCGCAGGCACAATCGAGCTTGGCATCGACCTTGCGGTGTACATGCTTCAGGGCCGCATCAATCTGTTTGCGCTTCATGCCTATGGGACGGGTGCGGCTCTGCCGAACTGGAAGAACACGCTCATCCTCTGGATCGTCTACTTTTCGCCCTTTTGCAGGGTATGGGAATTCGTCCTCGGCTGTTGCTTGGCGAAGCTCCATGAAGCGTGGCTGGCCCAGGATTTCAGACCATCTCGAGCTTTGCTCGATATCGCCGCAATCGTTGGTGTCGGCGCGATAGGCTG
This sequence comes from Bradyrhizobium elkanii USDA 76, assembly GCF_023278185.1. Taxonomy (NCBI): domain Bacteria; kingdom Pseudomonadati; phylum Pseudomonadota; class Alphaproteobacteria; order Hyphomicrobiales; family Nitrobacteraceae; genus Bradyrhizobium; species Bradyrhizobium elkanii. The sequence continues at coordinate 7,198,941 of NZ_CP066356.1, read as the reverse complement.
GGTGTTCTGGTTTACCGCCCACAAGCCGCCATTTGGGGCGGCCATGAGCCTGTTCGATATTGGGCGCAACAATATCGCTCTGGCGGCACCGATTGCGCTCATCCTTGTCGCGGCGGCTCAGCCCGTCAGCAGTGCAGGACGGCTGTTGTCGGCAAGGTGGCTCGTCTTCCTCGGAGAGGCCAGCTTTGCGCTTTATCTTGTACACATCATTATCTACCAGCGTTTTCCGGTGGTACGTTGGGAAACCGCAAGCCAACTGCTGGGCCATCTCGGCGCGCTCGCGCTTGCTTTCACTCTGGCCACCTGCGTCGCGATCCTGCTGCATTTTGGCTTGGAGGTACCGGCCCGAAGACGAATTCGCAGCTGCTATCAGGCGGCCTCGCCAGAACAGCGCAGGCGCCTGGTACGATTGGGAAGCATTGGCCTTGCCGCTCTCGTCGGCGCGGCCGCAACGTATGCGCTGCGTGATGCGGCCGGGGATGCCGTCACCCAATCAGGTATTTCGGTCGTTTCTGCCACGTATGGCGGCAATTGCCGCTGGATCTCGGCGCGTGGCAACGCCACGGGTGCGGTTGCAGCAGCCTGTAACGGCAAGGACGCATGCACTTTCAGTGCAGGCACGGCGCGGATCGGTGATCCTGCTCCGGGCTGTGCGAAGGAGTTTACGGCCGCCTGGTTCTGCAAGGGCGACCGCACCATTCGCTCCAGCTCGGCTGCGGATGAGCGTGCCATGATCTCCGCTCTGCAACTCTCCTGTAACGCGGTCACGCGCGATGAATGAGTCGAAGGTTCAGACGTCATTCGGATTCCGAGGCCCTGAGGCGAACTGGCTTCAGCATTAGGTCTTGCTGCCGGCTGCGCAGAGCGTTCGGGCCGCGTAGGTTATACGACAAAGAGGTCGCGGACGTGACGGGTGCAGCGAACCGGCGTCTCTTTGTCCACCTTGATGGCTGCGAGACTCTTCGCTAGATCACAACGGTTCACTTATGGAGATGCCGCCGTGGCAATGGGTATTGTGAAGTGGTTCAATTCGACCAAAGGTTATGGCTTTATTCGGCCGGAGGACGGAAGTGCCGATGTCTTCGTGCACATCAGCGCCGTCGAAAAGGCCGGTTACACCACCCTCGAAGAGGGTGCCCGGGTAAGTTACCAGCTCAAGGCAGGCCGTTCGGGCAAAATGTCAGCCGAGGATCTAAGGGTTGGCTGATCCAGTTCGCCTCCGGAAAGCGTCTGCCTGCTAGGCGGATTCTCGTACCAGCGTCTGGCGATGTCTCGTCACCGGTGCACCGGACGCTTGCCGTACGACTGTCGTTTCCAACCAAGGCTATGCCGCAATACTGCTTAAAGGCTTGATTCAAGCCGTCGATCTCCAATGCCGGGGCAGTTCCAGCTTTTTTCTTTCCTCGTGCAGATTGGGCGTGGCGGGAAATCGTCGGTAGCAATGAACGGTCCGAACCGTACGCTCGTGCCCGACAGGTCGAGAGGTGCATGTATCGCCTGAAGTCACGATGCGCCGACCGGCGCTCACGATCTAAGAGCGATGCTGTAGCGTGTGGAGGAGCTCCCATAGTGGAGTTCGTCCGTTATGGACAATGGGCGCGCGGCGCTCCGGCTGCGGGTCTGTCCTGCTACGCTGACGTACCGGCCCTCGATGAAGAGTCGTGCATTAGCTTGAGCGAGGGCGAGGTCAAATCCCAGGAGCTGGCCCCGCGGGATTAGCCAATATAGTTGAGGTTAACGGCGTCGTGCTGTTGACGATCCGCCCCTGACATTGATCCATTGCAGGGGAACTGCACACACACAGCCATCGGAGACACGGCAAGTGTCCTTCCAGCTGACCGTCCTGAAAGTATTGGCCGGCCAGCCTGGCGGGCGGGCTTCCGTTGCCGAAGTCCGACGCGCCGTGGAGATCCTGATGAACAGCGGCCGTGACTGGACCGATCGCATGAAGCGGTTGGCCGAACATGCGCCGGACCTGAATATCTTTTCGGCGAAGTATGTCTTTCGCGATGCGTTCGGCTGGGAAATTACGGAAGACGGCCGGCAATTCCTCTCTGCGCTCGAAAGGGCCGTCGCCGATCAAAGAGAGTCACCTCGATCAACGATCGACTCCTCGCGCAGCGAAGTCGCTGCGCAAGCGGTCACAGATGCGGCAAAATCACTTACTCCCCGCAGTCTTCGTCAGAGGCCGCGGCGACGCCGCAGGAAAGGTGGATTCAATCGACGTACAGCATGAAGCGGGAGCCCGACCAGGTGCGAGGCGCGCACAGCAGCTGACCTTGGCAAAAGTGCTATCGATCTCGCGCGGCATCGATCAAAACTGCGGAAAATATCTTGCAGTGTAACCTGGGTCATATGCAGCCCCACTTCTTCACGGGCATTATCCGGAAGGCAGTTTCGGTGGGGTACTATGGACGACGAGTTTTGTAGAGAGAGGGCGCGAACCGTCCGGGAACTTGCTGAGCAAGCTGACCCGTTCATCAAAAAGCGCTTGTTGCAGTTGGCCGCCAATTACGAACGGCGCGTTGGTCAGCCAGAAAGAGCAGACCGAGATCGCGCTGACCTGCTGGTATGTAGGGCGCCCATCCACCCGTCGTGATTTCAGAGATGGCGCTTACCATTACAATCATCGGGCGGCGATGCGGGGCGTCATCGCTGCCAGCCTTTGCCGTTACGCCACTGGTGAAGGGGAATGCATCGGACCTTCACATCACGTTGCCGGATATACTTAGCCCGGAAGAGAGCGTCGAAGTGGGGTATTTCGGGATCGGGCTGAAATCGGGTCGTAAGCAAGCCTACGCGCAAATCGCGATCGAGGATTATGTCGAGGAACTCAAGGCCGGACAAATCCTCGAGATAACCGATATGGACGAGCTCCGCGCGAGCCACGAAATCCGCGTCATTGCTGATGGCGGAGGGGAAGAAGCAGAAGCGCAAGCTGTATGACTGCTTCGTCTACGAACTGACGTATACGCTGCCAGCAATGGCGCCTTCGAATTCGTCGTTGCCGACGCCGGGCGAGCGGTGCTTGCAAGCCTGCGGGAAAATTCGGAGTTTGCCGGCCTTGAAGACTCCGGCGCATTGCGGGTCGCTGCATCCCACGGCGCGTCGCGGCTCGACCGCCGCACGGGCCGCGGCTACGGGATCGGTAAGTTGTTTCGCGCCCTGGCTCACGATGCCGCCGAGCTAGTTTCGCAGCGTCCCACGAACCATCACGTCGCTTCCCACATCCCGAGCGGCTTAACGCACAACTGCTGAAACGCCTTCGAGCCTAACGAATGAAGTTCGTACGTGGCCGGAGCAGCAAAAGCGGTCGGTGCACTGGGGTGAGTCATAGGGTCAGGTGCTGGCCAGCTCAGGCATTTCGAACTGCTTCGCCATGGCGGACGTCTCAGCCCAGGCGTGGCCGGGGATACGTTTTACAAGCTTCGTAAAGACCGTAACGAACGCGGCGCGCTCGGCTTCGGCATCAAAATCCTCGGCGTCGTCCGCGGCAAGTAGCGGGCGCACGTCGGCCAAAAACGATGGATCTTCCAGCTTCGCCCACATGCGCTCCTCGGCCTCGGCGCGGGAAATGGCTTGGCCGGAAGCACCTAGATATTTGCCCAACAGCTCCACGATGCGTGCGGCGTCTAGTCCGTCGAGCAACGCAACAGCTTTGGCAAGGTCGACGAGGCCCCGGCCCTTGTCACGTTGGAGAAGCGCGCGGAGCTTCGTTGCCAGGATTTCCTCCCGGCTGAATGATGCAATGTCCGCCTTGTCATTGAACCAGGGATTCTTGACCTGGAACGGAAACGACTTTGCCCCGTCATAAGCAATGCGCTCTCGTGTGGCGATCTCGACTTTGACGCGGATCGGCTGAGAGGCGTTTTCATCTTCGGGCTTGATAGTGAAAGTAAGCCGAGGCCCTATCTCTCCGAGGTCGTAATGCGCCCGCCCCATCCATGGCTCCAGGACAGCCCGGAGATGGTCCAGAATTGGGCCCACGGGGCCTTCCGTCGTGCGCGTGAGATCTATGTCTTCCGAGTACCGATAGGCGCTTGGGAAGTGCAGCTTGTTTAGAGCGGTGCCTCCGCGGAACCGCAGCTCTTTCTTCAGATAATCATCCTTGAAGATTTCAACGAGTGCCCTGGATATGATGAGGTCTTGCTCGACCTGTCGATCTTCGGGCCATGGAGCTTTTTGACTCCATGCAACGATGTTCATGGCTGGAATCATTGATCGAGCTCCGGACGGCGATGGACCAGCACGTTCCAGCGTGTGTCACGTTCCGGCGGCTTGCGGGTCTTGCTACTACGCTTGGAAGGATCGAGTTCGACCCAGGGCAGCAGTTTTTCGTTTTGCAGGTAGGCGTGAAGTGACTCGGCTGCCTGGCTGTGTTTGACGTAGTCGAGCAGGTATCCGAGGCGCTGGATAACGGACCGCTCAAAGGCGGGTGCCAATTTCTGGAGTTCGTGCGCCTTCATTTTAGCCCCGAGATCAGAAAGGACAGTGGCAATGCTGTCTATCGTTCCGGTCACATGCATATAGCGCAGCAGGTCGAGCCCAGTGAGTTCGGGCGACGATAGCTTGAAGCGGCCAGTATCGGTCTTGTGGTCAACGATCGCTCCCGAAAGAGCGCCTATTTCCTTTCGATAGAAGAAGGAAAGGATCGAGCGGCCGGCGCGGATTTTGGGCATCCGTTTGTCGGTTACGATTTGGAATTGCATGACCGCCTGGTGGGACGCGCCGTGTATCTCAGCCGCCTTGAGCAATCCGACATAATATGGGTGCCCCTCGTGTTCCATGAGATCGTCGATATACCACTGCGGCGGTGGAGCACCGCGCACCAGGTACTGTGGAGGGACGACGACGTAAAAGCCGTGCCGCGGATTAAGAAGCTGCCCTTTCTTCCGCAGGCGTTTGGCGGCGGCCAGGAAGCCCCGCGAAGTTACCTCCAGTTCGGCGATCGCTTCGTCCCGCGTAAACGAGATCCGTCCACCGGCGAGCAGATCCGTTAGATAGGAAGCGAGAGTTCGGCGGCTACGAAGCATCATGTATAAATATACCCCAGAAGGTATTTTTCAACACAAAGCTATGTTATAAAATCCATAGAAAGTGGTGTTTTTCATACATGGGACTGTACCGATTCCGGTGCCTTACAGTCGTTCCTTCGCAGGACCAAGCCTGTCCCGGCCCAACAAAAATCTCCCGTAAGGCCTGTTATCCGCGTGCCCCGAGTTGGCGGCCACCGGGAGACCGCAATGAGCATTATAACTGGTGACTTCGTTACAGTGCGCGCTTAGATTGAGCAGGAAAATATTCGTAGTTTCGGAAACGATTTGGAATGCCGCTTTCGCTAAAACCGTCCAGTGCTACCGAATGCAATTTTTCTGAATGGTCGATTAACAAGAAAAGCCGTGCCAAGCTGTTGAAGTTATCGCCTACCCGTATTTGCGACAGGAAGAAAACGCTCAGCGCGTGATCAATGCCTTGTAGCCGCGCCGACGGGCTTCAAAAGGCAAGCGCGGACGTTCTTGAGAGAGCCTCAGAAATCTGCTTCTCGAAGTTCCGACATGGTCCGGCATCGGCATGTTGAACTCCAGCGCGGGCAATCAAGCGCTAAGCGTCCCGCAGGACAGTTACGCTCATTCTGATTTCTCGTCAGCTTCTCGAAAGCCAAGCCTTGTAGCGAGAACGTGTTTATCCAGCTCCGGCATTAGCTAATCGTATCTGTCAAAGGAGATGGGATGATCGTTCAACAAGCTCAACCCATTCGAGGCCCCAGATGTCGATCGGGCGTACTATCATGGGCTGGAAGAGCAGCAGGCGGACGAAGCGGGTGCCGCGCGGCAATCAGGGTGACAGTGGAGCGTCAATCAGGATGAGAGAGCTTCGCCGGGCTCGTGACGCAGGGAGGGCGTAGCCCGACCGGAGTTACGAGCCCGGCGTCGGCGCGATCCACAGGGGACCGCGCCGACTGGTGATCGCGGCCGGCTGGTTGTGCAAGTGGTTCTTCCGCCAAGAGGAATCACTCGCTTGCCAGGCCGACACGTTACCGATCACCAGATGAGGCTCTACATGAAGTACCGTCAGACCGATACCCCGCCAGTGGCCGCCGCCAAGGCGTCGTTCAGTACCTCGACCGCGTATCGCTTTGAGAAGGATCGAAGGCTCCCATTGCAGAAGAAGGGAGCCCGCGGCCGGCGCCGACCGGACCCGTTGGCCAGTGTTTTTGAGACCGAGGTCGTGCCGATGTTGAAGGCGGCCCCCGGCGTGCGGGCTGTCGCGATCTTCGAGGAGATGTTACGCCGCCACCCTGAGCTCGGGGCTGGAATCCGCCGCACGCTGGAGCGCCGGATCCGCGCCTGGCGGGCAATCCACGGCGAGGAGCAGGAAGTCATCTTCCGTCAGACCCACGAAGTGGGTCAGGTCGGCCTGTCCGACTTCACCGACATGGGCGAGCTCGGGGTCACCATCGCGGGCGTGCCGCTCGATCATCGCCTCTATCACTTCCGGCTGGCCTATTCCGGCTTTGAGCACGCCCATGTCGTGCTCGGTGGCGAGAGCTTCGTCGCCTTGGCGGAAGGACTGCAGAATGCTCTGTGGTCGCTCGGCGGCGCGCCGCGGGAGCATCGGACCGACAGTCTGTCGGCCGCCTTCTGCAATCTGGACCGGAATGCTCAGGACGATCTGACCCGGCGGTACGAGGACCTCTGCGCCCATTACGGCATGCGGCCTTCCCGCAACAATCGCGGCATCGCCCATGAGAATGGGGCGATCGAGAGCTCGCATGGCCATCTCAAGCGGACGATCGCCGATGCGCTGCTATTGCGCGGCACTGCCGACTTCGATGATCTCGCGGCCTACCGCGGCTTCATCGACGAGATCGTCAGCCGCCGCAATGCCCGCAACGCCAAGCGCATCGACCACGAGCGCGCCACCCTGCAGGCATTGCCAGATCGCCGCACCTCGGACTACGAGGAGGTGATTGTCCGCGTGACGTCAAGCGGCGGCTTCACCTTGCGCAAGGTGTTCTACACCGTGCCGTCACGCCTGATCGGCCACCAGCTGCGGGTGCGCCTTTACGATGATCGTCTCGACACGTTCGTCGGCGGCACCCATCTCGTCACCCTGCCGCGTGGGCGGCCGCATCCCAACGGCAAGCACGACCAGGTCGTCGATTATCGGCACGTGATCCATTCCTTGCGGCGCAAGCCAATGGCGCTGCTCAATCTCGTCTACCGTGATCGGCTGTTCCCGCGCGATGCCTATCGGAAGACCTTCGATCGTTTGCGCGAACGGCTGCCGGACAAGAAAGCCTGCCGGCTCATGGTCGATCTGCTTGCGCTGGCGCACGAGCGCGGCTGCGAGGCCGAACTCGCCGGTCAGCTCGCCGCCGACCTGGACGCCGGCCAACTGCCCGATCTCGGACAGCTGCGCACGCACTTCGCGCCCGATCCTGCCCGTGTGCCGCAGGTCGTGGTGCATCTCGCGCCACTGGCCGCCTATGAGTGCCTTATCGGCACCGCCGAGATCGGAGGTGCCGCATGAACACGGCCAACACCGTCGACACCGCGCGCCTCAATCTGTTGCTCAACGAGCTGCGGCTGCCCGCCATCAAGGTGCTGTGGCCGCAATTTGCTGAGCAGTCCGACAAGGAAGGCTGGCCGGCGGCCCGCTTCCTCGCCACCATTGCCGAGCACGAGATCGCCGAACGCGGCCGCCGTCGCATCGAGCGGCACCTCGTCGACGCACGGCTGCCAGCCGGAAAGACCTTCGACAACTTCGACTTCGAGGCCGTGCCGATGATCTCCAAGGCGCAGGTCACCGCGCTCGCCGCCGGCGACGGCTGGCTGGGCAAGGGCGCCAATTTGCTGCTGTTTGGCCCGCCCGGTGGCGGAAAGAGCCATCTCGCAAGTGCTCTCGGCCTCGCTCTGATCGAGAACGGATGGCGCGTTCTCTTCACCAGAACCACCGATCTCGTGCAAAAGCTCCAGGTGGCGCGGCGCGAGCTCAACCTCGAGGCCGCCATCAACCGCCTTGATCGCTTCGATCTCCTGATCCTCGATGACCTGGCCTACGTCACCAAGGACCAGGCCGAGACCAGCGTGCTGTTCGAACTCATCAGCGCACGCTACGAGCGACGCTCGATGCTGATCACAGCCAATCAGCCATTCGGCGAATGGAACAGGGTCTTCCCGGACCCCGCTATGACCCTCGCCGCCATCGATCGGCTTGTCCACCACGCTACCATCGTCGAGATGAACGTCGAAAGCTATCGCAGGCGGACCGCGCTCGAACGAAAACGCGGACCTGGACGCCCGCCGTCACACGCGACACCCAAAACCGTCTCTGATTGACGCTCCGCGACAATCAGAGTTCAAAAAACTCTTGCGCGCGACAATCAACGCGGCAATCATCACCTCGCCGCGACACCGACTCGCCATCCTGATTGTCGTGCGCTTCCCACCCAGATTGTCGCGCTATAGAAGCGGGGTTTCCGCAGCACCTGAACGAGTTGCATCCGCACGAGCGCCCGCCCTCCAGTTCAAATAGGCTCGGCGACGCGGACGTTGTGTCGAACAGAGATGCGGATCCTTTGGGAATGCCGCATGAGGGTCGCGTCGGACAGGGCACCTCGCGGTTGCCATCGGATCCGCCAGCCTTCTCTGGACAAGGGATCAATCAACATGTGCTTTTTACGGCCACGGATCGCGGTGGCCAGCTGCCAGCCGGCAGTTTCAGTCTGCCGGATTATTGGCACGGCATGGATGCGGCTGCCGATTGGCCGACGCATAGTGTCGGTCAGGAGGAGCATTCGTGGGCGGAGGCCAGTGACGTGGCGCCGGAGTGGGCAACGACCCCAGCAAATCCTTGGCAGCAAAATCTCGGGGCAGCAATTCTCGGCCGACGGCCCCTGCGAGGTGATGGCAATACCTCAACAGGAGGCGGCCGGCTCACCCCGGCCGCAGCGCAGTGGACCGAAGCATTGCATGACACACGGGCCTCTGGCCCTGCAGGCGGTGCGGCGGACTTCGAAGGCTCCGTCCTCAGGGAATCGCGGCTCGACCAGATCTTGGACAAATGGGCCTGCGATGAGCGGCAGGCGGAAGGCGAGGATCGGCAAGAGGCGGTAAGACGAATAATAGCCTGGGGCGAAACTGGCGACGTCTATGCAGGGCTGGAGCTGCAATACTTGGGCCTGACGACATTGCCCGACACCCTTCCGCCCGGGCTCCGATCGCTCAACGTGAGCGACAACGAGCTGGTGCACTTGCCTGACATCCTCCCGTCTGGACTTCGGACGCTCGGCGCCAGCAACAACCGATTGACTCGCCTGCCCGACGCCCTCCCGACGGGACTCCAGTCACTCGTCATCGGCAGCAACCAGCTGACCAGGCTGCCCGACACCCTCCCGGAGGGTCTTTCGACACTCGCCGTCAGCAGCAACCGGCTGACCAGCCTGCCCGACACCCTGCCGGTCGGGCTCCAGGACCTCGATGTCCGCGGCAACCTGCTGACCAGCCTGCCCGACGCCTTCCCGAGCGGACTTCAGTTGCTTGCCGTCGGCGGCAACCGGCTGACCAGCCTGCCTGATACCCTCCCGCCCGACCTCCAAGAGCTCGAAGCCGATGGCAACAGGCTGGCGAGCCTGCCCGACACTCTCCCGGCCGAGCTCCAGTTGCTCTTCGCCCGCGATAACCACCTGAATAGTCTGCCCGAGACACTCCCGCCCGAGCTCCAGAGACTCCACGTCAGCGGCAACAGGCTGACGAGCCTGCCCGAGACCCTCCCGGCCGAGCTCCAGGTGCTCGAGGCACGCGACAACCGGTTGATCGGCTTGCCGGAGACCCTGCTAACCCAGCTAGGTTCTGGGTGCATGGTTTATGTGGATGACAATCCGCTGCCCGAGCAGGTGCGGACGAATTTGGCGGGAGCTCTGAATGCCCCGAACTATGCTGGCCCGCGGGTCTTCTTCTCGATGGGCGGGGGAACGGCGGTGGATCAGGAACGGCCACTAGCCGAGGCGGTAGCGGACTGGTTGAAGGGCGAGCCGGAGGCGATCGCCGCCTGGCAGAACTTCGCCGACGAGGCGGGTGCCCCGGCATACGCGCTCTTCCTCGACAAGCTGCAGAAGACTGTGAATTATGATAATCCCGAGTTCAGACAGGCGGTGGCCGAGGACCTGCGGCAGGCAGCGACCAGGCCGCCATTGCGCCAGCAGTTTTTTCAGCTGGCTTTCGGGGCGAGCGAGACCTGCCAGGATCGCATCACCCTGACCTGGAACGGCATGCAGACCGCACGTCTGAAGGCTGATGTCGAGGATGGGGCCTATGACGATCGGCTCGGTGAACTCATCCAGCAGGCGCGGGTCCTGTTCCGCCTGAACGCGCTCGATCCGATCGCCCGTCAGAAGGTCAACTCGCTCCGGTTCGTCGACGAGATCGAGGTCTATCTCGCCTATCAGGTCAAGCTACGTGATCGGCTGGACCTGCAGCTCATCGCGCCGGACATGCGGTTCTATGAAGTCTCCTACGTCACTGAGCACGATCTCACCGCAGCCGAGACGCAGGTGCGCAATCAAGAGGAGGCGGGGTTCGCCGACTATCTGGCAACTCACTGGCAACCTTGGGAGACGGTGGTGAGCCGGATCGCCCCCGAAGCCCATGCACAGATGCAGGTCCGGCTCAGGGAGGCGATGGACGAGGAGTTTCCGAGCCGCCTTGAGCAACGGCTCGCAGATCATCACCTAACCGGAGACAGCGAGGCCGAGGTGCAGTTCGGAGCCCAGATCCGCGAGGAGATCGCCCGCGAAATTAAGGGCGCGCTGATGCGCCAGGTGCTTGGGGACCGCGGGCTTGAACTGTGAGCGGCCATCCGATTGCGAGGGGCGTCGATCTTGTTTCCACCCGCCTCTCGCTACGTCATGTTGTTTTCGGATGCCGTCGCACCGACGGCGCGGCTCCCGAGAGAGACCAGTGTGGTTTCACACACCTTAAGGACGAGTGGAAGAAGATCACGGGGCCATTGGAGCGCAACAAGGAAAAGCCGCTGCGCTTCCTGCGCTATTTCATCATGGCGAATTACAAGGTGAAGAACGAGCGCCGGGACGGTGTGGTGCGCAAAGACGAGATTTACGACTGGCTGATCGACAAAAACAATGCCGAGCTGTGCGGCTACCGCAGCGATTCGTTCGGCTTCGTCCGTAAGATCATTCGCAGCGTCGAGCGCTACATTGGCTTCACCGAAGGCCGTGGTAATGACGGCGCGTCCAGCACCGCCATGGACACGCTTCAGCAGCTTTGCGGCGCGGCATTCAGCTTGCACTATGTGCTGCTGGCAGCCGCGAACTTTCCCAAAGCGCTGTTCGATCACTTCGTGCGGCAGCTTGAAAGTTTCCTATTCTATTACATCTTCACCAAGACTCCGACAAGGGATCTGGAGCGCAATTTCTCGATATGGGCGGACGAACTGCGCGAGATCGCGGAAATTGCCGATGCGAAGGCGCAAAAAGCCAAGCTCAACGAGTTCGTGGCAGAACGGCTACAAAAGAACATGGTCGGCAAGGATCCCGAGCTGGGCGATACGCTCAAACGATACACACTTGGTTCGATGCAGCAGTACCGCACGCGCTATTTGCTGGCCAAGCTGGCGCAGCATGTTGAAATTGCCTTCAAGGGCATGAGGGGGCCCGGCGGCCTTGGCGAATTCACCGCGCTCGAGATCGAGCACATTCTGCCCGACACGCCGGAGGCCGATCTCCGCCAGTCCTTCACCGCCGCCAATCCCGGCAAGCGCTACACAAAGTAAAGCTTGGGAACGTGACGCTCTTGGAAAAGCCGATCAACATCGTGGCGAGCAACGGATTCTTCGAGAAGAAGAAGCCCGAATACGCGAAGTCGGGTCATTATCTCACGCGCAGCATCGTGGCCTTGAGCCCGGTCGGGAGGAATTCGTCGATCACGCGCATCAACGAAAAGTTGCAAGCCTTTGAGAACTGTTCGGCGACCGATATCGAACAACGGCGGGACATGCTGATCGCGCTTGGCAAAGACGTATGGCGCACGTCGCCGATCGACGTCAGCTAAAAAGCGTCAGGGGCGGCTGCGAGCCGCCTAGACGCCGAGCGCTTTCTTCAGTGCGGCCGTCAGCACCGCGCGTTTTTCTTTGGGCAGCTTGTCGAGATTGAGCTGGCGCCATTTGACGGCCGGAAGATCGGGCACCCCGGGCAGCCCCAGCAGATCCCACTCCGGCGCGCCTTGTTCGAAGCTGACCAGAAATTTCCGGTGCGCGTCCGGCATGTCGGCCACGATCGCCTTGATCATCTCCTCACGCGTTGCTTCCAGTTCGGTAAGCGGGACGGGCTCTTCTGTCATCCCGACGAAACCGTGTTCATAATCCTCCTTCATAGCTCGGCGCGGCGGATCGAGGACTTCCGCCATCGGCCTGTGGTGGCTGAGCATGTACACGACGAAGGCCTTTCGCAGATCGTCGGTGATGCCCTCGTTGGCGAGCAAATCACGCACGTCGAAAAAGTCGCGCGGATGCTGGCGGTCCAGCGCGGCGACCAGCTTTCCAGCATAGAGGTCCGCGTGCGAGACAACCTGGATCTCGGCGAAGCCGAATTCGTCCTCGACGGTATCGGTCACGGATTGCTTTTTGGCGGGATAGACGCAGCCGCGAAGGACCGGCGTCACCTCGATTTTGACGGTTGCGGCGCCGAGCTGGACGAATAGCTTGTTGACGCGCCCTTCGGTCAAGCCCTCTGTGACTTGGCACCCGCCGATTTGTGCCTTGATGCGGCCGGCGATGCGCGTGAGCGCGGTCTCGATCTCCTTGAGCGATTGGTCGCGCGGCTGCACCGGCAGATAGGTGAGGTCGATATCGACCGACAGGCGGGGCAGGTCGCGAACGAAGAGATTGATCGCGGTCCCGCCCTTGAGCGCAAAGCAGTCTTCCTGCGCGACCAGGGGGACGACGCGGATCAGCAGGGTAACCTGTCTGCGGTATTGGTCGCTAAACGGCATCGAGCCCTTTCGGCACGGTGATTTGATAGGTACGGTCGAGCACGCCGCCTTTGACCAGCATGCGCTTGCCGCTTCCGAGATCGACGTGATCCTTATTTATCTTGTTTTTCCAGGCATGCGAATGGCGATCGGCAAAGAAGAAAAGCAGCCGCTTGGCTTTCACGCTTTGGCAGGCTTGTAGCAATGTCTGCATGCGCCTGGGGCTTAGGGTCGAAAGGCTCTCGACCAGTTTGTCCACGGTCTCGAAGCTCTCGTGATCGGGAAGCTCGTCGAGTACTTCGAGCAGCGCCCGCTCCGGCGATGAAACCACCAGCGGCCAGCGCCATTGCCCCCATGACTGGATGACGAAGCCCTTTTCGGCCGCTTCCTTCTCGGCCGCGGCGTTGGCGCGGTCGAGATCGCCTTTGGGCGGCAGGCCCGCTTCCGGCGAGAAGAGCGCAGCGCTGTTGTGGAAGACGAAACGGATGGAGAGGGGAAGCTTCGAGAGCCAACCGGGCGGCGCGGAAGGTCCGTAGAGATGAACCTGCTGCGTGGCGCGAGGCAGGTAATGCTCGTAGCCTTGAAGCGCGAGCGCTGTTCGGCCGCCGACGGCCAGCGGCGTGCGGTAAAGAAGCGTCTGAAGGGATATGACGGCCTGCTCCCAGCTTAGGGCGCCGCGCGGCTTTCGGTACACGCGGCCGGCCGGTCGTTCGAGGTAGCCGGCCGCGACATACTTGCTGACGAGGCTGGTGGCGTAGCCGTGCTTGCTCAGCCAGGCAGCGTCAACGAGCAGCCCCTCCGGAAGATCCCGGCGCAGCTGGTTTAATTTTCCTGGCAATTGCGTCGTCATGCTACGCAAAATAGCATACCTTCAAACCAAGCGCTAGTTTAAGTTTCGCTCGATTTAAGTAGCGGTAGTACGTAAAATTGACATCTTGTAAACCGATCGTCGGCCCGCCCGCTGGAGACAGAAAATTAGGCTACGGTCTAAGGCCGCGGGCCTTCGCCACACAGGGCGGCGACCTTCGAGCGCACACAGCGCTTCGCCGCAGAACTTCAGGCCCGCCTGGGACCGCAAGCGCGGCATCGCGGACACGAGACCGAGCTGCACGTTGTAGCGGTTCCATTGCTGGCCGCCGGGATGCAAGATGCCGCCTAGAATACGCGCGTCATCGATGCGTCCGGCCGCCGCGAGATATTCGAGCGCGCGCACCGCATTCGGCCCGAACGGCACAAGCCAAGCCTTGGGCAGCACGGCGAGTTCATCCGCTAGGGTCTCCTCGATCACGCGGCTGGCTCCGGCATAGTTACCGAACCTCTTCAGGACCGGATAGCGCAGGACGGACGTGTAATGCGCGCGGTGCGCGGCGGATCCGAAGAGATCAAGCGTGAACGTAAGTCCGAAAAGCCGATGCAAGCCGAAGTGGTCCATCAACCACGCGTCGAGGCGCATGCCCCCCTTGAACGAGGCCGCATTCTTGGCGCGCTGCGCCGCCTCATCGAGCGAGGCGCGCCGGTAAGCGCCATGCGGAAGCTGAGTAGGGCTTCCAGAGCCTGCTGCTTGCCAGGCGTGACGCCGATGATGACGATGTCGGCCTTGTCGTTGAGCCATGGAGTCCATGCGCACGCGGTAGTTCGCCCCGCGCTGGTCGAGATTGCCTTAGGCATTGGGGAACCGCCCCTGGCCAGTAAGATACGTTCGCGGATCATTTTATTAGCCAATGATACGTAAACGGATCTATGGGCCTTGGCAGAAGCGATAAGCAATGATATGTTCACGCATCATTTAGAAGAAAAAGATACGTAAACGGATCATGGAGCGGAACTCAGAAGCAACCCAACAGCTAGGACGCCTCCTCCGGGATGCAAGAAAGCAAGCGGGCCTGACTCAAGAGCAGGTGGCCGAACGCGCGGGCATTTCCCGGCCGCGTTACCGCGATATCGAGCAGGGCAACGCCGCCGCGCGGGCGACAACGCTGATTAACGTCGCGCGCGCTCTCGGCATGGAGCTAATGCTGATCCCACAGGCCATGGTAGCCGGCGTCAACGCACTCCTTCGGCCCTCCGAAGGCGAGGATCGACCAGCGTTCACCACCGATATGGATGATGATGAGCACCCGGGTCCGCGCCCCTAATACCGTTCAGTCGCTGGAGGTGTTCCTTCAAGACCTCAGGGTCGGAACGCTCGTGCGTACGCCAGGCGATTTCAACGCCTTCAGCCTTGATCCGGCCTATCGCGCCATGTCGCGGCCCCCGATATTGAGCCTCTCGTTCCGCTCCGCCGATGGTGGGCTTCGCAAGGATCCGAAGCCCGCAGCACACGTGCTGCCCGCGTTCTTCGCGAACCTGTTGCCCGAGGACAAGCTTCGCGAGGCGATGGAAAAGCACCACGCCGGAGCAGTGAGGCAAGGAAACGATTTCGACCTCCTGGCGGCGCTTGGCGAAGATCTACCAGGTGCAGTGCGCGTGGTGCCGAGCGGCGGCAGCACCACGATAGCCATTCAAGATAATCCTCGTGACATCAAAGCGCGGTTTTCCTTGGCGGGAGTTCAGATGAAGCTCTCCGTGATGAAAAATACGGGAAAGGGTGTCGGACTGACTTTGCCCATCGGCGACGAGCAAGGTCAGTACATCGCAAAATTCCCCTCGGCCAATCTTGTCGGATTGTCGGAAAACGAGTTCGCCGTTCTGGCGCTGTCCGAAATCCTCGGAATGGATGTGCCGGAACGCGAGCTTGTCGAAAAATCCGATTTCGAAGGAATTCCCGAAGAATTCAACACATTGTCGACCGGCAAGGTTTTGCTGGTGAAGCGTTTCGACCGTGGACCCAAAGGTACCCGAATTCACATCGAAGATTTCGCCCAGATTTTTGGCCGGCAGCCATCCAAAAAATACGATGACGCATCATACCACGACATAGCCTCCGCGCTGAACGTAGCGGTTTCGACCGACGCCGCGCTCGAATTCGTTCGTCGACTGGCACTTGCCGCGCTCGTCGGCAACGGCGACATGCACTTGAAGAATTGGTCGACAATATACCCAGGTGAGGGGGGCACTCCGGCCATCGCCCCCGTGTACGACGTCCTATCGACCACCGCTTATTTTCCGAAGGACGATATGGCCCTCTCTTTGGGAGGAGAGAAATCCTTCAAAGCGCTTACTCCGGACCGCTGGCGAAAGTTCGCCAATCGCGCGCGGCTACCCGAGCCTGCAGTCATCTCTGCCGTCGAGCAGGTCGTATCGTCGGTGAACGACCATTGGTGGAAACTCCCCGAACGGGATGTCGTGCCGGCCGCTGTTCTCAGTAAGATCGATGCCAAGATCGAGGAGATGAGCCCGGTTCTGGATCCCGGGCACGTTCCGAAGTCGTCCCTGGCTACCCCCTGAGCTTTTGCCGCGGTGATCGGAGGTCCACTCCTGCCAGAACTTCATGAGCTGGAGATTACGATGTGGATGTCATCGAGGTGGTCGGTCACACCGACGAGCAGCCGCTCGGTCCGCGCCAGTCCAATCTCGATTGGAATCTGGCTTCCGTCCTAAGGAGTTCAACAAATGTGGCTAGCCTCGTTCCAGCAGTAATGCCGGGTTGGGATTGGCTCGTGCGGTGTCAGTTGTGAGCGTGCTGAGGCAAAGTCCGCTTGTACAAGCTAATTCTTCACGGCCTGCCTAAATCGGTCATGATCCTCCTGTGTTTGGACGTTTCCCGTTCGGGACCCGGGCGAACCCGCACCGCTTATCCGATTGGCCTACCACAGCGTCTCCTATCTGTTTTGAGAACAAAGTCTCCTGCATACCCGCCGCGAAGTAGCCTAGCTTCTGGCCGATTCAGTCGCAGGCGGCATCGAGACCAGGAGGCTAGGCTCGAATGCTAGGGCGGTTGGCTTTCGAGAAGCTGACGAGCTCGAGGGGAAAAGTGCCCCGTCGGGGCAGTTGCGCCGGCACGCGAACAACGGTTGCGGGACAAGCATGTTCCACGAATGTTGAAGCGATTGCGATTTCGTCACCGATTGCCAACGCGCAAAAGGCCTTCTTGACCGCTAGCCCAGCTCATTCCATTTCAAACGCATTTAATCGTTGCGGTCTCCGGCCATAATCGGCATCAGGAGCCGCATCTTCAGACAATCGCCAAAAAGCTTTTCGATCCGCTTGAATCGTTCGTCGGCCAATTTCTTTGTCTCTTCCAAACTCGCTTCGGCTTTGCTCGGATAAATTACGTCTACTGGGCCGGGGCATCCGAAATGCTCGCATGAGGATCGGCACAGAGGTTAGCTATCGCGGGCGTATTTGGTCGTCCGTGAAGAATGCGGATCGGCCTGATGGGTAAGCAGAAGTTGTCTCATTAAAGTATTCGATTTTGCAGGAAAGCCGGTTGTTGGGCCGCGGTTTCTTGCGTTTTGGGATTTTACTTTCGAGCGATTCGTGATTCCCTAACGGCGGGTCATCGGCATTGGGGACGGCGATGAGCAAACCGCGGGATGATCGCCAGAAAGACCTGTTGCTTCCGGCGCTTGATCAAATCATCGACATGGGCCACCCGCTGGTGCGGTTGGCGGCGCTGATCGACTGGAAGTTTCTGGATGACCGCTTTGGTTCGGTGTGCCAAACCGGTCCGGGGCAACCAGGCCTGCCGACGCGGCTTGTCGCCGGCCTGTTCATCCTGAAGCACATGCACAATCTCTCGGATGAGGTGCTGTGCGCCCGCTGGATTGAGAACCCCTATTATCAATACTTCTGCGGCGAGTTGAGCTTCTGCCACCGGCTGCCGTTCGATCGATCGTCGATGACGCGCTGGCGCCAGCGGCTCGGCGAGGAGCAGCTCGTCGCGCTGATCCAGGAAAGTCTGTCGGTGGCACACAAGACTGGCGCCATTGGTCCTAACGACCTGGAGCGGGTAGTGGTCGATACCACGGTGCAGCCAAAGGCCGTTGCGCATCCGACCGACGCACGGCTGATGCATCGGGCCATCACCAAGCTCGTCGGGTTCGCCAAGCGCAACCGTGTGCCGCTGCGCCAGAGCTATCTGCGCCTGGCGAAGCGCGCCGCCATCATGGTCGGCCGCTATACCCACGCTCATCAGTTCAAGCGCGCCCGGCGCCAACTCAAGTTCCTGCGGACGCGGCTTGGCCGGATCATCCGCGACATCCGCCGCAAGATTGATGGCGATGCGGTGCTGGAAGCGCGCTTCGGCCCGCTGCTCGATCTGGCGCAGCGGGTGCGCAGCCAGGATCAGCATCAGCGCGGCCCCAAGGTCTATGCGTTACATGCGCCGGAGGTCGAGTGCATCGGCAAGGGAAAAGCCCGCGCGCCTTACGAGTTCGGCTGCAAGGTCAGTATCGCCACCCCCGTGACGTCCCCGAAGGGCGGACAGTTCGTGCTCCATGCCAAGGCGCTGCACGGCAATCCCTTCGACGGGCACACGCTCGGCCCCGTGGTCGCCGACATGGAGAAGCTCACCGGCGTGGAGGCTCGCCGCATCCATGTCGACAAAGGGTACCGCGGCCACAACCACCCGCACCGGCTCAGGGTCTGGATCTCAGGTCAAGTTCGCCGCGTCACGGCTTCCATCCGGCGCGAGATGAAGCGTCGTGCGGCTGTCGAGCCCGTCATCGGTCACGTCAAGGCCGAGCACCGCATGGACCGCAACTATCTCAAAGGCCGCGTCGGCGACCGTATCAACGCCGTCCTCGCAGCGGCCGGCTACAACTTCGGCCTGCTCCTGCGATGGCTCGCAGAACTCTTGCGTGCCATCATCCGGGCGCTCGCCGAAACTGTCCCGGCTCAAAACATCGCTTAAATCAGCGCTCGTCCGCGTTCTTCACGGCGGACTATTTGTTGTGGAACAGAATGTATTTTTTTCGGAGCTCTTGAAGATTGCTGATTTTTCTTTTGCAACGCGACTGAAATCAGCTTTGATCGCGCCGCTACCCCGCTCCTGGTCGGTCAATTTCTCCGCGACAATCAAATGAACTTCTCGGAGATGGCCGCAAATGTAAACGTCTGCATTCTCCGCGCTTAGCTGAAAATCCAGTGCATGATGTATCGCTGTCATCTTTGCGTCGAAAGTTCTGAAAGCCATTCGGTTGACCAAACCGGGGCTTTAAAGCGCGGAATGCGAGGGTTTCGCGTATACGTTCATTGGAACCTCTTGCTAGCGGACAGAGCTCGGCCATCTCAGCTCGGGTGCTGGCGCGCCACGTTTCCGCTTTTCAGGCCGCCATGAACATCCTCTTAGGTCGCTGATGTGTTCAGACTTCGTCAATCAATGAATAGCTCGTGCTACGCCCGCCGGGCGCGTCTTTCACCAAAACGCCCCTGGCAACGAGATCATCGATGTCCCGCAGGGCTGTATCCTGCGATGATTTGGTAAGCTGTGCCCATTTCGAAGATGTGAGCTTGCCTTCAAAGCCCTCGAACAAACGCTCAATCATCGCCCGCTGTCGGTCGTTAAATTTCTGGTTCGCTTGCTTCTTCCAGAAGTGGGCTTTCCGTAGAACCGAGGCGAGGATGGTGTCGGCGCGATCAAAAGCCCGGTCAAGACAGTCCAGAAACCACTCCAGCCATACCGTGATGTCGAGATCGCCTTTCTGCGTGGCTTCGAGGAGATCGTAATAGGCGTTCCGCTCCTGCCGGATCTGCGCTGACATGCTGTAGAAGCGCTGTGAACTGTTCTCTGATCGCGCCAGCGCCATGTCGGAAATCGCGCGGGCGATACGACCATTGCCATCTTCGAGCGGATGGATGGTAACGAACCACAGATGCGCCACGGCAGCCTTGATAACTGGATCGATGTCCTGCGTACCGTTGAACCAGCCGATGAAGGCTTTCATCTCGTCAGGAAGCAAACCAGCTTTGGGAGCTTCATAGTGAACGCGCTCGCGTCCGATTGGCCCCGAGACAACCTGCATCGGCCCCGTATCGTCCGTGCGCCAGTTCCCGACGGCGATCTTCGTCATGCCGCTGCGGCCCGTCGGAAACAAGGCGGCATGCCAGCCAAAGAGACGGTCAGAGGTGAGGGGAGCCTCATATCTGCCGGTGGCGTCCAGCATCATCTCAACGATGCCCTCGACATTGCGCTCGACGAGCGTAAAGGCGCCGATATCGACACCCAGGCGGCGCGCAAGCGATGATCGCACCTGATCGCGGCTCAGAACCTCGCCCTCGATCTCGCTCGACTTGGTGACTTCCTCGGTAAGGGCCTCAAGATTGGCTTCGGTTCGCAGCCGAAAACCGAGCTCTTCCATGCGACCGGTGATGCGACCCTGCCGGTTACGGACAGCTCCCAGCTTCTGGGCCAGCTTTGAGTTGTTCCAGGTAAATTTCGGCCAGTCTTTCAGTTCGTGGATATAAGGCGCCATCACCGCACTCATGGGGAGAATATGCATCTTATCTGCAAACGCAACAATATTCTACGCACGGGGTGCGGAGAATAAGGGTAATATTCTCCGCAATATCAATAAAATCAACGGCTTGCGCGTGAGCCTATAAGATGATCCTTGGCCAGTCATCGCTCCACAAACACTGAAATGGAACGATTTTATTCCACATTAGTGGATGGAGGTCTTATCAGGCAGTCTTAGGTTGAGTTGGGTCATTCCCGTCGTCGACGAGGCGCCGCACTAAATCCACGGGATTTTCATGAACGATGATACCTCGCGAGCGCGCTCGGGCTGTCCTGGACAAGCGTAATGCCACCAAGCTTCGGCGTGGTCCAAGAGACTTTCCCTTCTCAGGGCTTATGAATTGCGGACACTGCGGCTGTGTCTTCGTCGGTGAGCCCCACAAGGGGCGCTACATCTATTATCACTGCACCGGCTACAAGGGTAAATGCAGCGAGTCCTATGTTCGCACGGAGGTCATCGCCGCGAAATTCCCCGAACTGATGGGCCGGCTGCATTTTTCGGAGAAGGTCCATCAGTGGATCGTTGCGGGGCTTCATCAAAACCATGCTGTCGAAAGAAGAGGACGACGAGGCAGTGGCGCGACTTCAGGCCGAATACGACCGTCTGACGCAGCGCCTACGCGCCTCGTATGCCGACAAGCTCGACGGGCGGATTGACAACGCGATAACTCCGCGAGGAGTTTCTCACCCAGTACGAAATCCCCCAGGGCGAACTCGCAAAGGCGATGGGCGTGCCGCGGTTTCGCATCAACGAGATCATCAACGGCAAGCGGGGCGATCACGGTCGAGACAGCCGTTCTGTTGAGCAAGGCGCTTGGCACCTCGGCGAAGTTTTGGATCAATTTGCAGACCGCAGTCGGCCTCTTCGACGCTGAAAAGAAGCTCGCCGGCGAAGCCAATATGGTTCGTTGTCTTTTGCAGGACTCCGAGTTCATCACGGATATGTAGGCATGGCCAGATACCGCGGCACTTGGCGAGGGTGGTCGTGGAAGATGAGACCGCAGTCAACTGCCGGATGCGAAGGCTCGTATGCGCCGTGGAGATCGACGGGAGTGGTTCGGCGTTGGATCCTTGAGGCGTAACGAGACAAGAGGCGTAACGAGACAAGGGACCGCTGGAAATCCCTCAGCGGTCCGGCCTTGTCTTGAAGGGCAGGGGTGGGCCAAGCGCAAGCGCTTTCTTAACCAAGCTCTCGCTCAATTGACGTTGCCTGAGGGTTGAGCGGGTATCGGAGAGTCTTGGGCATCAAAGTATTCTTCGATCTCACCAACCGCTCTCTGCTCCCATTCGTCGGCCTGCGTCAGCAATGAGACTCGCTGGAGTGGGCGGAATGCTGCGGCTTGACGGCACAGCGAAGCTATTGCGCGGTAGCGACGCACGTTTTCCAGAATTGCCGATCCTGTCATGTTTGATTTCCCATTCAGCTTACAAACGCGAACATGAGGCGGATCGATTTTCGATTGGTTAGCGGCCGGCCCTGAAAGCATCCATGGTTGGCAAATCCTTGCGATTTCTGACTCCTCAACGCAGGACGTCTGACTTCCTAGCCGTTCAAGACGATCCACGTGAGATAAACGCGCGGTTTTCCTCGGCGGGAGTTCAGATGAAGCTCTCCGTGATGAAAAATACGGGCAGGGGTGGCGGACTCAGTTTGCCCATCGGCGACGAGCAAGGTCAGTACATCGCAAAATTCCCTTCGCCCAATCTTGTCGGATTGTCGGAAAACGAGTTCGCCGTTCTGGCGCTGTCCGAAATCCTCGGAATGGACGTGCCGGAACGCGAGCTTGCCGAAAAATCCGATTTCGAAGGAATTCCCGAGGAATTCAACACATTGTCGACCGGCAAGGTCTTGCAGGTGAAGCGTTTCGACCGTGGACCCAAAGGTACCCGAAATCACATCGAAGATTTCGCTCAGGATCTTTGGCCGGCAGCCACTCGCCGCGACAATTAGGACCCTGAGTTTAGCTCAGGTGTTTCCGCCTGACTGACGCGGAAGCCGAGACGGCCTTCAAGGCTATCCGTGGGCCGATATCGTGGGCGGCGAAGGTAAGGTTGCTGAGGTGGACGGCGGCGGCTGAAATACTCCCCAGCCTGATTGTGCAAGCGCCGTCGAGGCTGTACGCCTCCTGATGATTGATCCGGCGCATGTCGGAGCGTTCATGCGGGCCATCCCAGTAGGCGGCTCGCTATTTCGGCTACGTGAAGCCCGCCAACCTCAAGAGGATCGCATTGACCGTTGCTTTACCCGTAACCAGAACGGCAAGGGCAAGGTCGCCATCCGCGGGCGCGGCGGCAATTCGGTCCCGCCCGTGTTCGGTTCCGAGAGGCAGGCCGTCGCTTTCATCAAGGCCGGGATCGCCAAAGGCACGGTCGTCAACGCCGACGAAGGGCGCCAGGCTGAGATCGATAGGCCTCGCGATGGTCCTCGATGAAGCGGAAGATCACGTCCGGCTTCCGGCAAAAATCGCAATCAGCTTCTTAAAATGTCTCGCTCCATGCGCAGCCGTTCGTTCTCCTGGCGCAGCAGAGCGCCATTTCTGCCGTCACTTTCGGAATGAAAGCAGGTGGTCGGGATGTTGGTCGTGGAGACGATTGCGCCGAGAAGGACTGCCGCGAGCAGCCGGCTGCCTGCCGAGGGCAGTCGCAGACCTCATCGTGACTGCGTGACCAGCTCGAGCTGGAGCGCGGCCAGAGCGCTGATGTCGTGGCGGTGTTCGATGGCCTCGCCCGCAGCCTGCGCGGCCTGTACCAGGGCGGCCTCTTTGCGTTCGGTCATCAGTTTGTCGGCTTCGATTTGGGCCAGCTGCTTTTCACGCTCATCCGCTGGGAGCGCGGCGGCATCGTCGCTGTTCGTGTCGATCAGCTCGATCACCTTTTCGGTCAGAGTGTCACGAAGGGCCCAACAAAGCAGCCCAATCACATCGGGAACCTGCCCAGATGCGGTGCCCACAACCCGCGTGTTCTTATCGGGGACGACAGCAATCAGATTGTGTTCCTGGAGGGTGTAAGGCCATCCGATCTCGCTGGTGTTGTCATCAATCATGGCCGAGATAGACGGCGCCCCACGTTCCGCCAGGCGCGCGATCAGCGCCGCGGCGTCTCGCTTCTTCGCCTCACTGGGAAATGGCGCACTGCGGATCTGGTGGGCGTCGGCTTCGAGCTCGCGAATGTGCAGGCGCAGACGCTCGAGCGCGTCAATGATCCGTTCGCCTCGCTCTAGAATCTCCGACAGCGCGATTGGAGAGACGGAGGCAAGGCGCGCGCGCGACGGCAGGCCACCGTGAGCCAAAAAGGCCCGGCAGCGAGATGCCAGGATCTCGCAGTTCCGCATGCGGGCAGCAGCGGTCGCCTCTCGAGCGATGAGGCGACGCAACTTTTCAGTCAGTTCGCTGGCTTGCTTGTCGAGGTCACGGATTTGCTTGTCCTCCTTTTCTGCGCCGGGACGGTCGCCGCCGCGGGCCAATATCAGCCGTTGGCGGTGGGTCTCGACGCGATGAAGTTCGGCACGAGTTGCGCGCATCTGCTCCTCAACCGGCAACCACGTTGAGCGCGCATTCGCTGCACGATCCACGATCGCCTCAAAACGATGCCGCGCGCCCTCATCGGGCAGCAGGTCGGCGGGGTCACTATGCAAGTAACTCGGGAAGCTTATGTGGTCATTCACTTGTCGTCTCTCGCCGTTCCGTATCAGATGTCCCATTTTCGGGGCAATGACTCGCCGTGCGTGTTTCTATACCGCTTTCCCCCTCCCGATTGTCATCGGTGTGACGTCGATTTACAGATCGAACCAGCGTCAAGAAATTTGCCTCCGTTGAACACGATGATGTAGTTGCGGTCGACGCTCGGGAGGAGGGCACTCTCGCTATTGTCAAGCTCTGTCAATCAAACGATGCCAATTGACCGGCGCCGACGACGAAACGTGCTGCTGCTTGGGCCGCCCGGCTTGGCAAGAAACACCTTGCGGTCGCGCTGGGGCACTGAAGCGAGTTGATCTCCGATGGATGTACAATCGGCTTGATCTCGACGAGGGCCCGATCTGGCGGCGGGCTCGGCGACTATGGGTCCATATTGCTATGGCCCAGGTGAAGGAGGCGGCCCCGGTTAGGAATCGGTTGGTCGTCACCTCCCGATGGCATCATTCCACGCCAGTCGTCCAGCAAGCTCTTTGACCGACGAGGATAAGCATAGCCTCGGGCTTGGCTGTCCTGCGGGAGGCAACGGGATTAAGTCCAGGGGCAAGTTCATCGCGAATTTCTCACCGATGTAGTTTGAATAATGCAAGGCAAGTCAGCCACGCTCGGTGACCAAGTTCTTGCCACTGCTCGATGTGATGCATCGGCAATGACAGCCCACGCCTAGTGCGGAAGTGGTCGGCTTCACCAGCGGGCACCATATACCTTCGTATCGTTCCATGCCCCCATTAGATGCCCGACCTTTCCCTACGTTCAATGGAGCCGCCGATACGATGGTCTTATTTTCAGGATGCGCGGTAGCGCCCCGCTATCGCTGCCCTCCTTGGGCGTTCCTCCCTAGACTTGGGTCGCTTGCGGCAACGCAAGCGGCTCTTCTTTTGTAAGTGCCGTCAAGCGGTGCGGTCTCTGGTCGCTGTGTCACTGGAGTCGGACCTTTCAACAGTAAGCGGCAAGCTGAGACCGTCAGTCGGCGCGCCCAATGGCATGACTGCAGGCAAGCTCACCCTGTGGATATTCACTTCGAGGTCACTGCCCAGTTGTTGAAATTGAAGTTCATTCCTCCTGGTGAAGAAGTAATCTCGACACCGTATTGGACGCTACCAACCTTGATGTCGCCAAAGTAGCCCTTCGACTTGATCCACTCCAGGGCACTCTTGATGTCCACCGTGCCGTTGTTGGTCTTCGAGGTGGGTAGCAGTGAGATGACCTTGTGACCATTGAAGCCTTCAAACACGTTCCAAGTCGCTCCACCTATGTTGACATTTCTGTAGACTGGAATCGCGGCCC
This sequence comes from Bradyrhizobium elkanii USDA 76, assembly GCF_023278185.1. Classification (NCBI taxonomy): domain Bacteria; kingdom Pseudomonadati; phylum Pseudomonadota; class Alphaproteobacteria; order Hyphomicrobiales; family Nitrobacteraceae; genus Bradyrhizobium; species Bradyrhizobium elkanii. The sequence continues at coordinate 7,173,574 of NZ_CP066356.1, read as the reverse complement.
CGGAAGGGGCGTAATGATACGAAATTGGCTTAACGTTGCCGCCACCGTCGGGATTTCCGGTGTAGTTTGTCCAGAGCATTATCTCATGCTCGTTTGAGCTGTCCCAAATATCATAGGCGGTGTCCCAAGCGCCGCCGCCAGGCACTTGCTGGCTGAAGCTCGAGGTCAAACTCTTGATGGAGCTGAGCGGCTTTCCGACGTTGAAAGTCTCGTGCGGATAGCTTTTGATGCCAGGAGTGTTAGGCTGGTTCGACCACACGTCCCACTGGTTGACGGCTCTCACTGAAATCGTCTGAGGCCCAGCGCCTGTCCCCCATACGTCGTTGTTCCAAGAGTAGTCACCGCGTGAAAAGCTCCCGTATGGAGCGCTCGACCTCCAAATCGGAGCTTTCGCCGACCCTGGTGCGACAGCTGATGACGACTTGGCTTCATTCACGACCTGCCTAAATCGGTCATGATCCGCCTGCGTTTGGACGTTTCCCGTTGTGGACCCTGGCGAGCCCGCACCACTTATCCGATTGATCTCCAAAGCGTCTCCTATCTGTTTTGAGAACAAAGTTTCCTGCATACCCCGCCGAGCACGTATCCGCAGGATTCGTGGCCAGTTCAGTCGCAGGCGGCGTCGATAGCTAGGCTCGAATGCTAGGAAGGTTGGCTTTCGAGAAGCTGACGAGCTTGAGACGAAAAAGTGAACTCCGTCCCGGTTTTCCGTCTCGGATACCAGCCGCCAGGCTGAGAAAGAACGCTCCATTGGATGACCAGCCTTGTTCGAACAACGTCCAATAAGGAGTGGGAGCTCGCTTGCCGGAGTTTACAAATTTGGCGGCTGCCTCCAATTTCAATAGCGGCGACACCTCTATCGTTCGTCGGTCTTCATTCGACTGAAAGGGATTAATCGAAGTGGGGTGGCCACCATGTCTCTGCTCATCGGGAAATGCTTGACCGTCTGCCGAGGGTGACGGCGGTCGTCGCCGGCAGGATGGTGTGCCAACGCGATCGCCGTGCCCGTGCGGCATGTTCGGCCGACAAGAACAGCCGCGAGGATCAGATGGGCTGATCAGTGATATGCATGATTGAGAAATAATTGTCCGGGTGATGCTGAACATCGTCGGCATTCACATGTGAGAGCGTGATTGAATTGCCCTCTCCGAGATCAACGACCGTGGTATCAGGGCCAGCCGCCTTGATGTGACTGGCAAGATCGGCAAGCGTATGAATACCGGTGTGATTGATCCCGTCCTCGATATTCAGTCTATCCCCCACCGTGAAGTCGATCACGGAATCCTTGCCATTCCCACTCGTGAACATGAAGTTGTCGTTGCCCTGATTGCCGAACAGAACATCGTTGCCCTGACCGCCGTACAGAAAATCGTCGCCTGCACCACCATGGATTGTGTCGGCTCCCTGATTGCCTTCCAGTTCATCATCGCCCCCACCACCGGAGATCAAATCGTTCCCGCCCAGACCTTGAATAAAGTCCCCATCTGCAGTCCCAACTATGTGATCGTTGGTGTTCGCGCCGCGGAGTACAGCCATGTCATTTCCTGTGTCGTGTTGCCAGGCGAGCCGTCGCGGAAGTGATCAGGCTCGCGTTGATGGTCATACACATCGGATCTGACGGAAACCTGACTTGGCTAGGCCATTGCAACGCGTCGTCCAATGGCGAGCCGTTGTGCAAGTGGTTTCGAAAGCCCAACGGCTCACACTTTTGATCCCGCATGGACAAAATTGGTACGCGAAGTCGCGAGGTCGGTCCAGGCAAGTGTATAGGACAACACCGGTCGTAGCTGGGCAAGCGGCGAAGGCTTGATCGCGCAGGCCGGCACTATTGGCAAGCAGGCAATGACAGGAGCGCAAACTTGACCAAGTTCATGCTTGGGCGCTGTTCCCTCCACGTGGCAGACTGGACTATTGCTTGTTGCAAATTCGCGGTTCCAGTAGGCGGGGGCTTCCGCGCGGCCGATGCTTGCGCGGCGATGTCATGCGCGCCGTCGTCGAGACCGGCGGCGCTGTGGGGCAGCACCAGGTCGAGATCGGGGACGTCGACATGCGATCTCATCCCGGTCAGCGCGACCAGATCTGCGGTGATGCCGATGTTGCACGGGTCGGACCGCCGCTAAAGACGCAGGTCTGACGTCTGACGAGCCGCGCCCATGCGGCCCGGTATATCTGGCCCACGCCGCCGAATCTTCGCACATAAGCGGGGTATCGCCGTCGTCACCACCCTTGAGCACCAGTTGATCCGGCTCGCAAGGCGGCCGATCCTCTCAATGGCCAGCGGCAAGTAATGCTCGAGCCATGTGCGAAGCCGGCTTTCAATAGCGGCGACTGCAAATCGCCTTTCCACCCGTCGAGGATTGGTCGGCTCGTGTCACCCATCCCATGCGGCGCGGGCAATCGGCGCCCATGCAAGATCCCGATCGGGCCTTGAATGGCTCCGGTACCCTAACGGCCCATCACACCAAAAATCAGGGCAAGCACGTCAGTCTGCGCCTCATATCGCGCAGCGGCTGAAACAAAATATTCGTTCGACTAGGCGTCGCCTGGATCAGTGATGTCAGTTGTAACCTCGGCGTCGATACGGCGTACCAATTTGAGTGCGCTTCCCACCATCAGCGCACCGAATCCATGTAGCGGCAGCACTGGAAGCGCTGCAATTCTAGATCATCGAAGAGCGAGATGCCGTTGCTTTTATTGTTCGATTGCTTTGATGTCGTTCGTCATGCTGCGCACGTTTCAATGAGTCGCACCTAGCAGTAGGGCGCGCGTCAACTTCTCGACAGCTAAATCGGCTAGACTGAAGGGGGGAGGTACCTTGAACTGCAAAGCGACCGCAAACTGATGGCTTTGGATGGAGTGACAAATCCGTTGGATGGTCCACAGGTTTCACGGACGTGCTACGCTATGCACCCGGAGCAATCGAGCTTCGAGCAGTGCCCTGAGGGATTGCAACCGCACGTGGCGAAATGCCGCGCCGCCAGACGGCGGACGCGCTTTGCTCGATCGCCCGCGGCCATGATTATGAAAGTAGCCTCTGAGAACGAATCCAGGGGCGCCCGGTCGGTAAACTATCACAGGAGCACTACATCCTGGCGGCCGCATTCACGACGGCGCGCACCGGACATCCCTCCCAGAAAAAGCAGGTTCGCTGCTACCCTAACTTCGCCCCATCAACTTCATAGAAGATGGACGTCCGGTACCGCTCCGACCGCAACGAAGCCTGGCTGAAGGAGAAGACTGTCCGGCGGGACGATTTTCCGGTTATCGGATTTATCAAACGCCGGGTGTTGCCGCGTTGTACCTCGGAAAACAGGAGGACCAAAGAACTGAGGTCGGGACCGGTTGGTATCGGACGACGTGGAGCAGGATTCGCAAGGCGCTGGACAGTGTCATTAGCCCAAAAAGTAAATTGAGTAAGCCGCTCAAGAAACCCAAAAAACGTAGGTCGAGCCTGTTTTTACAGGTGGAAATCGAATGCCGCGGACATGACCTCCGAAGTCTTCGCGCGAGTTCGCTCAAAGGATTATCGCAGTCGTAACCTAGTGTGCTGAATGCGAAGTTCGTGCGATTTCGCGGCAGCCACTTTCACGAACTTCGCATTCATAAAGCACACTAGAATCATAAGTTTGCTAGTGTCCTTATCGAATCCGAAGTTCGCTCCGAAGGTGCGGCAAATGATGCGAACTTCGGATTCGGGACACTAGGTTGTGGAAACGATCATTGTAACTTCATACGCTCATCGCAAAGGTGAGCCTCAACGCTCCCGAGAAAATACGGAGCGCGTTATGAAGAAAACCAGAAATAGAGCAAAGCAAACCACATCGCTTCAGGACCGGCTCAATGCGTTTGCCGACGATATCTTCCACAAGGCAGCGCGGCTTCCGCCCGGCATTGAGCGCGACCAGCTGCTGAAGCGTGCGCGGACGGCGGAGATCGCAGCTGACATTGATCAATGGGTATCGTCTTCAGGCTTACAGTCGCCGACATAGGCCTTGGAGACGTCTCCTCCTCCAAGTTCTGTAAGGGCCCTTGTATCCGGCGGGGGCCCTTCGTTTTGGGAACGATCTGCGGTGTTTAGGACCATGAGTGCAACGCCCTCGTAGAAAATGCTGGGCGGCTGGGCACTTTGCACCGGTCGCCGTCGACATCTGTCTGCCTCCCCTGTGAGCTGACAAATCCACTTTCATGGTCAGTTCTCATGGTCAGTTCACGTCAGCTTTCCGTCAGCGGAACTTGGTATCGACCTCACCCCGCCGTTCGTGGCGAATGTCCGCGTCGGAGAGCCAGTTTGTGGCGGATGGGTCATGCTGTCCCACCTAGATCGGAGATGAAAGTTTATGCGCGGCATTGATGAGGGCAGCAAATCGTTCAATTCAGAGGCTGGCCGCACCGCGGGCGACAATGCCGATAGTGCTCGCGTTGAAACGGCTGCTGGCCAGGGTGAAGAGCGTCAATCATTCAACTCGGTCGTAAATCAAATTCGCTCCGAGCCTGACGATCGGCCCGCGTCCTTCTCTGGTGACGAGCGCCGTACCTGCGCTGGTCTGCCGGAGCGGCCCCTCCGTCCAACTTCAGCTGCCCATCGGATGTTGGCGCAGGCGCTGCACAGCGCGACCGGAGGCAATCAGAATCTCCGCTCTTCCTCCGGCGCCGGCGCGCTGCGTACCGGTGCAAGATCCTCGTTCGATGATCCGCAGGCGTCAACCTCGTCAGGGCGCGCGCTCCGAGAGGAAGGGCGCTGGTCCGGCAGGGGAAATGTTGCAGGAAGGTCGCGCCTTGACGATGGGCCCGCGCCGAGCGCGCGTGCTCCGGATTCCTGGAGGCCGGATCAATTCCGCGAGACCGCACAGAATGCGGGCGCAGCGTCCGCGCGTTCGGCAGACGAACCATGGCGTGCCAATCGATCAGACGAAAGCTCGCAAATCGTCTTGCGCGGGCCGTATGGGGTCGGCGATTCGGATCGAGGTGGCAGGGCGCCCGGTTGGAGCTTCAACAACAGGCCCTTTCTGGCACCTGATGGCTCGCTCGGTGAGCGATTTGATTCCCGCCATGGCACGGCAGAAGGCAACGCAGACGGCGCACGTCCGGCAGGCGAACGCTGGCGTGCTGATCGCGCGCGGGAAGGCGCGCGAGAAGGTGCCCGTGCCCCGACTGTCGAAGGCCGCTTCGCTCGCCCTGGCGAAATGCCGGCCTGGCGCATCGATGATATGCCATCACACAATATTGGTGCGGGCCCTGACCGATTTCACAGAGGCGATGGCGCAGCTCCTGATGGCGATGCTGGCCCTTCGCGTTTCTCAGGCAGGTCCTGGCACGGCGATCAAGCCGCAGGCGGCTTCCCGAGAGAGCCGCGGCATTCGCATATCGAAGCCGGTTTCGGCCAGGGCAGCGGCGCGCAAGGATGGCGCCTCGAGGAGCTGCCCGCGACGTCCGCCGATCGTCGAGGACCTGAGCGAAATCGGAAAGGTCACCGTGGCGCACCGCATCCGGATGCAAGCTCGTCGCGTTCGGACCGCGGGCCGTGGCGTGCCGATCGAGCCGCCGGAACGCCGCAAGGTGAGGGGCTTGCCTTGCAATCGCAATTTGCCTCCAATTGGCGCGGTGAAGCGCCAGGCTGGCGTCGCTTCGAGGGCACGCCCGCGGCGCCCCTTCATGCCGCACCCCCCGATCAACCTTATCGAGGCAATGTCGCACCAGGCATGAACGACGGTCTTCCGGGTCGCGGTGGAGAGCCTTGGCGGAGCGATCGAGTAGCCGGAAACTCGCGGCAAAGCGCACTCCCGCGACATGCCCGGCCGCTTCCCGGTCGGCAGGACCAGAGGGGCGGATGGCATCCTGACGCGGCGCCTGCGCATCAGAATTCGCCGCAGCCTTATGGAGCTTCCGGTGGCGCAGCTTGTCGTGAGGCTGGTGACTTGCGACCGCAAGAGCAGCCCTGGCGACAAGGCCGCGCCGATCTTGAGCAAAGAGGCCAGCTTGCACCGCATCCTCAATCGGTCGCGGGACGAGGTCGCGGACCTGGATGGCGCGGTGACAATGCCACAGGCCGGAACGTTGAGCATGTAACATCCCAAGCTCATTTTAGGAATTCGGACGACCTCAATGCCGCGCTGGCAGACATTGCGGGCGCTCGCAACATCGATGTCTTCTCGCGTGTGTTGATGCGTTATGCCAAACAGTTCCGTGGGCACGAACTCGCCGAATTCGACCAAAAGGCGGCTGCACATTTCGAGGCGCGTTTTGTCCCGCAGCTCGAAGACAACATCGGCTGCTCCTGGGCGTACGCAACGGCATGCAACGTGATCAGCCGCACAGGTGAAGCCGGGGCAAGTGCTTGCAGAGCTCTGGCGGCTCGACTCTCGCGCCTTGACAATGCCGATATGAAGCGGGTCGATCCCAGAGGCTTCTCCCTCTTTGCTTCCTCCTTTGGCCGCCACTCCCGGGCCATGGAATGCCGCGATGCGACGATCCGGATCGCCGAATTCTGCTGCGATGAGCCAGGCGTGCTTTACAAGTCAAGCAGTCAAGACCTCTCCCTGCTGATGAACGGCTTCAGCAAGTGGCCCGAACAGCGGGCCTGCCGTGAAGCGGGCCTCAAGGTGGCAAACGATGTAGAGGCCGATCTGTTGACCGATTTTGCCTTACAACATCTCTCCACCCTGGTGAACAGTTTCAGCAAGTGGCCGCAAGAGCCGGCTTGCGAGCGAGCCACAATTGCGGTTGCGAGCGAACTCGTCCGTCGCGGCGCAGCTGAGCTCTTTCGTGCCGATGAGCAGCAACTGGCGAACCTCGTCAACGGCTTTGGCAAATGGCCCCAAGACGCAAATCTTGGCGGCGCCGAAGCCTTGATTGCCGCTGAAATTGATCAACGTGCAAACGGCAGGTCGGGTCTGTCCGGTTTTAAGCCAAAGGACCTGGCAATGCTGCTGAACGGCTTCGCCAACAGGGCGGAAGACGAGGCATGTGTTCGCGCCAGCTCCGAGATCGCCCGGGCGATCGTTCGCCGCGCCGAGCGTCCAGCTCAGCTCTTTGATTTTTCGTCCCAGGATCTGTCGAACCTCGTCAGCGGGTTCGGCAAGTTGAACGGAAAACTGCCAACCGAGGACGTTGCGCGCGCGCTAGCCAGTGAGATTCTTCGCCGCGCCGACCGGCCTTCCCGTTTGTCTGAATTCAACCCACAGGACATGGCCAGCCTGGCGAACGGATTCGCGAAATGGCCGCAGATTGCGCAAGCGTTCCACGCAATAAGCGCGATCGCAGGCGAAGTCGTGGGCCGTCGCGTCCGGCTCTCGCGTTTTCAGGAACGGGAGCTCGCCCGCCTGGTGCACGCGTTCAGCAAGACCATGTCGATGGACGACGATATCAATCGGGCCGCGACGGTCGAGATCGCAAGACAGATCGTGGTCCGTGCCACGCGGGGAGAACGGCTCGCCCGCTTTAGTGAGCAGGATCTTGCAAATCTGGTGAACGGCTTCAGCAAATGGCCAACAGAAGAGGACTGCGGCCAGGCGATAGCTTCGATCGCAGCCGAAATCCGTCGCCGCGCCACAAGCATCGAGGGGCTCGCAGATTTTAGGTTCCAGCACCTGGCAAACCTGGTCAATGGCTTCAGCAAATGGCCGGAGCGGGCGGGTCAAGCCGCGTTGTCGATTGCAACGGAACTCAGCCGCCGCGCCGAGCACCGCAATGGCCTTGCAAATGCAACCCCGCAGGACTTGGCGAATATTGTGAACGGATTGAGCAAGTGGCCCGGCGAACTGAGCTCCCATCCCGTGATTGCAGCGCTTGCCAGCGAGCTCCGCGATCGCGCCGGCCGGGACAGCGGACTGTCCGATTTCACTGAGCAGCACCTGGCAAATCTGGCGAACGGCTTTTCCAAATGGCCAGAACAGGCCGCTCGTCCAGCCCTGATTTCGATCGCCACTGAACTGCTCAACTATCGCGCCAATTCGCTCGCTAGCTTCGATGGCCAGCATTTGTCAATGCTGGCGAACGGTTTGAGCAAGCTCGCAGAAGATGACGACTGCGCGCAGGCAATGGCCTTGATAGGCGGCGAAATCGCACGCCACGCTGGCCAGCGTGGGCTCGCCGAGTTTTCCCCGCAAGGACTTGCAAACCTCGTGAATGGGTTCAGCAAGTTGCCGCGCGAGAGGAATTGCAGCGAGGCCATGTTGGCAATCGCGGCCGAAATCTGCGGCCGCGCCGACCGACGAGATGGGCTGTCCGGCTTTACGCAGCAGAATTTGCGGAATCTTGCGAACGGATTCGGCAAGTTCGAGCATGAACGCTGCGGCGAGGCGACAGCTGCTATTGCGCGCGAGATGATGCATCGCGAGGCCGGACTGTCCGATTTTGAGCCGCTGGCGGTCGCGACCCTGTTGCACGATTTTGCCAAATGGCCGGAAGAGGAGGCATGCAGGCAGGCGGTGATGGAGATCGCGCGCAGTGTCGGCGCCGGAGCGCGACGATTTAATGCCTTCACCACCCCTGAGCTCGGCATGCTTGCCAATGCTCTGGCGCGCTGCACGATGGAGGCCGAAGACCGTGGAGAGAGCGATCAAGCCGCCCTTCTGAAGAACCGCCTGCACAAGCTCGCGCACCATCTGTACTATGCCAACGATCGACTGCAACAGGCTGGCGTTCTTAGCATCGCCAACATTTTCAAAGCCTTTGGCAAGGCGCGGCTGTTTGACGATTTGTCCTTGCTGGCGCCATTGGGGCTGACCAGGCTTGCGGAATTGAGCGCCGGTGACGATTTTGCCGCTGAGCATGACCTTGAGACCATGGGACACCTCAGCGTCGCTGTGCTGCCCCTGGCGCGCAGCTCGCAGAAGCAGCTGCGCTGGCACCGCAGGCAAGCGCTGACCTTGTTGAACGACATTCAGCGCATCGCGCACGACAAGATCACGGCGCATTTGGCCGCGACCGATGCGGAACGGATCCGTGGCCCATACGCGAGCCGTACCCCCGCTTTGTCGATCTACCAGGTCCTTAAGGCCCGGGTGATCCTCGAGAAACTTTATCGACGCCCCTATGTCGAAGGCGATCAATCCCAATTGCGAATCAGGCAGCAGGACATCGCGCGCGGGACCAGAGAGATCCTGCACTCTACACGCGATCTGATTGAACGCGATCTGTCCAACATGAGCTGGAACCTGATCGCGGACATCGAGGCCGACGACCCCATCGATGCGCTGGATTCGTTCTTGGAGCAAAATGTCGCGACAGTCCATGCGCAGCGTCCTGCCGCGAAATTCAACACCCACCAAGTGTTGCGCGACATGGACCACGAGCCGCGTCCCCCGGAGGGGAATGCCGGATTGATGCAGCTGCCGGTCGTGGATATGCGAGGTCAGCGGCTGACCACGGAGCCGGAAATACGATATTCGGTTTTGCATCGCCTGACTGAGGGGAAAGTACCGGTGGTTGCGGTCCAACTGCCTGGAAAGCCCAGCAGCTTCATGCTGACCCGCACGCTCAGTGTCGATGGCATCCCGTATCGTATGGATTTGTTCGGCGGCAGCAAGCTGAAGCCGCCGCGATTGACCCTGGCGCAGGTCGGTGCGCGCGCGCCTGGCGGGCGGCGGATCGAGCAGGAGGGGGGGAAGCTGCTCGCAATTCCGTATGCCGACACCGCAGCGGGTACGGACTTCGAGCAGCTATCGCGTGCCTGGGCGCCATTCAAGGAAGCTTACTTTTATACCCAGCGCAGGGGATTTGCAGGCTCACCATCCATCAAAGGCCTCGCGCCCCAGGACAGCGTGCTCGAAGGCGCTTTCAAAATCTCGCTGCTCCCGGACCGGCCTGCGGAGCGGGCTCACCCATTCGCGCTCGTTGGACCAAACGGTCCGATCGCGTTGCGACCACATGACGGCACCGGCTTCATCAAGGCCTCACTGGCTGGGAAAATGCGCGCTGTTCGCCTCGCTGGCGAACAGAATGGCCCCGATCGGGTCCCCGCCTATGCTGAAGGCAAGAGAGCATCTGTGCCTGCCTCGGCGCTGCATCATTATCCGCGCAGCGAAAAGGTGGCGGACGAGGCAAGAGATAAAGCCAGGAACTGGCTCAATAGCAGACAGAACAAGGAGCTCACGTCCGAGGAGCTCTATCGCACCGTAACGGCTGCACACATCGATGCCCCTGCCGCTATTGCCGTGCCCTCAAGCGATGGGCGTCTGCATGTGTCGACCATCAAGAGCGACACCTTGGCGGGTACGACGGGGGTGCTGATCGGGCGATCACCGTATGACAAGCCTAACCTGCGTCCATTTGCAGCTGAGCAAGTCACATCGGCTGCCGATGGAGATCCGACGGCGGCGTTCCTTGATCGGTGCATTGCCGTTCAATATAGCTTGAATGTCGCCCAGAAATCGCATGGCGAACTGGCCGCGGACGATCCGACCTTCTTTGCCAAGGGCTTGCTGATCGTGGTGCCTGACGAGATCTGGCCAGCTGACTTTGCCGACCGCGACCTCGTCATGTCTGCTGAAGACGTCAAGATCCATTCGAGCTGGACGAGCGCGAAGGACCGCACGAAGCAGGACACAGCGCTCGAAACTGTCGGCGTCCTCCAGGCAGCCGAAGTGTTCGCTCCGGGCTCGCTGGTTGCCGTTCCGCCTGTGGAGCAAAAGCGGCTCGATGGCGATTTCGACGGAGACGCCGTCATTATCGTCGGTGACCGTCCCGCGCTTTATCAGCATGTGCGGCAATTCGATCAGCAGGAGCAGGCGCAGGGCGTGCGTTCGCTCAAACCGCCGAAATCGCACACCCCCGCGATCGAGGACGATCGTTATCAATTCAGCCGCACAAGCCAGATCCTCGCCGCCACACAAGGGGTCTTGGAAACTTATACTGGCCTATTGCGAAGCTTTCTGGCGCAATCGCCTGAGGCGCGCCACTGGTTTGCCGAGCGTGCCCTGTTCGGCAGCTACGAGGGCATTCACCACCAGCTCAAGCGCGAGCTTCGTGATCTGCTGGACCAGGAGCCGGCGAGCCGGACCGATATTGAGGGCAAGCTCGACCAAGCGAGAGCGGAAATGGGGGCGGCACGACACCCGGTCGCCCGCGAAATGGCCGATCTACTCATCGCCGACCTTGAGGCGTGGACAGCGCAAGGGCAATCCGTGGGCGTTGCCACCGACGGTTCGAATGACGCAAGGCTGACGCTGAGTGCGCAGCTGTGCGAATTGTTCCCGGACCTGGCCGAGGCATATCCGGCAGCTGCTCAGCCGCGAGAGCGCATCCAGCTGCTTGTCGACAACTATCCGACGCGTATCCATCCTTTGCCGGACGGTTACGTTGCCGATGACCCTGTCAAAAGCGCGAACAACTTCCTGAGTCTTGGCGTCAAGGTTGGCACCGACGCCTATAAATCCGACACCGGCGCCCGGCTGTTCGCAGCGAAAAGCAAACGTCTGCAGGAATTGCTGCAGGCAACCCCGGCTCTGAAATCGGTGCCTTATACCAAGAGCATGGCGGCCCATCTCAACTGCGGCAGATTGGACGTCGAGGCGACTTTGGCCGATCTGAAGGACAATCCGACGCTGGCAGCCTCCGTCATGGAAGCCGCGATCAAGCTTAGTGTGGAAAGTGGTATTCTGCCCGAACCTTCCGCCCCGCGGCCGACCAACGACGACGGTGCGATGATCACGCTAAGTCGCGAGGAGGCCACCGTGCGCGCCAGGCGTGAGGCTGATCGGGCGAGAGGCGAAGATGAGACGATCAGGAAGGTGGTCGGCGATGTCGTCGCGAACTTGCAGCAACAACACGGCATTCAGGTGAATCTGCCGCACGATCAGCATCGCCTGCGGACAGAACAATCATTGAGCGACCAACTCACAGGCAAAAGCCTTCCCTCCGGGACTGCCTCACAGCTGATCAGCAACGCCGTCCGGCACGTTTTTCAAATCCCTGACGGCGCTTTTACAATGGGGTTCAGGAAGGCCGTGCTCGCCTTTGAGGAGCAGGGTTATACCGAGCTCAGCACAACCAATTGGTTCAGGACGCGAAATCCGACCTATGTCGGAATCAAAACCGTCTTTACAACACCCGAAGGTTACCGTTTCGAGGTCGAGTTCCATACACCGGCCAGCTACCAGGCCAAGCTTGCCAATCACGATACATACAAGATGCTGCAGCGAGGCAGCAGAGGGACAATGAACCAATCGAGGGCCGAGCAGCTCGTGCAGCGCGCAAGACAGATCGTCAACGAGGTGCCAGTTCCCGATCAGGCGACGAGCATCCCCAACTGGGAGGCGGAAGCGGTCGGCACGGCCGACGCCAGCGCGGTCCTCGCCTTGCGAAGTGCCAAGCCCCAGATGCCCAAGCGCTCTCCCATCGCGGGGCAAATCGTTGCAGCCTTGGGCGAGAGGCCGATCGTGCTCGTCGGCATGATGGGCGCTGGGAAATCATCAATCGGGAGCCGGCTCTCCAAGCTGCTGGGCCTCGATTTCGTCGATACCGACAAATCGATCGAGACCAGGATGGGCAAACAGATCAACGAAATCTTCAAAGACCACGGCGAGCAGTATTTCAGGGATCTGGAGGAGAGCGAGATTTTGCAATTGCTCGAGCGAGGTGCCGTGTTGCTCGCAACGGGCGGCGGCGCGTTTATGAGCGAGAGGATCCGCGATCGTATCCGCGAGAGAGGGATCTCGATCTGGATCAATACCGATCCGGAGACCATAACGAAGCGCTTGGTCAAAAACACGACGCGTCCGCTCCTGCAAACCGACAATCCGGAAGAGACGATCAAAGAGATGATGCGCGAGCGCGCACCTGTCTATCAGATGGCAGATCTGAAAATTGACCCGATTGATCGGAGGATCAACAAAAGCGCAGATGCGTTGCTGGATAAGCTCCATGCGAAGCTGAGCGGTGGCGTTGTCAGCGAACCTGGTTGAGCGGGTGGCTTATCGCGCGTGAGCCACTCACGTATAAATCGAAGGCGCACGGGAATGATGAAGGCCCGCCTAGGCGGACCTTCAGAATTTAGGCGTATACCCACCGGTTCGTATTGAGCCATCAGGGCGTCAATTGGAATGTTCCACTGCTTGCTAATGGTGCGGATCATTTCCAGCGTCAGAGGTCGAATTCGGTTCAGTATATCAGACGCGCGATTGCGCCCGACAGGATTGCCGAGTGCGGATTGAGATTTGCCCAAGACACAATCGCAAGATGGAGGACACGACCGGATCGCCGTGTGCGGTGGAAAAATGCCCGCCCTCCTATTGCTCAATGAGCGAGGAAAGAACTTTGAAATGATCGCCATCGGGCGTGCCAGAAGTGGGCTCTGCTTCGAAAGAACGGGTTACTCTGCCTGAAGATGCTGGGGTATCTGCGGCATCCTCCGGCAGAGCGAACCGGGAGAAAGCATGCTCCCTGACGCAACACGAGGCCTTGGTCGCATGTCCCCCGAAGTGAAGCCGAGATCTGACGGCCCACTCGTCGCAACGACGCCGATTCAAACGGCGTCGATGACGCCGGCACGAAGCCTAGCCTTCATCCGGTCTGAACTTGCTGAAAAACGCTTGCGCAATCGATGACCTCTCGGCGGCCCTGAAGTTGCCACGGATGGTCCATGAGTGGAAAGAAACAAGACGGGCCCAAGTCGCAAAGCAAACAAAACATACCCAACAAATACGAATCGCGGACTTTTACTGTGGCACGAAGAATGCAGACCCTCGGAATGCACAGGGCGCCCTCACGTGGCACGGCCACGATCGCAAGTTAAGGCCATGGCTGGCCACTGAAGTTGGTGATCCCCGGAACTTAGGCGGAAGACGGCGCCTGCTGGTGTAGATCCCGGCGGGCCCGTATCACGCCGCCGAAGAGCCAAGAGCGGGGCGCGCTAGGAAGGACATGAAGGGCCTCGGCAAATGAACGCAGAGACCAACTTCGCGGCGCGGCTCATTGACGCCGGACGCCGCGCAGCAATAGCACGTACATGTGGCCTGAAAGCTGACGTCTCATATTACGTCAATGAGGCGCTCAAGGAGCTTTGGCGAACCAGGTCTCCTGAAGAGGCAGAAAAGATTGCTGCGCGGTGGGTCTTGTGGGACGCAGATGGAAGGCCATGGCCGCGCATGCCCCCGCTGGAAAACGTGGTCTCGTTCCACCGCACCGCTGCGGCACCGGTCGTGAAGCCGCCGGCGACGCCATTACAGGTAATCCGGGATTGGTTCGAAAAGCAGGATGAAGAGATTCGACGCGAAATCGCTGGCATGGCGATGCTTTTGGTCTTGGAATTTCGCGGTCCTCCCGAAAATGGCAGCCAAGACCGGTGTGGGTATCTCCGGCGGTGGCTAAGCCAAGCGGGACTACCAAACCATACGGTCATTGGCCGCGCTTTGACGTTCCGCACGTGTTTTGAGTATTTCGCGGAGAGCAGGTTCACCGAGTCGGGTTGGACGCGGTCCGAGCGGGCCGCTTTTAAAATTCTTGAAGATGCCAAGCGGGACCCGAACTCCGAAACTGCGCACCTGGCTCCGATTGCCAAAAAAATGCTCGATGCCTTGCCCGCTCGAAAAAGCCGCTGGATCGAGGTGCGGAAGTCCTGGAAACAACTTGCCGGTGCCAGCCTCACACCACGAGCCCTCAGGGTTTGGAGTGCCTTGCACATGGAGAGGGTGAGGCGGGACTCCAGTCGGGAAGTGTAGCGGTACAGCCGAACGATTTTAGCGAGGCACCAAGGGCGGCCCGTGGGTAGGCGGAAGTTTATCAATCGAGAAGTACGATGTCGGTATTACTCCTGCGGTCAATCTCGGGCATGGCGCGTTCCGGTCGGATTTACCCAAGATGAATCGGGCGTATCTCATGGGTTGGACGCGACGCGGCTACGCGCTAGACACGTGGAGACGTCGCACAATCAATGCTTCACGACTTGATAAACGTAAGGCAATAGAGTGCAGAAACCTCCTGTGAAGGTTCGCGCGGCGGTAAGACACCTAACCGAAACAGTCAGCAGTGGTGCGCCGCGGGCGACCAATGGACGTAAATTCGCCGCGCAGGCCGCCAGCTGCATCCCGCAGGCGAAGTTTGCTGATCACTGAAAGATCGACCTGGTCGGGAAGCGCTCGGGAAACGAAAAGGCGTCATGCCAAGTTGCCCGGGAATCGAGATTTTGTCCTGTCGGAACGGCAGTCGTAACTATATCTTGAATCTCAATCACTCCGCGCAAGGCGGCATTCGCCGGAGCGATACTCGTATTCGCTCATCTCTAGAGGGAAAATCGGGCACGCAAATAGGCGCTCGCAGGTCTTGGCGGCCGGTTTTAGACGTGGCGCGAGATCCCTCCACTCGCAGCGAAGGTGATCTAGGACTTCCTGGCCGCCCGCGCTTAGCCTCTCGAGTTCCGCGATCAGACGCAAGCGGACTGTCGCCGCAAAAGGATTCTCCGTCTGAATCTCAGCAAACGTCTCGGGGTTGCCGCACAACATGCGCCCGACTCCCGCCAGGAGAAGGTGATAGGTAGGCGGACCGACCTCTAACGGAAATTCAGTGTTCTCGTCGCGAAGGATGCTTGCAAGCGACAGGAGCAGCGCATGCGCAGCCAGCTGACGCTGCGCAAGAAGTCGGTCGTGAGCTTCAGCATCGAGCGCGACAAGGCTTGCATTCGTGCGTCGTAAAAGCTGCAGAAAGACTTCGAGCCGCGGCCCTGATCGATACGCGATCACCGCAACCGGACGATTTGCCCAACCGAGCTCCGGGCTAAACAGGGGATTGAGGCCAAGATATTCCACCTCGCGAGGTAAGTTGGCCGCCCAGGAGGCCGGTCTCGTCTTGACCGAAAGCGTCTCGATCAACAATGCGCCGCCTTTGAGCCGCCGACAGGCGGATCCGAACGCGGCTCCTGCTACCGTGAACGGCAAAGAAAGAACGACAATATCGGACTCCGCAATAGCGGATTCGGCCTCCAGCGTCAGGTGGATCGCATCGCTCACGATCAGGTTCTGATCTATTCCAGCCACCGGCCTGTGATCCACGAAGCGTACTCGTCCGCCAGACGCTGTGAGAAGTTCGGCTAGCTTTAACCCGACGCGTCCGGCGCCAATGATCGTCGCTTGTGAACCTTGTGTCATCTGTCCCCGCCTAATCGTTATTAGAGTGGTTGCGTTGCGTCACCGGTCTCGCGCGCTCAGCCATCAATTTTGGACCACGCGCTCACTCGCAAGATCAATCACAATGCATGCCACATCTGAATTGCAGCCCAGGCGGACAGCCACCGCCTTGAGGGAACAGAAAGCAATAAATCCGGAATTGGCGTGGATTAAGATAATCAGAGCCGCTCACCATCTCTACGCCGTTGGTGTGCAGGCCGTGTAAAGGTGGTGGGCCGCCTCACCGAGTGTCGCACGCCAATTGAAGACGCGCCCTCGCACCTGCCGCTCAAGTGCATGTGGTCACAAGGTGTGATCTCTTGCGGAACGCTCATTCTTCATCGCGTGAACTCGCAAGGCCTAGGCCTTTTTTGCGTCTTATAAATGTCATCTTGCGTTGGCCTGTGAGGTGAGCTGCGGCTGGTTGGTCAGCGCTCAGCTCAGGACAACGAAGCGGCGATGATGCTCGCGGCAAAGAGACGAGGCTAATGACAAAGCATTTTCGCGAATGGACGCTGATGTCCATCGTTGCCACCATGGTTGTCTGCCCCGGCGCAAAAGCGCAAGATCGCCGCATTGTCGCAGAGCCCGTTGCACCTCATACGGTCTGCGACCGCCCGGTGCCGTCTGGCAGCAACGATACGGCTCGGCTACAGGATGCCATCGACCATTGCCCCGCCGGTGCTGCGGTCTATCTCGGACGTGGCGAGTTCCGGTCGCATCCACTCGAGATGAAATCAGGTGTCACCTTATGGATTGGACGCGGTGCAACGCTTTTGGCTATCCCGGAACCAGTTGCGTACGACAAGGGCCGCGGACAATGCGGCCGCATCGCAGGTAAGGGCGACGGTTGCCGGCCGTTCATCAGCTTCTCCAAAACGCGCGGCGGCGGCATTTATGGCGACGGCATCATCGATGGCCAGGGCGGTGCGCCGATGGTCGGCAGCGCCGAGACCTGGTGGCAGCTGGCCCGCCGCGCGCAAGCCGAGGGCGGTAGTCAGAACGCTCCGCGTTTGATTCAGATCGATCATGCGCAGGACATCACGCTTTCTGGTGTCACCTTGCGCAATGCACCCAATTTCCATGTCGCGATGAACCGGGTCGAAGGTGCCACTGTCTGGGGTCTGACGATCGATACACCGGCCGATGCCCGCAATACCGACGGCATCGACCCAGGCGCCAGCCAGGATGTGACCATCATCCACAGCTTCATCCGCACTGGAGATGATAACGTAGCGATCAAAGCCGGCGATAATGGTTCAACTCGCCATATCTCCATCACCGATAATTATTTCGGGTGGGGACATGGGATGTCGATCGGCAGCGAGGTGAACTCCGGCGCCAGCGACATACTCGTGAGCAACCTGACCTTGGACGGCACGACGTCTGGCCTGCGCATCAAGAGCGATGTCAGCCGAGGCGGCCTGGTCGAACGCGTGACTTATGAGAATGTTTGTCTGCGTGGCAACCGATGGCCGGTCGCGTTCGATACAAAGTACGATCCCCATGCCCAAGGCAGTAGGATTCCAGTCTATCGCCAGATCGTTCTGCGCCATGTGCGCGGCGACAATGGTGCGCTGCTGATGCGCGGGGTTGACGAGGGCCATGCGCTTGACGTGACGCTAGAGGATGTTCGATTTGCCGATTCCGCGACTTGGCAGCTCGAACATGCGAATGTGACAGCCGATCATTCTGACGTGTCTCCGCCGCTACCCGGGCAAGTGAGGAAACCGGTGCCGCGCGATTGGGAGGGGTGCGCCAGGGCATTCCGCGACGGTAACCAGTAAGCACAACAACTCGGTGCCGAACCTTCAGACCGGTCGCGTCTGCCTGATACGGTTTTGATTCGCTGGCCTTGCGAATGGGGACAGGCGTTACCGCGATCGGACGTTCGCCTATGGGCGCGTAAGTTCCGGTTCGGTAGGAAACGTTGTTTGACACTAGGCTGCCAGGTCGCGGGGGCACATTCCACCGATTGCATCAAGCGTGCAGCGAACCCGATAACAGGTGAGATCACATGCGGATTTTCGCGCTATTCGCTGCGGTTCTGGCCGGATGTTTCGGCATCTCGGCAGCCCGTGCTCAACCCCTTTTGGTCTCGCATGCCGAGAGGGCAGCTTATCACTCCCTGCAGGCCGCCATCGACGCATTACCGGCCCAAGGTGGGGATATTCAGATCGCGCCGGGCATCTATCGCGAGAAGGTCAAAGTCTTCAAATCCGGTGTTCATATCAAAGGCTCCGGCAGGATGCCGGGTGATACGGTCATTGTGTACGGCGACGGCGCGATCAACGTCGGAGGAACCATCCGTTCTGCTACGCTGGACGCCTCAGGCGATGACTTCCGGCTCGACAACCTGACGATCCAAAACGATTACGCGCTCAATTCGGCAAATCCAGCTTCGCAGGCCGTCGCACTGTCCGTTACCGGAGACAGAGACATTATCAGCCGCGTCCGCCTGCTCGGCGCCCAGGACACATTGTTCGCCGGTAAGGGGCAGAACGGCCGAATGTCGCGACAATACTTCTCGGATTGCTATATCGAGGGACACGTCGATTTCATAT
This sequence comes from Bradyrhizobium elkanii USDA 76, assembly GCF_023278185.1. Taxonomy (NCBI): domain Bacteria; kingdom Pseudomonadati; phylum Pseudomonadota; class Alphaproteobacteria; order Hyphomicrobiales; family Nitrobacteraceae; genus Bradyrhizobium; species Bradyrhizobium elkanii. The sequence continues at coordinate 7,154,913 of NZ_CP066356.1, read as the reverse complement.
TCGGCAATGCCAAGGCCTATTTCCGACACTGTGAGTTGCACGGTATCGCCAATCAGGCGGTCGTCTATACCGCGCAGAGCAAGGCAGCGCCGGACGAGGACAGTGCCTATGTGTTCGAGCATTGCATACTGACTGCCGACTCCGCCGCGCGGGATGTTGCGCTTGGCCGGCCTTGGCGCCCCTATGCAACGGTGGTGTTCCTATCGACGAAGTTGGATGCACCGGTGGTCGCGGAGGGCTGGCGCGAATGGGCTCCGGGCAAGACCAATTCGCTGAGGACGGCCTACTATGCTGAATACAAATCCACCGGTGTCGGGGCCAATCCCGCAGGTCGCGAGCCTTATTCGCACCAATTGACCGACGGCGAAGCCGCGAAATGGTCGCTGAAAGCGTTCTTCGCAGGTGCCACAGATTGGCTATCCGCCGGACCTTCCAGATCGGAATAGAGGAACGCTTACGGGCTGTCTTCTCATTTTTAAGCGGCTCTCGGGCCAATAGTGCGCACGAGAGCGTGCTTGCGCTGGGGCGTCCCGTCGGCAGCAACTGAAATTGGGGCAGGGCACGGCCGTCGCACCTCGCCGGCTCCTTGCTGCCCCTTCAGAAGAGATCAACGCCAACGGCATTGCCCGTTGTGAATTCTTGTTCTCGTCAGCTTTTCGAAAGCTAGGTCCCATAAAAATCCAGAACCTGCCTTCGCTTCACGGCTGCCACTTAGCGGCCGTGCAAGCGTGCGGATTGCGCAGGGCCTACACCATCACGAGGAGAGCAGGATGGATCCAGTCGACCCATTCTTCGATTCAGGAGCTTGGATGGAGGCGTACGCCGCCCGACAGGGGCGAGCGGGGCAGCCAGGGGGCAACGCAAGCCAGCAAGGCGATTTTGAGCGGCGGATGGAGGATTTGCAGCTCGATTCGTCTGATGAGAGTTCCGCAAAGTCGAGTTCGCCGGACCAGGCTCCCACAGGGGCCGGGCGAGCAGTTCGACGGGACGAGCTCGGCGGTTCGATGCGGGTGCCGCCACGCTCGGATTTTAGGGACAGCGCACGGGGCGATGCGCGGCGGAGCTTAGACATTCCCCGCTTTCAGCTTGATGCTCCGGCCCAAGTGCCGCAGTCCAGTTTGCGCGATGATCTATTCAGCAGCGCGCGCTACAGCTTGCCGGACGCGGAGCCTGGGGTTCAGGCCAGGAGCGGTAAAAGCCGCGGACTGTGGTCGCGCTTCAAGTCGGGGGTCGGCAAGGCCTTTGGAGGGAGTAGCAAGTCCTCGCGGGAGACCGCGCAGTCGGATGCTTCCTCGACGAGTTTTCGCGTCGATTACGCCAGACAGCCGGGCCGGACGCGCGGGGTCGATCCGGAAGACGAGGCGCTCATCAAAGAGTTTAGACAAAGAGCAGTCCGCAACCGCACCGACGGCACCGCAGCCGGCAACCTCACCGACGGCACCATCAGAAATGCGGCAGCCGACCTGCGCATTTTGAGCGCGCGCCTGAATGACAACGATAGGCCCTCAATTGCGGATCGCATTCGCCTCGAGATGGAAAATGCGCAACTGGAAGATCCGGAGGTGGAAAACCACCAGCTCGAAGCTGAGCTCGACCAAGATGTCGACACCTATGCAGCGGACCGCGCAAGGCGTATCAAAGCTGCCTTGAAAAAGCTCCGTGAGGTCGGCGCCGGAAACACCTTGTCAGCCGATCTCCGTCGCCTGGCTCCCCATTCCGCGGACGCGACCCTCATCGGCATGTGGGCCGCGGCGGAAAAGGCGACACGCAGGGTTGAGCCGAAGACGATCGACAGGCAGGCTCGCCGAATGTCGAGGCTGAGTGAATGGCTGCAAAAGCACGATAAGCAGGCCATCGCCGGCCGGCTCTTCACCTCCGGGCTCGACCAGGATGTCGCGGAGTATAGGCAAGAAACCGAAGACGGCAAAATCAAAGCTGATTTGCTCAGGCTTGGCCGCTACCAGCAAATCCTTGAGGCGAACAGGGCCCTCGGCTTGCACCCTGCCGAGGATGCGGGGCAGCCCGTCGCCGAAGGCGCCCGACAGGCGCACTCGCCGCAGGAGGTCCCGGCAACGCCAGCCACGCCGAGTGCGGGAGCGTGGGATTGGCTTGGTGAGCAGATCCACGGACCCACCTCATCACTGGCAGTGCCGCACCACGGTTGGCAGGCCAGCTCGTCGCAGCAGCTTCCCGCAACATCGGCCAGCCCGAGCGCCGGGGCTTGGGATCGGTCCAGCGAGCAGATTCTCCAACCCGCCGCACCTGTGCAAGCGCCCTATTGGCTCCCGCAACCCAATCTGCCGCACGGGCTTCCTGCGACTCCAGCCAGCCTAAGCCAAGGGGCCTGGGATTGGCTCGGGCAACAGATGCAGGAACCCGCCTCACCATCGTCGGTGAGGCCTCGGTCATCAAACATCTACAGCGGTCTGGATCCCTTGGTTGATTTGGATCCGTCCACACCGCACGACTTGCACGACGATGCACGCTCTGCGCCCGCACCTGAATTTCGCAGAGCGCCGTCATTCGCTGGACCGTCCGGGGGCGCCCAGGAACTGCGGGATATTGGGGCCGTCGTTGGCTCGGATTGGCGTCACGGCTCCCAAGCGGCCTCGGACGTGTTGGTTGACGTCCTCGGCAACATCAATCTGCTGCCAAACCAGTTCGGGCCAAGTCAGTTTATGATCAACGGTGAGCGCTACTCGGCCACATTCGGACCAGGAGGGCGCACGGATGTCCGCCTGATCCATCATCCGCGCCCGAGCTACCTTGATGAAGCTGGGCCATCCCAGCCGCTTCATCATCCACCGCAGATCGTCCAAGCCGAGCAACCCCGTGAGGGCCTACGGGACCTTGGGTATCTGATCCGCGGCGGATGGGAGCACCGCGAGCGGTTCCTTCCGCCTTACCTTGTCCGCGTCCTGCAGGGGGAACGCATCATGCCGCAGGCTGGGCGTCCAACCTATTTCCAGATCCGCGGTGTGCCCTACAGGGGCGAGTTGGATGAAAGCGAGGGGCGCCAGCGCGTTCGCATCTATCCTGAACGTGGCTGAAGAGCGCAGGCGGACGGCAATCTCAGGCGCTCGGCGGGGCAGCTCGCGCGAGGCGTTCTACAGCCCGGCCCTTGACAGCCGATGTATCCATTCGAAGTACTGAGATGGGCACCGCCTGAGCGGTCTAGCCTCCTGTTTGTTGGCGCAGCTTGAACGCGGCCTTCTCTATCCCTCAGGCTTTCACAAATCTTCCGCCGATCATCTTGCCTTAGAAGCCGTTGCTCAGTAAGCGCAACTGTTCGAACCATTTCGACCGCCCACAGCCCGGAGTGCGGACGACGCGAGCGTCTGGTGGATGTAGGAACGCTCGCCAACAAACGTCGGTTTGCTGACGCTGGCTAATCGTGATGGCAAGGTCGAATACTTTCGGAAGGAGGCCCTGCTGCGCAACCTACATATATTTAGGCCTTCATGCTCGAGTTGGGTATTGCCGCTGTTCAAAATTCTCGTAGTGCGTTGCAAACACTTTTTCCGGACGGGACACCCAGCAAGGTGACTGCTCGGTCTGGCAGCCGATCGAAGTGAGGTAGCACCACTTTAAATCGGTAAACCGTCGTATAGCTCGTTCCCGCTTTCTTTATAACGATCGCCCACATCCATATAATTGAACATTGGCGCGCAGCCAGCTATCGGAGCGTAGAGTTGCGATGGCAATTGCCTCCACGATCATCGGTCGGATCGATTTCCATGGAGCAAAAGCTGCAGCAGTTGCTTTTCATACTAAGTGGTTGGCCGCCGGATCCCGATGTTCGGCTGCTCAGCCTATCTCTTTCTTGGACCAGGCATCCCGTGCTCCGGTATAACGCGGCATCTCATGAAACTTGGCTTTAAGAACAGTCGTCATGATGTGGTGTCTTCTCGGGCGCCGCCAGGCCACGGCCGACCTTCGCACGCCTGGTTCACCAGCACCCGATATTCCAGCTGACCTGAACGGCTAGCTTCAAAGCAGCGTTCCGGAGAGTGGCCCTGTGACATCCGGCAGGGATGTCTTTGATGTCGGCTCGGAACTCCAAATTGATGCGCATGATGGACCGACGTATAGCGCGACAATCTGGCTGGGAAGCACTTCCATCCTGATTGCCGCGCGGCACCGACGACCTGATGATGCAGCTTCCGGCCAGTACTTGGTCGCGGCAGCTACCCAACGTCAGACGGATCTCCAGCTCGTTGGATTAAGGGATGTCGAGATGATGCGAAATGTAACTGGGTCGACTTTGCCTGGTACGCCAGAGGAAAACGATCGCGATCTAGCTTTGGATTTCGACAAAGCAGTGCTCATCATTTTGGTGATCGTCGGTCACTTGATCCAATATCTCCTCTACCGAGATGAAGGATTCTGGGATTCGCCATTCTTCAAATGGATCTACATGTTCGACATGCCTCTCTTCATGGCGATAAGCGGATATCTTTCTTGCCGAGCGCTGTTGCGAAAGTCGTTGATGCAAGCCGTCGGTGATCGGGCGATGCAGCTCTTGGTGTCCATGCTGTTTTGGTGCGCTCTCCTGGAGACAGCAAAGTTAGCCGTGCTTCCCCGCGCCCCTGACGCATCAGGCAACATTTTACAGCTTCTAAACGATGTCGCCGGCACATACTGGTTCATCTGGGCCGCGCTCGTTTGTTTTCTTTTCGTCAAAATTCTTTCGATCTTCAATCGTTGGTCGCCCTGGATCCTATTCTTATCGGTCATCCAGGTCGCACTTGCACCTCTGACATTCTCCATATTTCCTCTCATAAAGTACACTTACCCGTTCTTCTGCTTGGGATTCTCATTTGCGCAGTCAAGAGACTGGTGGACGAGCATAACGGGCGCTTACAAGCCGCTCTTGATCATGTCTGCCTCAATAGCCGCACTGGTGTGCTTTCTGGCCTGGCGCAAAGACTCCTACGTCTACAACAATCTCGCCCTGGTCAAAGATATGCAGTCGGCAAAAGACGTGCTTCTGATGCTTTTTGGCTCAGCAGCGGCCTCAGCGATCATGAGTGAGCTCTTCCGGCAATGCTGGAGAGTTGGCCGCTCCAATCGAGTGGTCCGCTTTATCGCCGTGGAAATAGGACAGAGCACGCTGGTGCTGTACCTGATTCAGGGCATGGCATTTCGTCTCATGGATTCGATACCGTACGCAGAGCCGTTGGATCTCACATCCAAGTTGGCTGTGGCGGGAATTCTAGGGGCTGCGATTGTCCTCGTCGCGCTAATGGTGCGCCGAACCGTGCATGACATTCCCTATCTGTCTCAGCTCATTCTTGGAACTTCACCCCCGCGCCCTATGTCGAGCGGGGCAGCCTGCGGATAAGTAGCTGTAGCCGAAATCCGGCCAGGAGGCTCTTAGATCATGAGATAGCAGGCCCCCTGGTTCGTCTCCTCTCACAGCGTCTCGCCGGCGCGCTGGCAGAACTTTGCGCGCAATTGTTTCGAACCGAGAGTTTGGTAGCAGAATTGGTGGCATCCTCACTGATCTAGAAAAATATCAGCGTAGACACCAACAGATTGAGGGCGTGCTCTGTTTGAGGCGTGTGGATGACGCTTATCGGGTTGTGAATGTAGGACAGTCCGAGGCTTGCATATATCCCCGGAGCGAGATGCGCGGTATAGGTCCCCGTGATGGCTGTGGTATCGTGATGCGCAAGCTGCCCTTTGGCCAAGGCAGCATCCACTGCAAACCTGCTCCAGGTCGTGTTGTTGGCAACCAGAGCAATCAAATCACTGGGCCGGCTGTCAAACAGTCCCTTTGCATAAAGACGAAGCTCGTAATACTGGCCGATCCTGTTTAGGTCAGGTGAAGCTCCCATGATGGAGAATCCGCCATAGATGCCGCGAGATGGCGTCCCCTCAACGTCACTCTGCCAGAGCTGCCTGTCAGCAGCTATGTAATGAAAGTTATTCCCGCTCTCCCTTTGTTGATCCGGATCTGCCAAATTCCTGTAGCGGCTGCTGTTCAAAGCAATGCCGGCCCGCAGCCACGTGTCGGGAACGCCAGGAGCGGCCTTGCTCTTGTAGCCAAGTTCATCAATGAACAGAATGCCGGCATTGGCTGTGCTCCAGTTTAAACCCGAAGGATTTTCGGTTATCTGCGCATAGGGACCATCTGGACTGATTGACCGCTGCACGGAAACTTTGTTGTACAAGTGATCATCAAAATTGTACTTCAGGTTGGCGGCGGGCGTTGGCGCGGCGTTGGTGCTCATCCCTGCTTGGAAAAGGGCAAACATGTTTGATCCTGAAATTCCTCCGAATAATGTGCCGGTGAACTCATTCGCATTTCTGAGATAGCCAAGCTTGAGTTCGAATTTTCTGTCGAAGAACGTTTGATAGTAGGCGAATGTATTCAATCCTACTCGATCCGGTCCCGGTCGTTTCCATGTCCAGTATTGCTGCTCGGCTCCAACGACAATCTGTCCATCGGGAATACCAAACCGGCTGAGATCATAAGTGACGATCACGAAGTTCGTCGTAGCAAACGTCGGATTCTGCCCCATATAGAGTTGGTTGGCGATGCTGCTTCTGGTCGCATTCGGCAGCTGGTTGTTTGCAAAGGTGTTGTGCGTCCAGCCGATATAGCCAATGCCGACGTCTGCCAGTACGGATCTAACGCCATGCTTGTCCTGATCAATTGTATCAGCAGGGCCGGGTATGTTGAGCCAAATCCCTTTTTCTCGGAAAGCATCAAAGCGTGCGAAGGGGGCGATCGTCTTTCGCGTTTGCGTCTGAGCAACCCGACCGGCGCTGCCGGGCTTTATGAGAGGTAGGTTGGGGGCTGACGCCGACGCCGAGGCATGAAGTCGAATCGGCTGATTGACCACGCCGATCCGGAGCTTTGTAGCCATATCCGGGGGCGTTAACGTTCTTCTCTTGGTGGCTTGGTCCGCAGCGTTGCTCCTGGGGACAGGCTCGTCGGCAGTTTGTGCCGAAACGGGGGCGCCGACCAAACAAGCCGCGAGCGAAAGCGCAACGGCAAGTCGCCGTTGCGGCTCGCTTGATCGCAAACTGCAGGCAAATGCTGCGATAGCCGAAGATGTCCGAGGCGTCGTCGCCGCAACAAAGCAATCACGCACAGTCTACTTCGCATCCTTGTTTTGCGAGCCATGAATGGATTGAAAGTCGGCCTCTCTAGTCCAGAACGGACCTCCCGAGCCGTGGCGTCTGGGGACAAGAGGACGACGCCTCATGGGCAGGACGTCTATCCCAGCGAGATTCACTAGACCTGGCGACTTGGTCACCCGTAAGCGCGAGCATGATCTGGTCTGCACCTTGCGTGTGCGTCAGGCCGGATTTGCCGAGAGTGAGCAACGCTTGCTGGCTGAGCGAGAACCGTTGGCCGCGAGCGCGCGGAGCCGCAGCTGTCCAAGCCGCCAAGACATTTCGAACCTCGACCTTGCTCCACTATGAGGTAGAGGATTGCGGCCGTGCCGAGCATCTTGCTCGAAGTGCCTTTCTCGACGAAGTGGCAGCCACGGGGATGCAATGCCTGCCAAAGCGGAGCCGTGGCTTCGTGAAGCTGTCCTGGTATCGTGGTCCGCCAAGGACGAAGCGATCGTCGACGACCGCGATTTCCACAGAGCCTTGGAATTTGTTCGCGCAGCGATCGCGTCACAACGTCCACGATGGTGGCCCAGAACAGCGGGGGAAGCAGGTTTCGAGCTGCTTTAAGGGCTGTGGGCGAGAAGTTGCTAATTCCGTCCGCTGCATTGGCACGGACAAATCTGCGGTGCATTTCGAGTGCCTAGCTATGATCCCGTAACGTTCGTGGGCCACGCTTGCCATGCGTCCGTCGTCTCGATCAACCTGCCAGGATTGGTAGTTGGCCATGCTCAACACTTGCCGCTCCAATGGCATGGTGGCTCGAGCGCCAGCTGTGGCGCCTTTTTCGTAGCGCCTGGCCGCGAAGTTGCCAGCCTCGGCAGCACGGAAACCGAGAGTCCGACTTTGAAGGAAATAGCGGCCGGCTCGCATCAGGCGTCGGCAGGGTGCAGAATCTGCAACGTTATCCTGAATGATGCGAAAATGCTGCACCATGGCCGAGGAAGATGAGAACTAGTGCTACCGCCAGCCCTATAATGCAGGAGTTCCCCGTAGGGTGTTCGCTTTGCCTTGGTCAAGACGGGCCGCTTCATTGGAGCCAAGGGAGCAAATGGTCGGCGAGTTGAAGAATGTTTTTGGGGCGGCCGCGGCTCGCTGGGATGCGTGAGCATCGCGAGCTCTCGCGTCAACCAAGAAGTCTATCGAAACGGGGAAGTCGGGCAAGGAACGATGGAGATGGTTGACCAGGCGGCCGCCTCAGACTTGCGGCCGCTCTTATACTATAGCGCGACGATCTGGGTCGGAAGAGCGCGGCGATCAGGATGGCGAGTCAGTGTCGCGGCGCGATGATGATCGCCGCGATGATTGTCGCGCGCAAGAGTTTTGTTTGCTTTGATTGTCGCGGAGCGTCAATCAAGCGAGCGTTTTTTGTGTCGCGTGCTCCGGTGGCCGCCCTGGACCACGCTTTCGCTCGAGGGCAGTCCGCCTGCGATAGCTCTCGACGTTCATCTCGACGATGGTGGCGTGGTGAACAAGGCGATCGATCGCCGCGAGGGTCATAGCTGGGTCCGGAAAGACCTTGTTCCATTCTCCAAAGGGCTGATTGGCGGTGATCAGCAAAGAGCGTCGCTCGTAGCGTGCGCTGATGAGCTCGAACAGCACACTGGTCTCGGCCTGGTCCTTGGTGACATAGGCAAGATCGTCCAAGATGACGAGATCGAAGCGATCGAGGCGGTTGATGGCGCCCTCGAGGTTGAGCTCGCGGCGAGCCACCTGGAGCTTCTGCACGAGATCGGTGGTGCGGGTGAACAGGACGCGCCATCCGTTCTCGATGAGGGCCAAGCCGATTGCTGCCGCCAAGTGGCTCTTGCCTCCACCGGGCGGACCAAACAGCAGCAGATTGGCGCCCTTGCCGAGCCAGCCGTCGCCGGCGGCGAGTGCGGTCATTTGCGCCTTGGAGATCATCGGCACGGCCTCGAAGTCGAAGCTGTCAAAGGTCTTTCCGGTAGGCAGCCGCGCCTCGACGAGATGGCGCTCGATGCGGCGGCGGCCGCGCTCAGCGATCTCGTGCTCGGCAATGGTGGCGAGGAAGCGCGCCGCCGGCCAGCCTTCTTTATCGGATTGCTCGGCAAATTGCGGCCACAGCGCCTTGATGGCGGGCAGCCGCAGCTCGTTGAGCAACAGATTGAGGCGCGCGGTGTCGACTACGTTGGTTGTGCTCATGCGGCGCCTCCGATCTCGGCGGTACCGATGAGGCATTCATAGGTGGCGAGCGGTGCGAGGCGTACCACGACGTTCGGCACCTGGGCGGGATCCGGGGCGAAGTGAGTACGTAGCCGGTTGAGGTCGGGCAGCCGGCCGTCGTTCAGGTCAGCCGTGAGCTGATTGGCGAGTTCGGCCTCGCAACCGCGCTCATGGGCGAGTGCGAGGAGATCGACCATGATCCGGCAGGCCTTCTTGTCCGGTAAGCGTTTGCGCAAGACGTCGAAGGCTCGGCGGTAAGCTTCCCGGGGGAACAGCTGGTCGCGGTAGACCAGGTTGAGGAGCGCCATCGGCTTGCGCCGCAAGGAATGGATCACGTGCCGATAATCGACGACCTGATCGTGCTTGCCATTGGGATGCGGCCGCCCGCGCGGCAAGGTGAGGAGATGCGTGCCGCCGACAAACACGTCGAGGTGATCGTCATACAGGCGCACCCGCAGCCGATGGCCGATCAAGCGCGACGGCACCGTGTAGAACACCTTGCGCAAGGTGAAGCCGCCGGACGACGTCACGTGGACGATCACCTCTTCATAGTCCGACGTGCGGCGGTCCGGCAGATCCTGAAGTGCGCTACGTTCACTGTCGATCCGCTTGGCGTTGCGGGCATTGCGGCGGCTGGCGATCTCATCGATGAAGCCACGATAGGCAGCTAGATCGTCGAAGTCGGCGGTGCCACGCAGCAACAGCGCGTCGCCGATCGCTCGCTTGAGATGACCATGCGAACTCTCGATCGCCCCGTTCTCGTGGGCGATGCCACGATTGTTGCGGGAAGGCCGCATGCCGTAATGGGCACAGAGGTCTTCGTATCGCCGCGTCAGATCGTCTTTGGCGTCGCGGTCGAGATTGCAAAAGGCGGCCGACAGGCTGTCGGTGCGATGCTCCCGTGGCGCCCCACCGAGTGACCACAAGGCATTCTGCAGGCCTTCGGCCAGAGCGACGAAGCTCTCACCGCCGAGCACGACATGGGCGTGCTCAAACCCGGAATAGGCCAGCCGGAAGTGATAGAGACGATGGTCGAGCGGTACGCCCGCGATCGTGACACCCAATTCGCCCATGTCGGTGAAGTCGGACAGGCCGCGCTGACCGGGTTCGTGGGTCTGGCGGAAGATGACCTCCTGCTCCTCGCCGTGGATCGCCCGCCAGGCCCGGATCCGGCGCTCCAGCGTGCGACGGATGCCGGCGCCGAGCTCGGGATGGCGTCGGAGCAACTCCTCGAAGATCGTGACCGGCCGCACACCGGGGGCGGCCTTCAGCATCGGCGCGATCTCTGTCTCAAATACGCGGGCCAAGGGATCTGGCCGGCGACGGCCGCGGGGAGCCTTCTTCTGCGACGGAAGGCGTCGATCCTTCTCGATCCGGTAAGCGGTCGAGGTGCTGAACGAAGCCTTGGCGGCGGCCACGGGTGGGCTATCGGTCTGACGGTACTTCATGTAGAGCCTCATTTGGTGATCGGTAATGTGTCGGCCTGGCACGCGAGTGATTCCTCTTGGCGGAAGAACCACTTGCATAACCAGCCGGCCGCGATCACCAGTCGGCGCGGTCCGCTGTGGATCGCGCCGACGCCGGGCTCGTAACTCCGGTCGGGCTACGCCCTCCCTGCGTCACGAGCCCGGCGTAGCCCTCTCATCATGGTCGACGCTCCACTTCCATCCTGTTCGCCGCGCGGCACTTATACGGCTCGTCAGGGCGAATTCGCTGCGGTTTGGTGTTTCTCGTCCTCGTCGGCTTGTGTGCGGCAGCAGCCCATTTTGGCGGCAGCCTCGCGGGGTTTGTCGAGACGTCGGCAGCCGGGCACGCAGATGCGGCGGTGGGCCTGTCGGCGCAGGACAGAATATCCCTAACCGAGATACGTTGGGCGCAGGAGAAGGTGAGCGAGGATATCGCAGAGCTTAACCGGTACATCGATGCGCAGCGGAAGGACCTCAAGGGGATCTTAGATCAGATCACGGTGCTGGCTTCGCGGATTGATTCCTTGCAGAATCCAGCAGCTGTCACTTCTGCTCCCTCCGCCATTTCTTCGTCGCCCCCACAAGCTGCTTCGAGCCCGACCAAGAAGCGCGCCGAGAAGCGCGTAGAGCGGTCCAACCCACAAGGCCCCGTTTCCGTCGGAGGTGCGCCAGTGATCACAGGACAGAAGAGGGGCAGGCCTTGATATGTTAAGGCTGTTACAGGCGTGGCCGAGGCCTTTAGCCGCACTCACTGAGGTCAGCCGTACGTTTCGCAAAGTGGCTTGTTGCGATAGATAGCCGAAGCCTACGAACGCAACGTCGTCACCAAGGTCACGCTCGCCGAGGTGATCCGAATCAAGGCAGCCGACAGCATTCCGGCCGCTTGTTTGTCGTCCGTGAAGAATGCAGATCGGCCTGAGAGATAGGCAGAAGTTGTCTCGATAAAGTATTCGATTTGCAGGAAAGCGGGGTGTTGGGCCGCGGTTTCTTGCATTTTTGGATTTTGCTTTCGAGCGATTCGTGATTCCCTGACGGCTGGTCATCGGCATTGGGGACGGCGATGAGCAAACCGCGAGATGATCGCCAAAAAGACCTGTTGCTTCCGGCGCTCGATCAAATCATCGACATGGGCCACCCGCTGGTGCGGTTGGCCCGGCGCTGATCGACTGGAAGTTTCTGGATGACCGCTTTGGTTCGGTGTGCCAAACCGGCCCAGGGCAGCCTGGCCTGCCGACGCGGCTTGTCGCCGGCCTGTTCATCCTGAAGCACATGCACAATCTCTCGGATGAGGTGCTGTGCGGCCGCTGGATCGAGAACCCCTATTATCAATACTTCTGCGGCGAGTTGAGCTTCTGCCACCGGCTGCCGTTCGATCGATCGTCGATGACGCGCTGGCGCCAGCGGCTCGGCGAGGAGCAGCTCGTCGCGCTGATCCAGGAAAGTCTGTCGGTGGCACACAAGACTGGCGCCATCGGTCCCCAGGATCTGGAGCGGGTGGTGGTCGGTACCACGGTGCAGCCCAAGGCCGTTGCGCATCCGACCGACGCGCGGCTGATGCATCGGGCCATCACCAAGCTCGTCGGGCTTGCCAAGCGCAACCGTGTGCCGCTGCGCCAGAGCTATCTGCGCCTGGCGAAGCGCGCCGCCATCATGGTCGGCCGCTATACCCACGCGCATCAGTTCAAGCGCGCCCGGCGCCAACTCAGGTTCCTGCGGACGCGGCTTGGCCGGATCATCCGCGATATCCGCCGCAAGATTGATGGCGATGCGGCGCTGGAAGCGCGCTTCGGCCCGCTGCTCGATCTGGCGCAGCGGGTGCGCAGCCAGGATCAGCATCAGCGCGGCCCCAAGGTCTATGCGTTGCATGCGCCGGAGGTCGAGTGCATCGGCAAGGGCAAAGCCCGCGCGCCTTACGAGTTCGGCTGCAAGGTCAGTATCGCCACCCCCGTGACGTCCCCGAAGGGTGGACAGTTCGTGCTCCATGCCAAGGCGCTGCACGGCAATCCCTTCGACGGCCACACGCTCGGCCCCGTGGTCGCCGACATGGAGAAGTTCACCGGCGTGGAGGCTCGCCGCATCCATGTCGACAAAGGGTACCGCGGCCACAACCACCCGCACCGGCTCAGGGTCTGGATCTCAGGTCAGGTTCGCCGCGTCACGGCTTCCATCCGGCGCGAGATGAAGCGTCGTGCGGCTGTCGAGCCCGTCATCGGTCACGTCAAGGCCGAGCACCGCATGGACCGCAACTATCTCAAAGGCCGCGTCGGCGACCGTATCAACGCCGTCCTCGCAGCGGCCGGCTACAACTTCGGCCTGCTCCTGCGATGGCTCGCAGAACTCTTGCGGGCCATCATCCGGGCCTTCGCCGAAACTGTCCCGGCTCAAAACATCGCTTAAATCAGCGCTCGTCGGCGTTCTTCACGGCGGACTTGTTTCGATCATTCGTCCGCAAGCAGCGTTGATGCATCGAAACCGTGCTCGGATCCGTGGCTTAGTAGGGTGTGCGGTCGAGATGAGCGTCGAATGCCGCAGCGACAGCGCGCACGACAAAACGGTGCTCGTGCTTGACGCGGATGAAGCCGTCCTGGATCTCCACTATGCCGTCCTCGGAGAGCATTTCCAAGCGGTCGGCTGAATCGAGAAACCCAATCGGATCAACTCCATGGGCAGCACAGAGTGCCGGCACGTCGGCCTCCAGATCGCACATCAGGCGCTCGATAATCGCAGCCCGCAGCCGATCTTCCTCAGTGAGACAGCAGCCCTTCGATGTTGCCAGACGGCCAGCTCTGATATGCCGGCTATAAGTAGCGGTTTCGGCCGCGTTCTGGACGTACCCGTCACCGAGACGGCCGATGGCTGACGGACCAAGGCCGATCACGGTCTTGCAGGTATCTGCCGAATAACCCAGCGAGTTGCGGCGTAGCCGTCCAGCTTCTTGTGCCAGCGTGAGTTCGTCGTCCGGCAAGGCGAAATGGTCGAGCCCGATTTGGCGGTAGCCGGCAGACACCAGCGTGTTCGCCATGGCCGCAGCTTGCTCGACGCGGGCAACATTGTCCGGCAGTGCCGTCTCATCGATCTGGCGCTGACGTTTCATATAGGAGGGCACATGGGCATAACCGAAGACCGCAAGCCGGTCGGGTCGCATGGCCGCGGCCGTCCTTGCCGAGTTCACACAGGACTGCACCGTCTGGTGCGGCAGTCCAAAAAGCAGGTCAAAGTTGATGCGGCTTATTCCCTGCTGGCGAAGACTTTCGACAGCAGAAGCCGTCTGCGTTTCGCTCTGAATGCGGTTGACCGCCCTTTGAACCTTGGTGTCGAAGCTTTGCACACCAATGCTCGCGCGGCTGACCCCGGCTGCCCCTAAGCTTTGCGCCATCTCGGTCGTGAGCGCGCGCGGGTCGATCTCGATGGCGACGCTAGCGGACGTGCTGAAGGCAAAATAGCGGCGTAATAGCTCCATCAGAGCTAGGAAATCGACCGCCGCAATGCTGGTTGGCGTTCCGCCGCCGAAATGCACGTCGTTGACGGGCAAGGCGCGCGGCAGTCGCTCCGCAACCAAACGAATCTCTTCCCGCAGCGACGTCAAGTAATTGCGAATCGGCCGTTCGCTGCGCGTGAGGCTTGTAGGAAACCCGCAGTACCAGCAGATCGACCGGCAGAACGGAACGTGGATATAGAGCGATACGGGTTCGTCGGGCGGCAGCCGGTTCAACCAAGTCTGACAGGTCCTGGCGCCGATTGTCGTGGAGAAATCCGGTACAGTTGGGTAGATGGTGTACCAAGGCAGGCGAGCATCGCAATATTTGTTCAGGAGTGCGGTCTGCAAGGCTTGGCTTCCCATGCTTATACAGCCGCGAAGCTGGCCGATGCGCCCTCCTGTGTCTTTGAGTTATGTCAACTGGTCCGAACTAAGTCGAAATCGGAATTCCGTTCTCGATATCACGGCCTAGGGACTGACGTGGCGAGAGGTATCCAGGGCCGAAGGCTGCGCTGCGAGCGTGGATGTGATCCACCATCTCGACCCATCACCGCGAGGCAAGCGACATCCCGCGCAGGTCCGGGTGGAGCGGCTTCTCATCGCTCACCTTCCTTCGCTATAGGCGGCAGCTCTCGGATAGATGCCATGAGCAGGACGTGTCCGTTGGAGATACCATGGATAAGAAGTTGCTCATTAGATGAGGCGCGACAAGCGCGAGATCATACAACCTGACGCTACGTGAGATTCAAGGCTCTTGGAGCCACGCAGAAAGCATTTTAGACGCCACGCCCAAAAAAATGGACAGGCCTCATTTCCGCCACGCTGCTTGTCTCATTGCCGCAAGCATCGTCACGGATGTACTGATGATGTTGGGGCGGACCCGGCGCACTTCCAACCCCGGCAAAGTGCGTCGGGGCGCCTTGGCTCGGCGACGTCCCATCGCCAATACAGGCAGCTCACCAATTCACAACCAAGTGTCAGGTTTTGCTAATCCCGGATCCGAGTCCGACCAACTTCTCACGCGATCGCTATCTGACGATGCGTTTCTGTCCGCCTAGCGCTTTATGTCGCTTGCTTTTGCGCTTGCTTTTACAGTTATCAATCTTCGTAAGATTATCCAGTTCAGGTCTTCATTGGTCGCGCTTCAGCTGCGCGATCATGCGCAAACCAATTGGATACCGGCAACGAATAGAACCGCCACGAGAATGAACCTGGCAGTTGTCTGGCTCATCCATTTCAGGCCGATCATCGTGCCTGCGACGGCACCCCCCAGCGCGGCGACTGCGTAAAGCCAGAAATACGAAGACGGAAATTGACCAGCGAGAAGAGCTCCAACGAAGCCGATTGTGGAATTAGCCAGAATAAATGGGGGCGACAGCGCGGCGCTCTGCTTCGGCGACGCCCAATTCAGGGCGATGAGCGTCGGGGCGAGGAACACCCCGCCGCCGACGCCGGTCAGGCCGGAAACCAGGCCAATCGCCGCTCCAATGCCCACCGTTCCCCAGATCGGATTTTCGCAAATGCGATCGGCGGCGCCTCCACGCCGCACGATCATCACGGCTCCTGCCAGTAGAATGACGACCCCGGTCAGCGTCTTATAAATGTCTTCTCCGAGCACCATAAGGCCACCGGCAAACGCCGCCGGCATCGATGAGAGCAGAAGCGGACGCAGCATTATCCAGTCGACGACTTTGTTGCGGTTGAAGACCCATGTAGCGTAAGTCGCGACAACAATGTTGAGACCAAGCGCCGTCGGGCGCATCTCTGTCGATGGCAGAGCAGCAAAAGCCATTAGCGCCAGAAATGCAGTACCACCCGCCTGGCCAACGGTCGTATAGAGCAGTGAGATGATCGCCAGGACCAGAGAAAACATACTTCACCGGTTTTGGCGACGCGCTTCGCCTTGGTTGCGAACCGCATCAAGGATGCCCTCCCGAGGCGAGGTGCAATTGTCTTTCCCGCGGGGTTGTTGCTTTGAATTCCGAGTTTAGTCAGAATGCGCTGCCGGACCGATCCTCAACCCAAATTGCATGACGATTGCCATGTGTCGATCGTCTCCATCAATTGTCAAGTTGGGTAGTTGACTGGACTGCCCAAGACTCTTGCAGGTGGATGGACAACGCATGTCGGGTAGGCAGTACTCCCGACCTCGCCTGACGTCCACGGGCATTCCGAGCCGTTACACATGCAAGGTCGGTTGCCGGTGATCGGACCCGTGTTTGTCGTCGATCTCTGATCGGCCAGCCTCCGTGCTTTCAGGCCAGAAGTTCGCTGCGCTTGGGATATCGACGCGTTGGAGGGGCTGCCGTCGCGAAAACGGCATTCTTTTTTTGATCTGGATCAATTGGTGCCGCGGCTCGCGCAAATGGTGCTGTCGCGTTTCCTTCCGATGTCACGATTGCTTCAATACGCCATGTACTGGAACCGCCCGTTTGCCAAGCCCTTGCTTCCACGAATGATTGTGCAAACACAAAAACTGGTATGACACTTGCTGGTCCGATCCCAAGTCCTCTCCCTTCTGGAGATGCACATGCAACGTGTCCTCTGCGTCAAGGAGCTCTCGCGACATCGCGTGTCTCTCGTTGCATCGTTGGCGCCACTTCTATTCGCCCCTTCGATTTATTCGCGCCGGACCTGCACGCCCCTCAGAGACCACGCATTAATGCTAGGTCGTTACCTCTTGGGGTTTCTGCTGCATGTTGCTTATCGATCGCGTCCTCGACGCGGCGGAGGGGCCCAGGATCGGCCAAGGGCTGGCGATGCGAATTCGCAAGAGGGGGAGGAAAAATGACGCCACTATCACCTTCGCCGGCAAGCAGAGCATCGACGGTGACACCACGCAGTGGGGAGCCGGCGCCCGCCAGCGGGTCGGCGTACCCTAGCTCACCTCGTTCGGGAAGCTCAGTGCCTATAGTCTGCTCGTGCTCGACCTTGACATGCAGCGAAGCTTCATTCGCACCGGACCTGGGTTTCGCACGAGCCAATCTGACCTATGCTGACGCCGCAACCGGTCGTGCTGTTTGGTTCGTATCGCCGGCTGAACCGTTAGGACAGTCGGATTTCCTCAAATCCGCGCGCTCCGCATGTGCGTCAGAGATCGAGAGCGCGGACCAATCAAGGTGGCCGGCCCAGCGGCGATTCCTAGATTACCAGCGCGTCACAGGGGAGCCGGTTAGATCACATTGGATGGGCATCGGCGCTACGGTTGCGTCGCGTTGTTCGGCTTAAGACACAGGATAGCAGCGGCGCCTCGGTTGTTTGACGAAGACGATCACGCCGCCGCAGTGGCCGGCAGAGCCCCGAATTCGGAAATGGCGTCTGGCAGCATGCGGGCGCTCCAGACTTCTCGTAGAGCAAACCCGGGAGGTTCAGGCCGTGGAATCCAACTTGGCTCCGCCTGAAACAAGCGCAATCGAACGCAGCGACACCGACCATGATCGGCGTCCTCAGCCGCCGATCATGGATCGTTTTAGCTTCACTGAATGCGCAAAACAGACGCATTCGCTCAGAGCGCTGTTCGAGCTCCTCGTAAACTGCGCCACCGAAGAGGGGTTCGGTGAGGTTGCTTATGGCGCCCTCAACTTCGTTGAGCCACTTCGCCTGGCGGAATATCCACCCCCAACCGTGGCCGTGAAGTGGCCACCAGATTGGTGCGAGCGATACTTCAAACACAAGTATCACACCATCGATCCGGTGGTTCGGCGGACGCCGATGCTGTTGCGGCCGTTTTTGTGGGATCAACTCGCGAACCACTATGAACTTCAGCCAGACGAGAGACGCGTACTGGACGAGGCCAGGGAGGCCGGCTTGAAGCATGGTATGAGCGTGCCGTTGTTTGGGCCGCTGGGCCGTGTATCGGTGGTGTCGTTTGCATCTCCATCCGACGATGTTGATCCTCAGGACCGCATCGGCCATCTCAACGCATTGGCTTCGCTCTTTCATACCGCCCATGGCGAGATCGCACGTCCTTGCAATAATGGCGGAGAGAAGAAAGTGACCCTGTCGCAGCGGGAGATCACTTGCATGCGGTGGGTGGCGGAGGGAAAATCGTCATGGGAAATTGGGGTGATCTTGGAAATCAGCTTGAATACCGTCAATTTTCATATCAAAAACGCGATGCGAAAGTTGGGTGCGACCACCCGGATCCAGGCAGTCGCTATTGCGATTCGCCTCAATGTTTTTTGAATTGCTCACTCGAATTGGAGCTGGCGCCAACGGTTAATTGTTGCTCGCGCTTCCGTTGAGGCAAGCGATTGCAACCCCTCGTCGCGTCGGATCGGAGCTCCTCAACGAGTGTTGGAGCACGGCGATGCGTTTTATCCAGCCTATGAGCCAGCTGGGACGACTGGTGTTTGGAAAAGGCCGGCAGGGGGTGCTTGTTGGTCAAAGGAACTTGAAGAAAGAACCCCGACCGACGGTCGGGGATCTCGATTCGACGCCGCTGGCGTGGATATCACTATCTGCCAAACGCCGGGCTGAACTTGTAATTGAGCCGTGCCGAGATGAGATCGACGTCCTGGTGGACGCGATCGCCGCCGGATGTTGGGAAGAGCACGCTGCTGCCCTGCATGAACAAATGGTCATACTCAACGCCAGCCGACCAACTCGGCGTGAGGCTGACTTCGACCCCTGCGCCCAGCGCACCACCCCAACGCACATCGTCGTTCCTGGAAATCCCGGCTCCGGTAGTCACTGAATTGATGTGATAGGTGTTGCTGGTCACCGCAGCACCGCCCTTAGCGTACAACAGAACGGCATTGAACGCGTAACCGATGTGACCGGTTAGCAAGCCGAACGCATCCGTCTTGGTGCCAATGACGTCTGCCGGGAAGGCGGTGCTGACATTGGAGCCGTTGAAATCGGCCCAGTTGCCCTGACCTTCGATGCCATAGACTGTATTGAAGATCTGCCAACGATAGCCAATCTGACCACCGACGGTGGCTCCAGCCGAATTATGGCAGCCCTCGGGAGTGACGCCATTGAAATCCCAGCAATTATGGCTCGATCCCCAGCCCCCATTGATACCGATATAGTAGCCGGTCCAGTCGGTAACTGGGGGGGCAACCGGCAGCGGAGGCGCTTTGACGTTGAGGGGCTGCCCGGCGAAGTCCGCGCCAAATGCGGGAGCGGCCGCACCGAGTGCGCCGATGCATGCAGTCAGAATCAGCAAATTCTTCATTCGAGTGTTGTTCCTTTCGATGCCCCCCGGCGCTGTGCGTCTTAACAACATCGCCGCGAATTGCTGTAACTGCAGCACAACATTGTTTTGCAAGAAACGGGTCGAATCGAACGCTGCGTCAGATTGTTGGGCGCGCATTCATCGCCATGCACAGCCCGACCAAGATGCTCTTAGCCGATAGGCACGCACCATGAGCGAAGGTCAATACCGCCGATAGTAACTCTTGCACGCTTCTCAACGGTCTCTGTGCGCCCGCGGAGGAGCCAAAAAGGTCGATGCGGCTTGCCTGCTTCTAGTAGCTAATTTGCTTCGCGCTTGCGGATGCGGCAGCGCCTAACGAGGCATTACGCTGAAGTTGTCCAAGCGCGTCCCGAGTTTAGGGCATGAGTAGAATCTTCGTATGCACAGTGTCACGTTAAGGGGTAACGAGCTTATCCTGCCTCGTCGTCGCTTACTCTGACCCTTAGCTGACTTGCCCAGCGCTTGGCGCTTTGTACCCGCTGCATTAGTTCAGAAGCGGTTCGGGCAAAATAGTGGTGGAAAAATAATGCGACAACCATGTATCGAGAATGCTAATCTGCGACTTAAGATTGCGGAGAGCAGTGACATAGCTGATCGTTATTGCCGCGGAAGTGTGAGTAATCTTGCTGCCTTGGTCGAGGCTGTCAATTCTGCGCGTAATTTTCGTATCGCCTCGTTCGCCAGATGCAAGGTATTCCGTTCGCCGTTCCTTATCGAAGATTCCAGGGAAGCTCGCAATCGGCTATGAAGTACTGTCTTGTGATTATGTGCCAGCAGCGGATCCTTCTCGACAAAGCGCCACGCCTTGTCAAACGCGGCGCTCACGAGAATTTCGGGCGCCTGCATCTGCTCGGATGAGATCTGATCCATCTCAAACTCCAATCGATATCTTGAATACGAAGAGGTCGCGTTGTCGAAGCATCGAGTGCCGGTGGCCTATCAAGCAAGCAAGAGATCGGGTCCGTAGGCGCGCTCACGCATCGAGCCACTGTCGACGCTACGATCAGATTTATACAGACGCTTATTGAAGCGCGGATGACCGAACGTCGTAGTATCAAATTCAGTTCAATGATTCTGTATCACTCGAAGGCGGGCGTGCGTTATCGCGCGCTTTCATGCCGAATTGCCCAAATTGCTTGCGGTCGGTGGTGGTGGCTAATCCAAGAAACTAGAAGAGCGGGCCAGATTGGGTCGGCGCGACGGTGCTAGCGGACGAGCTGACCTTTCACCACATTCGTAACCTCGAAATACGAAGCGTTTGAACCCCAGTATTGACCGTTTTGTACGATTCACCGCCTAAGCGCGTGACGCAGTCTGGACAGTGTTTGTCGGCGTTCTAACATGATCGACGGCGCGCCCGTCTTTCTGTTGTTTGACCCGTTCGCATGGCCGCGTGGTGTGACGTTTTGCGTCAAGTGGGAGTGCAGTAGAGAAGGCGGTGACGAGATGCGGGGTAATTGCGATGATCTGGTTGGTGTTGTCCTGCAAGGAGCCGTGGAATGTAGTGCGTTGCGGGATGTAAGAGGTGCTGCCGCAACACAAGCGCCGAACCATTGAGGAAAACGTACCGAACGAGACAACCATGCCTCTGCGTCGCCACATACGTTGCTTCGCATTCATTCGCTTAGCTGCGGAATATAAGTCATTATAGATACGATGTACTTGATACAAGAAAGTCCAGCTGAGATGAGAGTCGATGATGACCTCCCCGGCGCGATGGCGTCCTTTCAAACCCCGCTGTGATGCCGGAGGTTGCAATATGACAGGGCAACGGAAGCGGCTCGCTCGCGAGACATAAGCCCATTGAATCTTGAGCCTTGCTGCGGTGCTGGGCGCGCAAAACCGCAGCGCGGCGTAAGCCCAGCTATGAATGGCGTTTCATCGCGTCCTCAACGGCCGGAGTACACCGAATCGAACGTCACTCCGCTGCACGCGACAGAATCAGTTTGGCGATCTTAATTCGGTTGGCAGGCGTACGCAGAGCCTCAGGTAAAGCTGCCACTGTTTGATCGAAAAGCCGGCCCAAGGCCTGAAGGTCTTCTGGATGATAGATGCCGCGGTCCGCCGACATTCGCGCTGTTTGCCCGTCGCTAGTGTAGCCGTTGGTCCTCGCATCGCCGAGCTGACCGAGCGCAAGCTCCGCATTTATCATTTCGTTTGTGAGTGCGTTAAGCAGCCGGACCGCTTCGAGTTCGTTGCCTTCTTCACCGATGAGGGCGGCAACGATGCCCAGTTGCAGGTCGATGCGGTGCTTCAGGTCCTGTATACGCGAATTGGAAGGATCGAGTTCCACGGTGTTTCTCCAGAGTAATTAAGAGCAGGCCTAGGCTAAGTAAAGAGGTGCGTCGTTTGTCGCGTTCGCGGGGCTGCAGGCGCGTGACGAGAACGAATTGCCGCTGCAGAAGGCTGTGCACACGCGCAGTCAGTCGCGAACAGCGCATAGAATGAGATGACCGCGGTGCAAGTTTGCAGAAAGCAGGTGAAGGCGGCCAGCGCCGAGTAGCGCTGAGGGTGTGAGCGAGTGAGAATCGCCGACCACGATGATGTGGGGGTCCGGTTCGCCTTGGCCGAGGGCCCAGTTCGCTTGTCAGAGGCCTAGCCGGCGCACGCATGGACCCCAGCCGATAAGAGTGCGTGAGAGCCAATCTCCTGGAACGCCTTTAGCATGACGACAATTAGGTCGGCGACTACGCGGTAGATGGCGCGTGGGACGTTGCGATGCGCCATCCGACTATGGGTGCGCAGCACGTGCCGCGATTTGCAGGATGGGGTAGTCTCATTGGTGATGCAGGCACGCGCGGCTGGAGATGCCCGGCGACGACGCTCAAAGCAAACTGGGTTCATTGTCACACGTGGTTCGTGAAGGGCTGCTTTCCGAAAATCGGCGATTGACTATGGGGTATTTGGTTAAGAACGGTAAAATCGAAAGTTTTGATGGGATGCATCCAGCTCGCGGATAGCGCGCGCGATCGGGGGATCCGCTCTGGAAGACGCATGAGGCCAGCAGCATATGAACAACGTTGGCTTGACATGCCGCCGCTCTCCAAATCAGTTCACGTCACCGCCGACGACGTCGGCCGAGAGGCCTGCACGATGGTCATCGGGGCGAGTCAGTCCTCATCGGTCTTTGGACCTCCTGCTGAATAAGGCAGGAGGTCCTAGATAAGCGACTTCGGGACATCCAATCATAGATGGAGGTCGCGACGCGCTGCCTCTCTGAGGTGCCAAAATCGGATAGTCATTGTCTGGCGATGATCTCGGATCTGATTGTGGTTGCGGTGTATAGAGAAGTTTCCAGCGGGAGGTTCCCGAATGCAAGCTGGCAAAGTAGGTAGTTGGCGCCCGCTTCCTCCATCTGGTTAAGAAGGAGCTGTCGGGCGGAAGCTGGTGTTCCGACGACGCACAATTCGTTCTCGAGCGCTGCATCGAAGGTCAGCGGCAGGGTAGGTGGTGTCGGAATGGCGTTCAGCTCGTATACGAATCTAAAGCTCTCGAGCCATCGCTGATAAGCGGTTTCCGCTGCTGCATGGGCGTCTCGGTCAGACTGCGCAATCACGACCATGCGGAGCAGACCAAGAAACGGCTCCCGATCGTCCGCGTCCGTCATGCCCGCCCGATGCGAGCGGAACGCATTCGTAATGTTTCGGACAGCTGAGGAGCGGCCTTGGCACGCCAGATTGGCGCCATTTTCAGCGGCCCATTCCGCCGACTCGGTCCGGCTGCTCGTGATCCAGGTCGGCGGACATGGATGCTGATGAGGCTTCATGGTCAAAGGTATCTCGCTCAGCTCAAAAAATCGTCCGTGATAGGATAGCGTATGCCCCTTAAGCGCGGCATTTAGGATTTCGCTGGCTTCCTCATAACGCTCTGGCGCCGCGTCCGCGCTGACGCCGAAATAGCCCCATTCGGTCGGCAGGGAGCCACGTCCGATACCGAGCTCGAGCCTGCCGCCGCTCAATTGGTCAAGCATGCAGATCTCTTCGAACGCGCGCAAAGGATGATAGAGGTTGAGCAACAGGACCAGCGGACCAACGCGCAGTCTCTGGGTACGCTGCGCGACGCTCGATAAAAACAGATTCGGCGACGGCCCTCTGCCATGTGGTGTGCAGTGATGCTCGGCTAGGTGATAAGCGTAAAATCCCAGAGAATCACACACTTCCGCCAACTTGAGGCGATCTTCGTATTGTCGCGCGACATCGCGACCGTCGTCGTCCAAATGGTCGAAAATGCCGCACGTTAGTCTTGGAGGAGGGCTGTTTTTCACTTGATCATCTCCGTTTGTGGAACAGAAGTCCCGGTTGCCTGATGTCGTCTGTCTCAAAGACGGCTCGTTCGCTATTTGACCGCTTTTGACTTCTCTCGTTGGGTGCAGGCACCGAGCTTGCACGATGCGATTGGGTCATGAGAATCTGCAAATGGCGGTCTGATCACTACTTTGACAGGAGCTCGCGAAGGGCCGTCACACCGAGCATGTGCTCCACCAGAAGCATCTTTAGCTTCACGTTCTCCTCTTCCAGGGCCCTCAATCGCTTGGCCGCAGGAACGTCCATGCCGCCAAACTTGGCTTTCCAATTGTAGATTGCCGCCTCAGAGATCCTGTGCCTACGAGCTAGATCGGCCGCTTTCGCGCCGGCCTCATGCTCCCTCAATATCGCGATAATGTGCTCTTCCGTGAATCTCGGTCGCTTCATCTGTCCGCCCTTCTTGGGGGAGGACTTGCACTCCGGCCAGAGCAAATTGCCAATAGGAGGTCAGCTGCCGCGCGCCAGCACGACGCTTGGGTCGGAGGGTACTCCAGAAGGGTCAAGTTCAGCGAAGTCGGCTGCAACTTCCTGCCTTTCAGGCCCGACAGGCCGAAGGTTGTTCGCGAAGGCATAACGGCGCCCAAAGATGCGCACGCCGATGGCATGGCCGATCACATTGATGTCGAGAATGTTCTGGCTCGTGTGTAGCCAGCCCATTGGCATGTCGCGGCGGCCGGCCTGACGGCGGTTCGCTCCAAGGTGGAGCTTTTCCTCGCATGTCGGCATTGCCGTGCCAGGACGGTAACGAGCCTTCCAGTAAGGCGGCGGACAGCGGGAATGGGGGCCCATTGATGGCAACGCAAGTCACGAGGAGAGCTGTTCGGTCGGAACGCCAATTGGCCGTCTTGCCGTGTGCTGTTCGCAGGACCTCGCACGGGGCGCGCCTGCTCATAGAGTGCAGCGCGCATGTGCATCTGTCGGTATGCCGGCTCGATGACGCAAATTGCTGATGCAAATTGAGTTCCATGGCTACGTTGTGGGAAGAAACCACCGGCACTTCGTGATGTCGCCGAGCCGTTGCAGACGGCATAGAGGCCTACTTGAGGAGGAGCCGGTGAACCAAAAAGAGCGACCATCGGTCTGATCAAGACATGCCTGCCAAGGTGGTCGTGCGATACTGAGGGTTTGCACAAGCACTACTTGTTTATCATCGGACGCAACTCATCCCCCAGTGGATCGACGTCAGGCAGCTCTGCCAGCGCTGCAGCGAACGCCAAAAATGCTCCGAAAACCGCGAGTATAAGAGTGCACGCCAGTAGGGCCGCACCAAGGTCGTGAGGGCGTTTCATTCTCTGTATCACTGGCTGAATTGTGGGAGGTTGCTCGTCGTCCCCGATCAGTTCTGCTTGACGGCTTCAACATGCCCGTCACGCCAGCGGTAAACGAGAAATCCAGGAGCCGCGTTGTCTCCTTTAAAATCAAACAGTATTGGGCCTATCACGGTATCGATCGGCCACGAACGAAGTGCGCTGGCCACTCGTCGAGCATCGAAAGAGCTGGCCCGCTTTACCGCCTCTGCCCATGCTTGGACTGCTGCATAGGCGTAAAGCGTGTATCCTTCGGCAGACAGATTGGCAGCGCTGAGTCTGGCCACGATGCCGGCCGCTTTGGCATTCTTGACGGGGTCGGCCATGAAGGTGAACAATGTGCCATTTCCTGCACTGCTGGTAATGGCCCAGAATTCAGAGGTCATCAGTGGATCGTTTGCCATGACGATGAGGCCGGCACCTGCTTCTGACGCCTGGCGTACGATCAGTCCAATTTCGGTATGATAGCCGCCGATATAGGCGACCCGCACGCCGTCCTTCTTCATTCTTGAGACCAGTGCTGCGTAATCCTTTTCACCGGCTATGTAGCTTTTTCGAATGACGTGCTCGCCGGATTTCTGCAGCTGTGCCGCAACCACGTCGGCAATGCCCTTACCCGCCGTGCTCTTGTCGTCGAGCACTGCGATCGTCTCGTTATGGTGATTTGCGTGAATGTACTCAGCTGCAACGAGACCCTGTTGGTCGTCACGGCCGCAAATCCGAAACACCGTCTTAAGGCCACGTTCTGTCAGTTGAGGACTTGTCGAGCCAGGTGACATTTGAATGATGCCTGCTTCATCGTAGACGTCAGAGGCCGGAATCGACGAAGAAGAACAAAAGTGACCAACGACTAGCCGGACGCGCTCGGTTGTGAGTTTATTCGCAACTGCGACGGCTTGCTTGGGGTCGCAAGCGTCATCGACGACGGTCAATATCAGCTTGGTATCGGGAAGTATGCCCGACGCGTTCAAAGCCTCGACGGCGGCCGCCGCTCCATTGCGCATTTGTGCGCCAAACGCCGCGCTGCTTCCGCTCATAGGACCAGCTACGGCAATATTGACGTCGGAGGCGCGCGTAGTCGAGCCGACGGCGCAGAAGAGCAGTGCTGCACTGGCAGCTAAAACGTAACGCCGACCCAACATTGTAGGGCTCCAATGCTCACCTGAAGTGAACCGCCAGCGCCGGCGGCTCGATTTGCTTCCAAGCCTGATGTGGTCGCTTCTGCCAAGCGAAGTCGTGCGCGTCAGCTTGGCTACGCCGCGACCATGATAGAGCCTACAATTTGACGTTACGTGCGGTTCAAGTCCCTTTGTGAGAAACTAATAAACCGTGGTCTCGGCGGAATGATCAGCGAGATCCTGCGCATCCCTGCGCCCAGGCCGTCAGTACGGCTGATCCTCCAGCCCCGCAAGGGCGAGGTCGAGATACTGCATAAGAGTAGGATCCCAACCGGCCAGACTGCGAGGGGCACTCAACCGCGCAAGGACCTTCAGGATCGTTGAAACGCGCGAATCGGCTCCGGCGATTTCGCTGATCAGCAGCCGCGCTGCAACCGCCACAGCTTTCGCTCGCTCACCGCAAGGGTGTTCGCCCCGATCCATGCAATCACGCAGTTCGTCGCGGATTCGCCTCCACCGCTCCTCGCGCTCTATAGCCAATTTGCACGTACATCGGGACGTCTGACTACGCGTCTGGACCTTAGACATCGCGTCCAAGGTTGCAGGCAGCTCATCTACACTTACCTGGATCTCACTGCCTGTCGTCATGTCGCGTAAACGATCTCGCAACAGGGTCGCTCGAGCGACTTGAAGTTCGATCCGCTCCAAATGTTTGCGCAGCAGGTCAATGAGTGAGGTAGTGCCCTCCATTGCCTTACGTATCTCGTGAAGGGAGAAGCCAAGCTCACGTAACGCGCGAATCTGATGAACTCGTTGGACGCTTTCACGATCGTACATCCGGTGACCGCCGTCTGTGCGCTCCGATGCGGCCAAGAGCCCGGTATGTTCATAATGATGCAGCGTGCGTACCGTCACTCCGGTCGCCTCTGCAAGTTCGCCAATGCGCCATCGACGCCTTCGTGGTGTAGCTTTGCTCATGTTGTTCAATTTCAAAGCCTACAACCTGACGTCACGTATGATTCAAGCTATTTCAAAGCTCTAGCTGGATCGTCTTCCATTCCAGCGTAAGAGATGGTGACTATCCTCAGAATGGTTGGCGATCAACCCTTAGGTGAAATGATGATCAACAAGTTCATCAGGCATGCCAGCCTGGACGCGCCGCTCTCTGTACTATCCAAGATGAGTTTGGCGACTGCGGTCCGATTTTCAGGCGTTCGCATCGACGGCGGTAACGCATTGATTGCGCCATCAAACAGGCTTCCTAAGACAGATAGTTCTTCCGGATCGAATACGCCGCTGTACTGTTCCAACGGTCGGCTCCTTGTTTGTCATTGCGCCAAGGCGGCGCACGTCGTCAAGACGTTTGGCCGCGATAGGGCCAAAAGAAGTCAGATCAGCGGCGCGGAGCGAGGAAGATGCATGGCGCCTTAAGGTGATGCGACAAGGCAACACAGGCGCGCGGTGTCTTGCAAAATAGCACGAGCGATTCCCGTCATCTGTACAATCGCTCGGCGGGCTGGCCGCGCGTCATGTGCGGCTCGGCGGAGGAATCGACTCCGCGCATTCGGAGCACGACTGGTTCTGAGCGCGGATGGCGCGAGCCCCGAGTTGATCTTGCTCATGCCGCTACGTGAGGCCGCGCTCAAGGGCGGGGCCTGGCCCGCGCGATGTATCGAGCGCTTGGTGCGGCGCTTCTGACGTGTGGCCCCTCTGAAACAACTCAATAGGTGACTTGAACTGCCACCTGACGTCGGGCGGCATGCCAATTTGCAAATCCCGCGGCAACGTCATGATAGCCGTCGGCAGCGAAGACGCTGGACGTGAGTTAGAGCAGGAGAAGTCTAAAGTGTGGCTGTAGAGACATGCAGCGGGATATAGGAGGCGTGCACGTCCTTGAGAGGAGTCACGATAGTCGCGAGGCAACGCTCGTCAGGCGTCCTTCAGTGTCCGCTTGCTCCGAAGCGTAGCTCATGGAGCAATCATCACTCGTAGAGGTCATGCGAGCCGCCTCCTGCAACAATATCTCTCGCATCCAGATGCTTTCCGGATCGCTGTTCTGAAGGACAGGCCATTGGACCGCTTCGGTAAATGTTGGGAACGGCCGCGGAAGCTCGGCGATCCGAAGGGGCATCGTTGTTTCGAAATGCTTAACGAGCCTTAAAGGCATGGTTCCTATCCGGCTCGTGCCCATCAGCATGGGCGGGATCATGCCGTAGCTGTGCACGAGGATGTCGATGCGTCGGTTCAGGCCGCGATCAAGTAGAAACGACTCCTCGATGGGAGGCATGCGCGCAACTCCGAGCTTAACCGCAACATGGCCCATCGTCATGTATCGATCAAATGTAAGCCGTCGCCGTAGCTCGCCGTTCGTGCCGCAGCCTACACACACGAGCCTTTCCTCGAACAGGGCTATCCGCGGGTGCGCGCTGGACATGAATGGTTCCGGGAGGATAATGAAATCAAGCTCGCCGCGCCGGAGAAGTTCATCGTGCTCATCGGCGAGCGCTACCAGTTCGAAGCTGACGGCAGGAGCTTCGCGCGCGACACGCTCGGCGACATGTCGGAAGAATACGATCGTTATAAAATCGCAAAGGCCGATCCTGAACCGCCGATTCGATTGCGCCGGGTCGAATGCGTCGCGCGCGATAATGGAGAGCTCGATGTGCATCAGAGCCTCACGAACGGGTGCCGCCAGCCCCTCCGCGCGTGACGTCGGGACAAGTTTCCGGCCTCTCATCGCAAACAGCTCATCACGGAAATAGGAACGCAGCCGGGCAACGGCTGCGCTCATGGCCGGCTGACTGAGGTTAATCTTGCGTGCAGCTGCGGTAAGGCTGCGCTCAGTCATTAGGGCGTCAAGGGCGACGAGAAGATTCAGATCAAGGCCGTTGAAACGCATATCTCATTATCCGACGCGCTCGTCTTTTACAGTGCATACCATGAGCGACAACGGCTGCATCTGAAGCGGTGTCATTGGCTCGCGCGAATCAACTCAGTTCCTCTCGTGCGATTGCGAAGAAGCTCGCGGAGCATCGCAGAATGGCACGCAGTGCGCTCGGGGACGACGACCTGCGGCTCGAGCCGTCGGGAGCGCCAACCTGATCGATCTCGTCGATTCCCGGCACTCTCGCAACTCGACTTAGTCGAGCCGCCATTGGCAAACCAGCCTTAGTGCCTATCCTGCCATAGCCAGGAGTTCACGCGATGTGACCCGTTGACGTCCGCCTGCGCAGCATTGGTCAGGAGGCAAATTACAACCTGACGCAGTGTCAGGTTCAAGCGATTTAATTCGCTTCGCCAAATACCATCGTACTCGAAAGCTCGCGTCCTTCCGCGATGGCGTCGGACCTCGCGTGCAGTACAGGCGCACTACACGGTTTGCGGGATCGTTAGGCGCACGGGCCGGCAATCGTTCACAATCCCGGGCCGGCTCGCGCGTGCGTTTTGCAGCATGGCCGTCCGGGAAGCTAAAATGACAAGGCAGACACGTCGAATGATGAGTGGGATATTTGCATCTGCCGGAGCAGCTTGTGGTGGACCTAGCAGCGCCTGCGCGTTGGTAGTTTCCGATCTGCAGATCCCATGTTGGACGCCTCCTCCAACAATATCCGCCGCATCCAAATGCTCGCCGGATCGGTATTGTGGAACGCAGGCCACTGCACGGCCTCGGTAAAAGTGGGCAGTGGGAGTGGTGGCTCGACGATCCGCAGGGGCATCCACTTTTCGAAGTGTCTGGCTAGACGTAAGGGCATTGTTCCTATGCGGCCCGTGTCGAACAATATGGGCGGAATCAGGCTAAAGCCCTGCACAACGACCTCGATGCGCCTTTTCAAGCCGTGCTCGAGCAAGAACCACTCCTCGAGGTTGGGCCTCAGCGCCCGTCCGAACTTGGCGGTGACGTGCCCCATTGAATTGTATTTCTCGAATGTAAGTGGTCGCAATAGCTGCTTGTTCGTGCGGCATCCCACGCATACGAGGGTCTCATCGAATAGCGTCGCCTTAGGATGCGCGCTCGACATGAACAATTCCGGCAAAATGAGAAAATCCACTTCGCCGCGGCGAAGCAGCTCACCGGGTTCATCGGAAAATGGCAGCAATTCGAAGCGCACCGCAGGCGCCTCCTGTGCGATACGATCAACAATTCTCCGAAAAAACACGATTGTCATGAAATCGGAGAGAATGACCCTGAAGCGTCGGCTCGACAGGGTCGGGTCGAACGCATCCCGAGAAATGATCGAGAGTTGGATGTGCAGCAGGGCCTCGCGAACCGGACCCGCAAGCGCCTCCGCGCCGGGTGTCGGGACGAGCTCGCGACCTCTCATCGTAAACAATTCATCGCGAAAGTAGCTGCGCAGCCGCGCGATCGCAGCGCTCATGGCGGGCTGGCTCAGGTTAATTTGGCGCGCCGCCGCTGTGAGGTTGCGCTCCGTCATTAGAGCATCGAGCGCAACGAGAAGGTTTAGATCAAGTCCCTTGAACCGCATGTCGTGAGTCTATCCATCGTGTGGATGTGTTCTATCGAAACAATCGATTTTACCAAACTGCGGATTGTTGGATAGCAAACATCAGTTTGGAAAATGAATTAGGTATGCCACGATGGCTATTGGTCGTACGCGGGCTCCGAGAAGAAATCCTGGACGTGCGAGGATCTGCCGAATCCGTGTGCGAAGTGGCTATCTCTGCCGCACGCGCGTTGCGCCTGTTATAGGTGCGACTCTCACGCGATGCGACGCTAGGCAGGCCTCGATAAACCTTCGTATGCGCGTTCCATCCCTTTCCATATCGGCGGTTTACCCGCGTACACTTGAGGGCGTGCTCAGCCTCACCTTAGTGTCGCGACCAAGCAGCGTGCGCAGATCGCAGATGCCGAATACTTCCGGCGACTGGCCAAATGGCGCGCCTGTCCATCGCAATACAAGGCGAGTCGAAGATGCATAAGACCGAAGTTGATCTAGTGCCCGCCGCGTGTGTCCTCGATGAGCTTTCACACACCGATGGGCAGCCCTCAGAGAGGGTAATGCCGATCGCGATCTTGGGCGCGACGGAGCTCTCCCAGGATGCAGATGGAGTCTGCACAACCCGATCGCCTCATTGGGATGTCCGGGCATATGTCGACCATGGCATTGCTGGAACGACACGTGCGAGCTGCGCCATCGTCTCGCCGCCAACGATGGCGCCACTCCGATTCAGTCAACTCTCGGGCGACCTGGCGAGAATAGTCGAGCGCGGATGCCGCATGCCAACACATTCCAGATTGATCAGCGGTTCGGCGAATAGCGAGTGTCTTACGTGACTATATCCGCTCTCATCCCTACTGGCGCAGGGAAGTCCGCCATGAATATTGCCGTGTCGCCGTCTGCGGAAGAGCCTTCCGCGCGCACTCAGGTCCAGTGGAGCCTTCGCTGGGAAAGCGAGCTGCAGCTCGCCGATCATGCCGAGCTCGCCGATTTCTTTCGTAAGAGCTATGGGCCGACTGGTGCATTCAATGCACAGCCATTCGAGGGTATTCGAAGTTGGGCCGGCGCAAGACCTGAAATGCGCGTAATCGGTTACGACGCGCACGGCGTCGCTGCTCATATTGGCTTACTGCGCCGCTTCATCAAGATTGGCGGCGTTGATCTTCTCGTGGCCGAACTGGGATTGTATGCCGTCCGTCCAGATCTTGAGGGGCTTGGAATTAGCCACTCAATGCGCGTGATGTATCCTGCGCTGCAGGAGCTTGGGGTGCCGTTCGGCTTTGGTACGGTCCGGCCCGCACTTGAGAAGCATCTGACCAGACTGGTCGGAAGGCGAGGGTTGGCAACCCTCATGCCAGGCATTCGCGTCCGCTCCACCCAGGCAGATGTCTACCCCAATTTGTCGCCGATCCGCATCGAAGACGTGCTCGTGGTGGTGTTCCCAGTTGGACGCTCAATGGGCGAGTGGCCGGCGGGAACAATTATCGATCGGAACGGGCCCGAGCTGTGAATGAACTCATCCCCCTATCTGCGGTGCGGTGCAACTACGGCGACGTTAGCGGAAGTCGTTCGGTCTACTTGACCTTCGATGATGGGCCCAATCCATTTTGCACGCCGCTCGTCCTCGATGTCCTGACGCAACATCGGGTCCCCGCGACTTTCTTCGTTATCGGCACGTACGCGGCCGACCAACCTGAACTCATTCGACGAATGATCGCCGAGGGGCACGAGGTTGCGAACCACACGATGACGCATCCCGATCTGTCCAGATGCGAAGCAGCGGAGATACATGATGAGGTGCTAACGGCGAGCAGGGCAATCCGATTGGCATGCCCACAAGCGTTGCCCCGGCACATGCGGGCACCCTACGGCATATGGACCGAAGACGTGCTTGCTACGTCGGCCAAGGCTGGCCTCGCTGCTGTGCACTGGTCGGTCGATCCGAGAGATTGGTCGCGTCCTGGGGTTGATAGCATCGTGAAGTCAGTGCTGGCGGCTGTTCGCCCGGGAGCAATTGTGCTCCTGCACGACGGATATCCGCCCGGCGAGGAGGCGTCGTGCATCGACAGTACCTCGCGTGAACAGACGGTGAGGGCGCTGGCATATCTGATTCCGGCACTGCAACTGCGCGGGTTCGAAATCCATCCGCTTCCTCAACTTCACTGAACAAAACTGGCACCCCATGGATCTGCTCGCTACAACCAGCGCTGTCGCCGTTTCGTCTTATGCGCTGCTCTCGACCATCTACAAGAGCGCGCAGGCGCTTTACGCTCAGCCGACCAATCCCTCATCGCTGCAGAACGATCTCGAGCAAGCCGGGGTGGTTCTGCCCAGCGTGGATGTAATCGTGCCCTGTTTCAATGAGGACCCAAACACACTCTCCGAATGCCTCGCGTCGATTGCAAGTCAAGACTACGCCGGAAAACTGAGAGTCATTGTGGTCGACGATGGATCCGCAAATCGCGATCTGTTGGGACCCGTACACAAAATCTATGCGAGCGATCCGAGGTTTCGCATCATCTTGATGGCCAAGAACGTCGGAAAGCGCAAGGCGCAGATTGCTGCGATACGCAGCTCTTCCGGCGATCTGGTCCTGAACGTCGACTCGGATACGATCCTTGCCGTCGACGTGGTCACGAAGCTTGTATCGAAGATGCAGGACCCCGACGTCGGCGCGGCCATGGGGCAGTTGGTAGCGAGCAATCGCAACGAGACCTGGCTGACCAAGCTGATCGATATGGAATACTGGTTGGCTTGCAACGAAGAGCGCGCGGCGCAGGCACGCTTCGGCGCCGTGATGTGCTGCTGCGGGCCGTGTGCCATGTATCGTCGCTCTGCGCTCGCCTTGCTGCTTGATCAATACGAAACGCAATTTTTTCGTGGAAAGCCAAGTGATTTCGGCGAAGATCGTCATCTAACGATCCTTATGCTCAAGGCGGGGTTTCGAACCGAGTATGTCCCCGACGCGATCGCAGCAACAGTGGTGCCGGACAGCCTTGGACCATATCTGCGACAGCAACTACGCTGGGCGCGCAGTACCTTTCGAGACACATTTCTTGCGTTGCGCTTGCTGCCCGAGTTGGATCGCTATCTGACGCTCGACGTTGTCGGACAAAATCTCGGCCCCTTGCTTCTCGCCCTCTCATCACTGGCTGCGCTCGCGCAGTTCGTCATCGGCGGGTCAGTGGCCTGGTGGACGGTGCTGACGATTGCGGCCATGACGATGGTCCGGTGCAGTGTGGCAGCGTTCCGTGCTCGCGATATGCGGTTTCTCGGCTTCTCGCTTCACACACCCATCAATATCTTTCTCTTGCTGCCGATGAAAGCCTACGCGCTTTGTACATTGAGCAATAGCGATTGGCTGTCGCGTAAAGTCATGGTGGCAAGCGACGGAGAGAATAAAGCTGTCATTCCGCATGCGGCCACCGGAATAAGCTCCGCGAGAAGTGGTGTGAGCTCTGCCGCAATTTGTAAGCCCGGGCTTTCGCACCGTGCATCGAGCGTGGCGGCGACCGAGAGTGTTTGCGGTCCCGAGCGATCGAGCGCCTACAAATAGGTTGGATGCCCCCGTGACATCGGACAAGAACTATCAGCTATTGGAGCGCGAATTGGCTGTCGATGATCCATGGCGGCTCGACAGCAATTCGTTCGAGCAGGAGCGATACGCGCAGATGCTGCGGATGTCGCGTTGCAACGGTGACGTTGTGCATGCCCTCGAGGTCGGATGTGCAGCCGGTGCGTTCACCGAAATGCTGGCGCCGCACTGCCAAAGGCTCACCGTGGTCGATGTCATGCCTCAGGCGATCGAGCGTGCGCGCCAGCGGACCAAGAGGTGGTCACATATCACATGGATAACATGCGACATTCAGCAGTTCTCGACGGCTGAGCAGTTCGATCTGATCGTCGTGGCCGAGGTTCTTTACTACCTCAAGGACATCGCCGAGATGCACACAGCCATCCTCAATCTGGTCGGTATGCTTGCACCAAATGGCGCTCTGGTGTTCGGGTCCGCGCGTGATGCTCCGTGTCGACGCTGTGGGCACGCTGCCGGTGCGGAAACAGTGATTTCTCTCTTCAATGAGAACCTATCCGAGATCGAGCGTCTTCATTGCCATACTGAGTCGGTCAATGAAGACTGTTTGCTCGTGCTGTTCCGGAAGCCGATTAACTCGTCAGAACAACCAAATTACGGTCATTAGGGCCAGGGGGTCGTATGCGCATCTGTGGCATCAAGTTAACACATGATGGGGCAATCGCTGTCGTCGAGGACGGACAGCTTGTCTTTTGCACCGAACAAGAGAAGCGCGGCAACAATCCACGGTATCAATCTGTCGATAACCTCGATGCAGTCGTGCTCGCGTTGGCTGAGCATGGCCTGGATCCACGAGATATTGATCAGTTCGTCATCGACGGCTGGGATGGAGAGATCGAGTCGCAGTTCCAGGTTCTCAGTGGGGCGGTTCCAATCGCGTTGAAGGGGGCGCCATATGTCGAGCGCCATGCCGAGGGCCTTCTAGATTCAGTCGATGGCTATGGCCTGATCCTTGGCGGCAAGGTGTTTCCCTATAAGAGTTACCCGCACGTCACCGGCCACGTCGCCTCGGCATACAGCACCAGCCCGTTTGCCAGCGCCGGAAAGCCCGCGTTCTGTCTGGTATGGGATGGCTGCATCTTTCCACGTCTCTACTATGTCGAACCTCGAGGCGCCCGACTCATTGCCAGTCTGTTTCCAATGATCGGTCATTCCTATGCTGCCGCGGGCCTTCATTTTGGCCCTTACAGGCAGCCGAATCGCACCAATTGGGACTTGGGCATCGCCGGCAAGCTGATGGCTTATATTGCGCTTGGCTCTTTCGACGAAACCATCGTGGCTGTGTTTCAGGAGCTTTACGAAAAGCGCTTCGCTGCGGATACGGAGCAGGCCCGTCGCTACCGCGCCGACATCAACAATGCTGAGGCATCGCTTGCCGCTGTACACGACTTTTTTGAGGCGAGCGCGCTGCGCTTGACGGCCAAGCGAGCCGAAGACGTCCTTGCGTCGTTTCATGTGTTCCTGGAACGTCTTCTTGTCCGGGAAATTGCGATGGTTTTGCTGCGACACTCGTCGCTTCCGGGCGCGAGAAACCTATGTGTAGCCGGGGGGTGCGGGCTCAATATCAAGTGGAACAGTGCGCTTCGGGCGACGGGACTGTTCGATGAGGTCTGGGTGCCGCCGTTTCCAAATGACAGCGGCTCGGCAATTGGCGCCGCTTGCAGCGCGATGGCGGCACAAAAGGGGTTCGGGCCACTAGAATGGTCAGTCTATAGCGGTCCGGCGCTGCAGGCCAGCGAAAGTCCGTCAGAATGGGAGCCTGCACCATGCACTCTCCGCGAGCTTGCGGCCATTCTTGCTGACAACAAACCCGTAATCTTCCTATCGGGACGCGCCGAGCTTGGGCCACGGGCGTTGGGTGGCAGAAGCATTCTTGCAGCAGCGACCTTGCCGGCAATGAAAGATCACCTCAACGACATCAAGCGCCGCGAGCATTTCCGGCCAGTAGCGCCGATTTGCCTGGAGGATCGGGCGCCGGAGATCTTCAGTCCCGGGACGCCAGATCCTTATATGCTGTTCGATCACCAGACCCGGGAGGAGTGGCGCGATAAGGTCCCCGCTATCGTCCATCTGGATGGCTCCGCGCGGTTGCAGACAGTCGCCCGCAACTCTCCACACAAAATCGCCGAGCTGCTCGTCGAGTTCGAACAGCTCACCGGCATTCCGCTGCTCTGCAATACGAGTGCCAACCTCCATGGACGAGGATTCTTCCCGGACGTGGCCGCCGCCTGCCAGTGGGGGCGCGTAGAGCATGTGTGGTGCGACGGCCTGCTCTGGACCAAAACCGTCGTAAGCAAGCCAACTTCGGCTGAACGCCTTTTGTCAGCCTAAGATGAACATGTCCACCGCAGCAATCGACCTTGCCGGCGTCAGAAAATCATTTGGCGACAAAATCATCGTCGATGAGCTGTCGTTCTCGGTTGCGCGCGGAGAATGCTTTGGTCTGCTCGGGCCAAATGGAGCCGGCAAGAGCACGATTGCGCGTATGCTGCTCGGGATGATCTCGCCGGATGCGGGCAAGATTACAATCCTCAACGAGCCTGTGCCTGCGCGCGCGCGTGTAGCACGTATGCGCGTTGGCGTTGTGCCGCAGTTCGATAACCTCGAGCTCGAATTCACCGTACGCGAAAACCTGCTGGTATTTGGCCGTTATTTCGGCTTGAGTGCTCGCAAGGTTGAGACGATCGTACCCTCGTTGCTCGAGTTTGCACGGCTGGAAAGCAAGGCGAACGTCCGCGTCGCGCATCTGTCGGGCGGCATGAAGCGTCGGCTGACACTGGCGCGGGCCCTGATCAATGATCCGCATCTGCTGGTGATGGACGAGCCCACGACCGGCCTCGATCCGCACGCGCGGCACCTGATATGGGAGCGTCTGCGCGTTCTGCTTGCGCGTGGCAAGACAATCCTGCTCACCACCCACTTCATGGAAGAAGCCGAACGCCTATGCGATCGGCTTTGCGTGCTCAAGAGTGGACGCAAGATAGCCGAAGGAAAGCCGAACGCCTTGATCGACGAGCATATCGGATGCGACGTGATCGAGATCTATGGCGGTGATCCACATGAGCTCGGTGAATGGCTCAAGCCTTATACTCGGAATATCGAAGTGAGTGGAGAGACGCTGTTTTGCTATGCGCCGTATCCGGAGCAAGTACGTGTTCAACTGCGCGGCCGAGCGGGCCTTCGCATTCTGCAGCGGCCGCCGAATCTCGAAGACGTGTTCTTGCGGCTGACCGGACGCGAGATGGAGAAGTGAGGGATGGGTGAAAGCTATGCGGCGCTAATGCCCGCTAATGCGTACAACTGGATTGCAGTATGGCGTCGAAACTTCCTGGCATGGAGGAAAGTCGCGCTTGCATCGGTTCTCGGCAACCTCGCAGATCCCATAACCAACCTGTTTGGCCTTGGCTTTGGGCTCGGGCTAATCGTGGGTCGTGTTGAAGGGACCTCCTACATCTCGTTCCTGGCAGCAGGCATGGTCGCGACCAGCGCCATGACGTCCGCGACCTTTGAAACCATGTATGCAACCTTTGCTCGGATGGATGCCAAGCGTACCTGGGAAGCAATCCTGTCCACACAACTCACGCTTGGCGACGTCGTTCTGGGCGAATTGGTGTGGGCAGCCAGTAAGTCCGTTCTGGCCGGAACCGCAATCGGAATTGTCGCTGCGACGCTGGGTTATGCGTCCTGGGCGTCCATTTTGTATGCGATGCCGACGGTGGCCTTGACCGGCCTTGTCTTTGCAAGTTTGGCGATGGTCGTCATATCTCTTGCGCCGAGCTACGACTACTTCGTGTTTTACCAGACGCTAATCCTGACACCCATGGTGTTTCTGTGTGGCGCAGTCTTTCCGATGAGCCAACTGCCGAGCTCCTTTCAGCACATCGCCGGCTTGTTGCCGCTGGCGCATTCGGTCGATCTCATCCGCCCGGCGATGCTGGACCGTGCGGCCAGCGGCGGGGCTGCCTTCCATGTCGGTGCGCTCTGCATGTACGCGGTATTACCTTTCTTTGTGTCGACGGTATTGTTTCGGCGCCGTCTGCTGCGTTGACGGAATTCGCGATGCGCTGTCTTGGTTGAGGTAGCGTGAGCTGCGACAGGGGCAGTCGCAATGGCTTTATAACAAGCCGGGCGCACGGCGCCGGATCGGTCGGACGGTGCGGGAACGCCCAGCACCCAAATAGGCTGAGCCGGCTCGGCGCCGGGCCGGACTTCGCAAAGCATTGGTTGTGCTTCCTGGCCCGCGTGGCCGAGGGAGCGTGACAGTACAGACGAACTAGTTGGGGAGGGCGGTTCGCCTTCCTGTCATGACCAAATGGAGAGCGAGATGTTGTGTCTCGGAGTGAGTGGCGGTCTGGACAGAATCTATCAAAACTCGGCCGAGCTGCCCAATACATTTCTGCACGATGGCGCTGCAGTGCTCGTGCGGGATGGCCGCGTGCTTGCTGCTGTCGAAGAAGAGCGCCTCAATCGAGTCAAGCACTCCAACAAGTTGCCAAGCAACTCGATCCGATACTGCCTTTCAGCTGCAGGAGTGGAGCTTGGCGAGATCGACCGCATCGCGTTCTACGCGACTGAATCCTACTGCAATACCATGCTGGAGCGGCTATTTCTTTCTCAGGCCGTGCCGTTAGACGCCAAACTGTTGCTACGTCAGCTGCTGGCGCGGGAGTTCCGCACCGAAGTCGATGCGTCGCGCGTGTTCTTCGTAAATCACCATGAAGCGCATGCCGCGAGCGCATTTGCCATGTCTGGATTCGAGCAAAGCCTGATCTTTACGGTCGACGGTGGCGGAGACTTTCTCTCAGGTCTGCTGGCAGTAGGGTCTGGCACCGAAATTTCGCAACTCGCAAGCTTTCCAGAACATAACTCTCTGGGGCTGTTCTATCTCGAGGCGATCCGTTATCTCGGCTACGGGTTGTTCGACGAGTACAAAGTGATGGGGCTTGCCCCCTATGGGGACCCTGCGCCCTATCGCGAGCTCTTCGCGCAGTTCTATGAATTGTTGGACAATGGCGGTTATCGGGTCCATCTGGATCGAATCGGCCCGGCCTTGATCCGCAGCATCCAGGTCCGGCGAAAGGGAATGGCATTCACACAGCAGCATCGAGACGTCAGCGCTTCGCTGCAGGAAGCGCTGGAGCGGATCATCTTTCATATCCTGCGGCATCATCGCGAAGCGACGGGCATGAAGCGCTTGTGCCTGGCGGGAGGCGTAGCCCACAATTGCACGATGAACGGTAAGCTGCTCTATTCCGGCCTTTTCGACGACATCTTCGTCCAGCCCGCGGCGCATGACGCCGGTTGCGCACTCGGCGCCGCATTGATGATGTCAAACGAGCTGGGCCGGCCCGCGCCGCGCGAGCGATTGTCGGACGTCTATTGGGGACCCGATCTCGGGACCGAGCAAGCCATAGAACACGAGCTCAATGCATGGTCCAGCCACCTCGATTTTCAACGTAGTGATGACATCGCAGCGAGTGCAGCGGACTGGATGGCAAATGGCGCTGTCATCGGCTGGGTTCAGGGCCGTTCTGAGTTCGGGCCACGTGCGCTTGGCAACCGCAGCATTCTCGCCGACCCGCGGCCAGCGGAAAACAAGAACCGGATAAACGCGATGGTCAAAAAGCGCGAGGGCTATCGTCCGTTTGCGCCGTCAGTGCTGGAGGAGGATGCAAGCGAGTTCTTTGAGCTCCCAGGCGGCAAGCGGGAGTTTCCCTTCATGAACTTCGTGGTTCGTGTGCGGGCGGCCCACCATAGCGTGCTTGGTGCGGTCACGCACGTTGATGGAACTGCTCGGCTGCAAACGGTCTCGCGCAACACAAATCCTGCCTATTGGGATGTCATTAATGCATTCAAGAAGCGAACCGGCATCCCGGTTCTTCTAAACACGTCCTTTAACAACAATGCCGAGCCGATCGTCGATTCCGTTTCAGACGCCATCGTCACCTTCTTGACGACCGACCTGGACGGACTTGTAGTTAAGCCATTCCTCGTCGAGAAGCGGCCGGCAACACTGCCGGATTGGTGTACACTGGGCGTTTCATTGCCTCCGTATGCATCCCTTCATCGTATTCGCTCTTACACAGCGGAAGATCGTCAGGAAACGGTTTCCGAGATCCGTATGGGACATTCGGGGCGCGAGAGCATGCGTATCTCGCATGAGCTCTTCGACCTGCTGATGCGGATCGAGGGGGAGGCCTCGCTCGGCTGGCTTCTCGACACAACTATGTTGGACCAGCCCCGGCGCGAAGATCTCGTCAAGGAACTTCGGCTCTTGTGGGAACAGCGGGGCGTTCGGCTGCATCCGCCACGCGCCGCTTGCGTCCGCATTAAAGCGCTGGGCGAAGCATAACCGGCGATCATATGTAAGACCAAGACTGCGCCTCCATGTACAGGAGGCTAGGCCGAGGTGGAATAGGGCACCAATAGGCATCCAGTTGAAATCGGGTATATCGGCGCAACAACTCTAGTGGAAGAAAAGAGGGAGGCGTTGAGAGAACCCACTACGAGGATAGCGCTGCTATGAAGTTCTACCGACGCAACGCGCGAGCAGCACAAGCGCCGACCATAACATCGGCCAAGACCATATGTGAGGTGTCTCCAATGACGTCTCTTGTTCAACCAGGAGTCCGGAAGGAGGCAATGCAGATGCCTGGCGGTTCGAAAAATGATCAGTTCGTTGTTTCCCGACGACGTACGGGCTTGGGCGACTGCCTGTGGTCGCTGGCTGCAGCGTGGCGTTTTGCCGAGCGGACCGGACGGAAGCTGGTCATCGATTGGCGGGGGTCCTGTTATCTCGATCAACCATTCACCAACGCCTTTCCCGTCTTCTTCGAACCGGTTCAAGATATTGCCGGCGTACAGGTGATCTGCGACGACCGGATCAACCAGCACTCATTTCCTGGACCATTTTTCCCGGCATGGTGGAATAGGCCAGCTATTGATTGCGCCTATCGCCCGGATGAGCAGATTTTCCGGGAACGCGATGAACTCGATCAGCTGTTCCAAAGCGGGCAAGATAGCGATGCAAATACAGTTGTGTGTGACGCCTGCCTGATGTGGCGCTGCGATGAGGAGGCTGAACGAGAGATCTTTCGGAGCATCAAGCCGCGATCCGAAGTGCAGGCACGGATTGATGCCATCTTCCGTGAGCACCTTGCGTCGTTCAGCGTGATCGGCATTCATGTTCGGCACGGCAACGGAGAGGATGTTATGGGGCATGCGCCCTACTGGGCTGATCCCGAGCGGGCTTTGCAACAGGTCTGTAACGCCATCGACAAGGCCAAGGCGTTACCGCATGCAAAACCGGTCAGGGCGTTCCTGTGCACAGACAGCGCGCACGTCCTTGAGAGGGTGTCAGCTATGTTTCCTGACGTTTTCACCATCCCAAAGCGCTTCCAGGCAGCTCAGGCCGGGCCGTTGCACAGCGCGGCGCTCGGAGCTGAGGGCGGCTTTTCCGCTCTCATCGAGATGTATCTTCTTGCGCGATGCGATACCGTGATCCGTTTCCCCCCGACGAGCGCTTTCACGCGCTATGCGCGCCTCTTTGCGCCGCGCGTTATAGAATTCGATTTGAACGATCCGAGCCGATTGATCTTGATTGAAGAAGCATCAAAAGAACTCGTGGCTTCATGAAAGTCGTAACCCGTCTCATCGATCTGATCGCCGCTTTTTGCATCGAGCAGCACTGCCACTACGTTTCCGGACGACAATTGATCGCCCAAACCGACGTTCCAACGGACCCTTGCCCTGGAGAACAGCAAGATGCGGCGGCCGAATGCCGTCCGCTGAAGCTCGATCTTGACAAGAGCGGCGTTACCGTACCGCCACCACGCTGACCAGATGGACATCGTCCTCGGCCTTGCCTCGCGACGACCCGCAAGTGAAAGCTTCTCGGCGGTTCGTCGCGGATCAAGTTTTCGAAGGAGGTTACGTTGGGCCGGTGAGTTCCGTTGCCGCGGCCGCCACTCGCTCGCGCGGACGGACCCTTCGGGTTCGAGCATTGAGTTGGACATTCAGTGCGCCCGCTCGTGATCGCGCAACCAATCAGCGCGGCGATGTGCTGCGATGAGCTCGGTATCAGTTGCGAGAAAACCTAACGTATGGAGTTGGTGCGTCAGGTTCTGTTTCGTACCGACACGGTTACTGGGTGTCTCCACCATCGTGACCGATCGTTGCCTCGACGAGGAGCGTTCCTTATCCGCTCGCTGCTTCGGATCTCGATCACGAGAGCGCAGTGTGGTGTCTGGTCCTAGCAGTGACCGAGTGTGCTCCAGGCATTGTGTGGGTGATGCACCATCGATGTTGCAAAGCACACGCACCATGTCGCGAATCCGCCAAGCTTTTGGCGTGCGCGACATTAGGACGCAAAACCGGAGCGTCTTTGCGTGCATCGGAGTGGCCCAAATCCTGCTACGTGTTCGCCAGCGGCGCTACAGGAGAGGAGGCGGGCGTGGGTCTCGATCTGCCAAATGACGATCTGATCGCAGGTCCGCTGCCCGAGACACATTTGGGCTGTCCCTTTCGCGCCGATGAAGCCCGCCTCCATCAGGGAGAGCAGAAGGCGATGTTGCTGACTGGGGCATCGCGCGGAATTGGGCATGCCACTGCCAAGCTGTTTTCGGAGGCAGGTTGGCGCATCATTTCTTGCGCGCGCCAGCCATTCGATGGCGCGCGGTGCCCGTGGGACTCCGGGCGCGAGGATCATGTCCAGGTCGACCTTAGCGATTATCAAATGCTGCCGCGCTTGATCGCGCAGGTCAAGGAACGCTTGGCGGGCGCACCCTTGCACGCATTAGTGAACAACGCCGGCATCTCGCCGAAGACGTCTGATGGTGACCGGCTGACCTCGTTGACGACGTCAACTGAAACCTGGATGAGAGTGTTCCATCTGAATCTCGTGGCCCCGATCCTGCTGGCGAGGGGTTTATTTGACGAGCTAAGGGCCGCGTCAGGATCGATTGTCAACGTGACGTCGATCGCTGGTTCGCGGGTGCACCCGTTTGCCGGCAGCGCCTACGCGACGTCGAAGGCCGCGCTTGCGAGTCTCACACGCGAAATGGCCCACGATTATGCGCCCTATGGCGTTCGTGTGAACGCGATCGCGCCAGGCGAGATCAGAACGGACATGTTGTCGCCCGACACGGAAGCGCGTCTCGTGCCAAACATCCCGTTGCGCAGAGTGGGAACACCCGACGAAGTGGCCAAGGTCATCTTCTTCCTATGCTCGGATGCCGCAAGCTATGTTACGGGGGCCGAGGTGCCGATCAATGGTGGGCAACATCTGTGAATCGACCAAGCCTGGCAACGCGGCTGACTTAAGCCTCAGCGTTGAAGTTCGTGTTCTACGCTGACGTCGCGCACCTATTCCGAAAAAAGATGAAATCAAACCACTGTAAGGTTACCGTCGTGCCATGAAAAGGTGTTACGCTTCTATGTCATCTCGTTAATTCGTAACGCTAGATCGAGCATGACATGCAAAACGAAGCTCGCAAATCCGAACAAGGTGCTAGGGAGGATGATCAAAATAACGGAGACCGCCTCATGCTGCATATCGCTTCCGCACGCGAGATACCTGCCTCTCATCCAGAGACGGAGCGCGAGCTCTCGGGCGAGCCGCTGCGCGAGAGCGCGCTGACCGGTATCTTCGAAATATCGAAAATACTCACCGCTCCCTGCCGGCTCGAGGTCACGCTGGCCAACGTCGTAGGCCTTCTGCAATCGTTTGTGCAGATGCGACACGGTATCGTCTCACTGTTCGACGATGACGGGATGCCGGACATTACCGTGGGTGCTGGCTGGAGCGAAGGCAGCGACGACCGCTTCCGGATGCGCCTGCCACGGAAGGCAATCGACCAGATCGTTGCGACCGACAGGCCTCTTGTCGCCGAGAACGTGGCAGCGGAGCCGGCGTTCAGCGCAGCTGACCTTGAGGTGCTCGGTGCCTCGGATAACATGCCGGTGTCGTTCATCGGAGTTCCGATCCGCATCGATCCGAAAGTCGTGGGTACACTGACGCTCGACCGTGTCTGTGACGAAAGGTCGAGTCTCCGGCTCGATTATGATGCGCGGCTGCTCACCATGATCGCCAACCTGGTGGGACAGACAGTAAGGCTTCATCGCTTGTTCGCCTGCGATCGCGAGCGGCTGATGGTGGAGAAGGACCGTCTGCAAAAGCAATTATTCGAGTTTAGGCAGCCTGTACGGGAGCGTAAGAAGGTACCTGTTCATGGGATCATCGGCGACAGTCCGGCGCTGCGCGGCTTGCTCGAAAAGATCGCGGTCGTGGCCAAATCGAACAGCACGGTTCTGCTGCGCGGCGAATCCGGTACCGGAAAGGAACTTGTAGCCAAGGCTATTCACGAATCATCGTCCCGCGCCAAGCGGCCCTTCATTAAGCTGAATTGCGCGGCACTACCTGAGACAGTGCTGGAATCCGAATTGTTCGGTCATGAGAAAGGTGCCTTTACTGGCGCCTTCAGCTCGCGCAAGGGGCGCTTCGAGCTTGCTGACAAAGGCACACTGTTCCTTGACGAGATCGGCGAGATTTCGGCCCCGTTCCAGGCGAAGTTGCTGCGTGTCCTGCAGGAGCAGGAGTTCGAGCGGGTCGGCAGCAACCAGACCATAAAGGTCGATGTTCGAGTCATAGCCG
Organism: Bradyrhizobium elkanii USDA 76; assembly: GCF_023278185.1. Lineage (NCBI taxonomy): Bacteria > Pseudomonadati > Pseudomonadota > Alphaproteobacteria > Hyphomicrobiales > Nitrobacteraceae > Bradyrhizobium > Bradyrhizobium elkanii. The sequence continues at coordinate 7,110,028 of NZ_CP066356.1, read as the reverse complement.
CAACCAACAAGAACCTTGAAGAGGCTGTGGCAAGGAGCGAGTTTCGCGCAGACCTCTACTATCGCATCAGCGTTGTTCCCTTGCTGCTGCCGCCGCTGCGCGAAAGACGCAGCGATATTCCGCTGCTTGCCGGTGAGTTCCTGAGGAATTTCAATAGCGTGAACGGCCGTACGCTGACCTTGGAAGCGAGCGCGATCGATGTGCTGATGAACTGCGGCTTTCCGGGAAATGTCCGCGAGCTCGAAAACTGCATCGAGCGCACAGCGACCCTGTCGGCCGGGCCATCGATCGTGAGAAATGATTTTGCATGTTGCCACGGCCAGTGCCTTTCCGCGATGCTGTGGAAAAGTACGTCCGAGGAGGCGACAGTCCAAACGGCACCGGTCGTCCCAGTGCCCGCCAAGCCGATCAGTTTGCCGTCTGAAGCGACCGCGCCGGCCCCACTTGTCGGCAGCGAACTGGCCTCACTGGCACCCCCTGGCACAGTCCTCGTAAGTGGCGCGAAGATGGCCGATCGCGAGCGGGTCATTGCAGCCATGGAAAAATCTGGTTGGGTACAGGCAAAAGCTGCACGCTTGCTCGGACTAACGCCGCGCCAGATTGGCTACGCGCTGAGGAAGTACGGAATCGAGATCAAGCGGTTCTGAACGTGCGCGGACCATGAGAGGACTGGGTTTTTGCGGGCGCATCCAATGCCACCAAAATCTGAAAAAGGGCGGCCCGCCTCGGCGGCAGGTTGACCACGCATGCGAGGAACCGCCCGTCTGCCGCCCTGGCAAGGCGACTTCGCTTGGAGCGCAGCGAGAACTGGGCTGAGCGGCGCGGTGGTGAACCCGCCGGCATGTTACGGGTTGAAACCATTTTGCCGCCCCTGACGGACGCCGTGCGTCGCCGACCAGCGGTAGACAACAGCTCCGACCTCGAACAAGTTCACCGCTCTTCCCGTCAGTTTGTCGCTGGATCATGGCGCCTAAGCCACCTTCTCTTTCCCAGAAGACTAATTGAATGGACAAACTAGCCTAGGGTGGATGAATGGAGGAGCGAACATAAGGTGGGCGGCGCAAAAGGCGGTGCGTCTGGGACGGCCGCCGACGGACTTGGCCGCCGAAGTGGACCTGCGGATCTCGACCGCGGCATGCGAGTTGTTCCTGGCTCGTGAACTCGCCGGCGTCAGCGTCGAGGAGATCGCATGCCGTACTAGCAAGGCAACGGTCTATACCCGTTTCCCGACCAAAGAGGCGCTGTTTGCCGCGATCTTCCATAGCAAGCCGCGCGGCTTCGCCTTTCGCACGTAGGACGGCGCTCCTCACCATGAGGGAGATGTCAATGGCGGAGTTGGCGAGCTCGAAGATCAGATTGTCGCTCGATCCGTCAACCAGAATCGTGTCGACATCGGGGATGCGGTGCCGTGATCGAGGAGAGTAGCCCTGAGATTACCGGCTGAAAGTGAGGCGTGTACAAGTCAATCGACCGCTCTCGCCGCGGGAGTGGGTCCTGAGACGAGGTCGCGTCCATGTGCCGCGATCTGACGTCGAGTACCGGTCAATCCTCGTCGGCGGCGATCGACTCCATCAGCGACACCAGCTGACGCTGGACGGTCTGATCCTTGATCTTACTGTAGGCGCGCAGCAACCGTAGACTGAAGGCGCTGTCCAGGAACAGGAGGCTCTCAACCTCGCGCGCCTTGTTGTCACCGCCGTAAAAGAAGGTGACGGGGACGTCGAGCGTAGTGGCGATCTGCTGAAGACGGGCAGCGCCGACACGGTTGACGCCCTTCTCGTACTTCTGGACCTGCTGGAAGCTGACGCCGAGCTTATCGCCGAGTTCGGCCTGCGAAATCTTCTGCTCCACACGCCGCAGGCGGATCCGCTTGCCCAACTCAATGTCAGGCTTGCCGGCACTGCGCTGCTGCATCTTCTTTGCTGCTGATCTATTCATTCTGGCGACCCGTCCTTACGATCGAGAGGTCCCCTGCCTTCTAGGTCAGGGATCCGTCACTCCGACAGTTACGCTTGGCAGAATATCGACCGAACCACAACTAGCGCGAGTTCAATTGTCATGGATTTTGTGAGCATGCTTACCGCCGGCGCAGCTTCATTCCCGTATTTCTACCGGAGCTCCAACATGATTGCGTACCGTGTTCATCGCGCAAGGGCGCCCAAATTCTCGATAAATTTGCAGCTCACAAGGTTGTTCTTGCGAAAGGCAACGACGATTGCCTCTTCCTCAATCGAGCGGACGGTCTTGCAACCCGTCGGTGCATCGTGCACGACGCCGCCTTACGCTGCTTGGTGATGGTCTTCTGATTAGGACCGTGCTGGCTAATTCTTTAATTCTTTGAGCGAGCTTTCGATCGCTGTATCGCCGCTCGTGGCGCGCGTGGCCGTGCGCTGTCATAGAGTGTTTGGCCACAGGTCCTCCCGCATGATGGATCAGACGTCGTTCGCCCTGTTTTCCCTCGCTTCGAGGCATCTGAGAGCCCGTTGGTATTCGAACTCGCACCACGCAAGCTCGAATGGTTCCATCAGTATCTCTATCCACGTCTCGGCAAATGCTGTCATTCCGACGAAAAATAGAATTCGCGACCTCCCGATTCGCTATCAGTTGACGAAGCCGGCGAAGACGAATGAGATGTCGCTGTGGCCAGCCGCGCATGCAGCTAAGAGGATCGTGATCAGCGGCTCAATTGAACCTTGGTAAAAATTGGGCACCTCAAGGGGGTCACTTAACGATACGAAAGTTTATGGCGGTCGTTCGCCTGGCTCGCACACTTCATCCAACGGCTGCCCGAGCAGCAAAATAATCCCCTGCGCCATCTTCCGCAGCTAGTAGCACGCATCCATTGCAAAAAACCGCGTCCGCGACGCTACGCCAGTACACCAGCGCACGTCGTCGAGTTAGCGGTGGCAGAAAGCTGACCGAGTTGCCGTGGGCGATGCAGTCAATGAGGATGTCGGCTAGACGCTCCAAACGCTTATCCACTTCGTCGGGCGCCGATGCGCCGTACCTGAATATCGTCCGTCATCTGATTTCGGACAGAGCGAGCCGATTGCCCCGGGCTGGCTCGGACGGTGGGTTAATTGCCAACACCACGGAAATAGCGAGTTTCCATCGGAGCGACATGCTCTTGAATTGCCATAAGGTGGTCACGTGCCGTGTCGCCTAACCCAACCGAAGCTGGCAAATCACCATAGAAGATTGCTCCGCCAAGGCTGCAATGCTTAGCTGCCCGCTCGAAGCGCCCGGACAAGGCACGCTCCGTATTACGAACCGAATTTTGCGCATAGCTCCGCAGCACGAAACAAATTTAACGCGGAGATGAGATTCTTGTCGCGTGGGAACAGCCTCCGAGCGGACTTGATCCGCGAGTCGTGGTCCAGTCCAGATATCGTCTGGCTCTCAAGAATAAGTGCCTCGGAGAATCTGCGAAGAGCAGGGTGATACTGGTCAAGGGCGGCCTCGCTGCGTCTATCGGCACGAGTCATCATTTTAAAGAAACTTTCGTCGTCCTCTGAGGGGGGCTGGGCGGAATCGCACTGCGAGTAGCTGGCTCGCAGCAAACGCGAAGATTGCTCAACGGCGCCTCATCGTTCGATTAGTAGAATTCGTTGACGTGAGCGATAGGATTGCTGATTTGCTTAGATCAAACGCTTGACGCCGAAAGCGGAGAACATGCCCGTAATCGGCGAAGTTCGGTGGTACTGCTTTAATGTGCACCTTTGATTCCGAGCCATAGCATTACCAGTCGCGTCATCAATGCGGCGCTGGTCTTCTTCAGACTGATGAGGACAGGTACCGGTACTGGCTGGGAGCGCCGTCGCCAAGGACGGCTCAAACGTCTATTGCCTCGCCGGCCCCTCTTGCTGCTCTTCCGAAGTGGCATGCTGCAGCTGCGACCAAACTGTTACATTGGATGGGGTCACGATTGTGCGGGTCCACCCAGCCTCACGTCCAAGATCACCTGAGCAGACATCCTACCAGAGCAAGCTTTCGAGAAGCTGACGAAGCCGCAGCGTAGCTGCTCGCGCTCGGGCGGGGCGAAGTTGGCTCCGATCTCTTCCGTCACGCTTACGTCATCGGCTTCCCTCGGGCATGGTGTCGGGCCGAGAGCGCCGAAGTGACTTTGGATCGTCGACATTCAGAAGGTGAGCCGCGCGCCGCCCTATCGGATGGTCAGCAGTGGCAGCCTTCCGGCCCGGTAGCTCTGCGGCGAGCGCCCTGGTTTATCGTCGCCATTACTTCCTACCGGAAATGATCGGATATAGCGTTTGGTTGTATTTCCGGTTTCCCTTGAGCTTGCGCATTGTCGACGAATGCAGGGGGCGCTGGGCGTCGAGTGAGCTATGAAATCTTGCGCCGATGGGAACGGAGATTCGGCAAGGCGTTCTGCGCTGCCACCAGCGCGCTCCGCTCGCGGTCACAAACGGGATCCGGATGGAGTCTGATCCGGTGGCGGAGAGCGACATCGGCTACGACGCGAGCGAATCATGAAGCGGCATTGGCCGCGCTGTCGAAGTATCCTGCGCGTGATCAAGTTCAACCCAGGCTATGCCAGTCGTGACCTGACACAGCCTTGCACGGACGAACGTGGTCTGTTCGTCGTAATCCAGGCGAGCAATGACCTTGAACTCTGGCATCGCTTGCTAGTTTAGAATCGCGGGTTTCCCAGGTACGGCCGGCGAGCGAACAACACGCCGAGGTGGTCGGAGGTGGTCATCAGACGGCAACTGCATCATCCATGCGACCTGAACAATCGCTCGTCCCGTAACGACCAAACGAGACTGCAGGATCGGAGCGGCTATCGCATCGATCAGAGCTCGAGGCCCTGCTCCCGGAGAACCTTATGCATCAGCTCGCCCTTGATCTCGCAGGCGATTTCGCTGAGGATCTGGGCTCCGACCACCCGCCGGGCATCGACATCATCCGTCAGGCCAGGCTCCGCGAGTCGTTCGTTCAAGCGCGTCGGAAACTCATCTTCCATTGCATCGGCAAGCCGGTCCCGCATCGCGGCATGATCATCGGGGGCGATCCGCTTCACCACCGTATCCCAAGGCTCCCAGCGCGTTGCCAGAAAATCCGCGAAACCCGCCGCTTCCTGTTCCCGCACCGACGTCTCAGCCCGGGCAACGTCGTCCGCCGTGACGTCAGAGAGATTCAAGAAGCGCATATCAGGGGCGATGTGGCGCAATTCCAGCCGATCCCGTAGCTGGGTCTGATAGGCAAGATAGACCTCGATCTCGTCGATATTGGCGTCCGGGTCGGCACGACGGAGCGAGCGGACCGTCTCGCGTGCGATATCGTCAAGCGCCTCCAAACGAAACATGACACGGCCGTGTTGGAGCAGTTGGTCGAGCTGACTGTCATAAAGCCCATCCTTGACATCAGCGTTCAGGCGTGCGGTCTGCATACCGTTCCAAGTCAAAGTGACGCGGTCCTCGCAGGACGCAGTCGCTCCACTGGCCAGCTCGAAATACTGCTCGCGCAGCCGCGGCCTCATCGCGGCCTGTAGCAGATTCTCGGCCACCTGGTCGCGGAACGCCTGATGACCATAGTTCACGGTGCCCGCGAGCCTTTCGAGAAAGAGTGCGAAGTCCTGCGCACCCGGCTCTTCGGCGAAGCCCTGCCAGGCGGCCACTGCGCCGGGCTCGTCCGCGAGCCAATCCGCAACAACCTCGTGCAGGAGTGGCGGCTGATGTTCCACCGGTTGTAGGGGCATCGACAGCAAGACCTGCGGGCCGGCATAATCCGGGCCGCGCGTGGCTGACGCCAAATCGGCCAGCACTGGGCCCGGTATCGGATTAGATCGCACATCGATGCTGGACGCGCTGCCGAGCTGCGTCAGCACGGTCGCGGGCAGGCCGGTGAGCTGATTGTTGCTGGCGCCGAGCATTTCAAGGCCGACCGGGAGTGTCTCTGGCAGATTGGTCAGCTGATTTTCGCTGACGTCCAGGTATCGAAGTCTGGCCGGAACGCCAGGCAAGCTTGTCAGCTGGTTGTCGCCTGCGTCCAGGTACCGCAGCCTTGCTGGAAGATCGGGCAGACTGGTCAGCTGATTTTCGCTGACGTCCAGGCGGCGGAGCCTGGCTGGAAGATCGGGCAGGCTGGTCAGCTGGTTATTGCTGGCAGACAACTCCTCGATCGTTGCCGGAAGGGCGGGCAGATCGGTCAGCTGGTTGCTATCGACAGTCAAGCTGCGGAGCCTAAATGGCAGCTCTGCCGGCAGGCTGGAAAGCTCGTTGGCCATGAGGTGGAGGTGCCGGAGCCTGCTCGGAAGGGCGGGCAGACTGGTCAGCCGGTTGTCAGAGGCGTAGAGGTCCCGGAGTCCGCCCGGAAGCCGGGCCGGCAGGCTGCTCAACTGGTTGCCGATGACATTGAGGGTCCGGAGCCTGGGCAAGAGTGAGGCTGGCAAGGCGGTCAGGGACAATGACGACAAATTCAGCTCGTCTCCGACATCACCTTCGTCCCGCCATGCCCTCGTCCGGTTGACCCCCTCTTGCCGATTCTCGTCTTCGCCCTGCCCCTCTTCCGCTGCCCAGGTCGCCAGGACGCGGTCCTGCGACGAGACGAGGTCGGCGGCGGCCGCTCCTGTCGCCCACCGCGTCAGGGCTGACGCCCACTGGGTCAGGCACGAAGGGGACTGCCCGGCGGCCCTAGACGTTGGCTCGGTGCTTTCGGATTCGAAAGGTATGCCGGCGCGAGGCTGGGCCCGTTCTGTATTCATCGAACTCCATGGCATGTCTTGTCTCAGCCGACTAGGCGGCTCAAGCTTTTTGCGCCACCTGAACAGCTAGCTCACATGAAGGCCGGCCATGCGAGCCACCTCGGAAACAGTCGCTCCCGGCTCGAGCGATGCTGCAACTAGCTTTCCTTCTCATCTCGCGACCACCGAGGCTCGACCGATGTGATCACCTCTGCCCGCGAAATCGTCATAGCCCTTCTCCCAGGATGCCCCCTAGGACCTGCAGCGCTTGCCTCCGTCAAACAAGGCGGCCGTCAACGGAGGCGTACGCTAGGAAGCTCAGCTGTCGATAAGCTGACGAGCGTCAGGTTATCCGCCATGTTCAAAGACTAGCGCGCGCCAATCGGGAGCAACTTCAAATACGGTCTGAGCAGTGGGCAAGGGGCAGGTTGCGGCGGATCGACCCGGGCCCCCAACACAATTTGTCGACCCAGAGTCGTGGGACTCAAAGCTGGGTGCGAGATTTGCCGACGCCGTTTTGGCATGAAGGGGATCAAGCAGGTCTGCCTCCCCCCGATAGCTGGAATATGGCGAATTCTCCCCGCGACCAACCTATCCGCCAGTGGAAAGCCATCCACTATCATTTGTGGAAAGCCTCGGGGATATCGATCTTCGGTGCATCACAGTATATAGCGCGACGATCTGGGTCGGAAGAGCGCGGCGATCAGGATGGCGAGTCAGTGTCGCGGCGCGATGATGATCGCCGCGATGATTGTCGCGCGCAAGAGTTTTGTTTGCTTTGATTGTCGCGGAGCGTCAATCAAGCGAGCGTTTTTTGTGTCGCGTGCTCCGGTGGCCGCCCTGGACCACGCTTTCGCTCGAGGGCAGTCCGCCTGCGATAGCTCTCGACGTTCATCTCGACGATGGTGGCGTGGTGAACAAGGCGATCGATCGCCGCGAGGGTCATAGCTGGGTCCGGAAAGACCTTGTTCCATTCTCCAAAGGGCTGATTGGCGGTGATCAGCAAAGAGCGTCGCTCGTAGCGTGCGCTGATGAGCTCGAACAGCACACTGGTCTCGGCCTGGTCCTTGGTGACATAGGCAAGATCGTCAAGGATAACGAGATCGAAGCGATCGAGGCGGTTGATGGCACCCTCGAGGTTGAGTTCGCGGCGCGCCACCTGGAGCTTCTGCACGAGATCGGTGGTGCGGGTGAAGAGGACGCGCCATCCGTTCTCGATGAGAGCCAAGCCGATTGCTGCTGCCAAGTGACTCTTGCCGCCACCGGGCGGACCAAACAGCAGCAGATTGGCGCCCTTGTTCAACCAGCCGTCGCCGGCGGCGAGCGCGGTCATTTGCGCCTTGGAGATCATCGGTACGGCTTCGAAGTCGAAGCTGTCAAAGGTCTTTCCGGTGGGCAGCCGCGCCTCGACGAGATGGCGCTCGATGCGGCGACGGCTGCGTTCAGCGATCTCGTGCTCTGCAATGGTGGCGAGGAAGCGCGCCGCCGGCCAGCCTTCCTTATCGGACTGCTCGGCAAATTGCGGCCACAGCACCTTGATGGCGGGCAGCCGCAGCTCGTTGAGCAACAGATTGAGGCGCGCGGTGTCGACTACGTTGGTTGTGCTCATGCGGCACCTCCGATCTCGGCAGTACCGATGAGGCATTCATAGGTGGCGAGCGGTGCGAGGCGCACCACGACGTTCGGCATCTGGGCGGGATCCGGGGCGAAGTGAGTACGTAGCCGGTTGAGGTCGGGCAGCCGGCCGTCGTTCAGGTCGGCCGTGAGCTGATCGGCGAGTTCGGCCTCGCAACCGCGCTCATGGGCGAGTGCGAGGAGATCGACCATGATCCGGCAGGCCTTCTTGTCCGGTAAGCGTTTGCGCAAGACGTCGAAGGCTCGGCGGTAAGCTTCCCGGGGGAACAGCTGGTCGCGGTAGACCAGGTTGAGGAGCGCCATCGGCTTGCGCCGCAAGGAATGGATCACGTGCCGATAATCGACGACCTGATCGTGCTTGCCATTGGGATGCGGCCGCCCGCGCGGCAAGGTGAGGAGATGCGTGCCGCCGACAAACACGTCGAGGTGATCGTCATACAGGCGCACCCGCAGCCGATGGCCGATCAAGCGCGACGGCACCGTGTAGAACACCTTGCGCAAGGTGAAGCCGCCGGACGATGTCACGTGGACGATCACCTCTTCATAGTCCGACGTGCGGCGGTCCGGCAGATCCTGAAGTGCGGTACGTTCGCTGTCGATCCGCTTGGCGTTGCGGGCATTGCGGCGGCTGACGATCTCATCGATGAAGCCACGATAGGCAGCGAGATCGTCGAAGTCGGCGGTGCCACGCAGCAACAGCGCGTCGCCGACCGCCCGCTTGAGATGGCCATGCGAACTCTCGATCGCCCCGTTCTCGTGGGCGATGCCACGATTGTTGCGGGAGGGGCGCATGCCGTAATGGGCACAGAGGTCTTCGTATCGCCGCGTCAGATCGTCTTTGGCGTCGCGGTCGAGATTGCAAAAGGCGGCCGACAGGCTGTCGGTGCGATGCTCCCGTGGCGCTCCACCGAGTGACCACAAGGCATTCTGCAGGCCTTCGGCCAGAGCGATGAAGCTCTCACCGCCGAGCACGACATGGGCGTGCTCAAACCCGGAATAGGCCAGCCGGAAGTGATAGAGACGATGGTCGAGCGGCACGCCCGCGATCGTGACACCCAATTCGCCCATGTCGGTGAAGTCGGACAGGCCGCGCTGACCGGGTTCGTGGGTCTGCCGGAAGATGACCTCCTGCTCCTCGCCGTGGATCGCCCGCCAGGCCCGGATCCGGCGCTCCAGCGTGCGACGGATGCCGGCGCCGAGCTCAGGATGGCGTCGGAGCAACTCCTCGAAGATCGTGACCGGCCGCACACCGGGGGCGGCCTTCAGCATCGGCACGATCTCTGTCTCAAATACGCGGGCCAAGGGATCTGGCCGGCGACGGCCGCGAGGAGCCTTCTTCTGCGACGGAAGGCGTCGATCCTGCTCGATCCGGTAAGCGGTCGAGGTGCTGAACGACGCCTTGGCGGCGGCCACGGGCGGGCTATCGGTCTGACGGTACTTCATGTAGAGCCTCATTTGGTGATCGGTAATGTGTCGGCCTGGCACGCGAGTGATTCCTCTTGGCGGAAGAACCACTTGCATAACCAGCCGGCCGCGATCACCAGTCGGCGCGGTCCGCTGTGGATCGCGCCGACGCCGGGCTCGTAACTCCGGTCGGGCTACGCCCTCCCTGCGTCACGAGCCCGGCGTAGCCCTCTCATCATGGTCGACGCTCCACTTCCATCCTGTTCGCCGCGCGGCAACAGTACATGCGCAAGTGGTCACCGCGTCGGCGTTGTCTGCCGTATCCATCGCCTTACTCCTTTCTTGCGCGGCCTTCCGTTGGTCCGCAGTCGCCGTCCATATGCATTCACTATGCTTCCATCTGCGATTCCACTCGATCGTGCCGCGGACTAGAACCGCTCAAACAGTTAATCGTGGGCGACGGCATGCTGGAAAGCAGAGCTTCATCCGAATGCTTATGACGGGCTCAGCGGTATCTGGCCGTGGCAAACGAGTGACCCCAAGGTTCTGCAGCGACACCCGTCAGCTGATCGGCCTGTAGGCCTGCTAACGGCAGAACGCTTCCCCGGGAACGGTCCTGGGTGCTCCCGCTCGAACAGGCTTTTGGCGCTGGAGAACACGGACGGGCGTCACCCTTGCCCAAACATCTCGAGCCGAACTGATCGAGCAAGGACGCAGCTTCGTGGAAATATCGTGCCTCCTCGATGCCGCCAGCGAGGAGACTCTCCGGCTTTACCAGATCGGTGTTGACGATACCGCGGCCGAAGAAGCCTTTGAGGACGCCATGAATCAGCTGCGAATGGTTACAATCGCGCCACGACCATCGAGGGGATGCGGGCGACGGCCTCAGCGGTCCTCCATTTCGAATGGGACGCAAACGTCGAGTTCACTGAAGAGGCCATCGAAGGAGCGGCCTTCGGCGTGCTTGTCGCCGGCCTGCTCGACAGCCCGCTTCCGGATCGTCTGCCCGACTGGGCCGCGGCCAGGATCTGAATCAACGAAAATTGGCCCGCCGGCCCTGAACTGGCATCGGCGGTCCGACCTCGGCATCAACTGCCCGTGAAATGTGAGGCGGTTCACACTCGATCATCGCGAGTTGGCCTAATGCACGAGCGGGTGGCAGCTCGGTGTCGGAGAATCGTGATGCCGTTTTTCAGCAGCCAAAGCTTGGCGTCGGCAGCCGCCGCTTCAGTACTCAGTATTCTCATCGTGGGAGCGGTTGCCTTTTCGGCTGTTGGTTATGTGGAGTGGTCATCGGGCGTTAATCTGACCCATTTCATGGGCCGGACTGCCGCGGATGCCTCAACGCCAGTTCTACTGCTCAAGGGGCGAACAGGTTGCGAGCAGGGCAATAGGCCGCTGCCGGCGCTTTCTCTACCGCTCGAATGACGCCGACCTAAAGCGACCGCGCCCAATCCTCCCAAGCCCCGTAGGGCCTCATCGCCTGGTGGCGACGTGCAACGGCGAATTTGTGCCCGGCTCGGGCGCTCCCGTGGTTGCCCATACCGCAATGCCGATGGCCAGCGCGAGCAGCACGGTCTTTACAGCAATCTTGTCGTCAGACATCTCGAGACGCCTCTCGCGCGTCAGCGCGGTAAATCTCAAAAATTACGCCGCCGGGCCCGAAATGGTTTGTCCCGGCGGCGCCCTGTCATTCCCAGCGCTAGGGCCCTGAAATTCCCAACGTCATTTCTTTAGCAGGTACGCCGAGGGACGACTGTTGCCTAACTCACACAAGGTCCAAAAGAGGAGCCGACGCTCAGGGTCGGCGCGCCAGCTCCTCCGAAACGTGACCGTGCTGTCTCCCCAACGGTCCCGTCCCTTAGGCCTCGAAAGGCTGCTTGGCAGGCTTGGCACCGACGACCTCGGGCGGGCGGCTGATTCCATGGCGCTGCAGGCGACGGTGCAAGGATGACCGCGTCAGATGGGGGATAACCGTAGCCACCAGTGCTCACCGAACGACCGCTGAATGCTGGTCAAACCCAGGGCATCCAGATCGAAAGCGGCTTTCTCGACGTCCTTTGGATCGACTTGCGGTAGGAGCTTGCACAGATCGTTAATGGTAAGGCTTCGCCCTGCCATGCCATCGCCACTCGCGCGTGCGAGAGCCACGGCCAAATCGAAGCGAGGACCGACCAGCGTTGTAGTTGGCGCCAGCATTTGCGCATGTCGGTCCGGCCGTTCGGAATGCTCGTTGGTGCGTTCTGAGATTGCACCTTCCCAATGAGGGCGGGCTTTCTGAGCCTGGCTAGGGATCAATTCGCCAGCCAGTTTGACCACCACGTCGCCAAGTGGGACTTCGCCGGCCACGGCCTAAAGCTTCGCACATTGTCGTCCTGATGGTTTTTCTCCTGATCGGCTTGCGATCCTCTTGATCGTAGTTCATGGCTCAATCACATGAAGTTGGTCGACGCTAGCAAAACCGCCTCAGATAGACTGAGCCAAGAGATTTCGTCACCTACCCACCGTTTGCCTCCGTCCCTCCACAACCTCACGTTGCTGGCGGATCAAAGCGCGGTATTTAGAGCATAAAGTAATATATTATGAGGCGAGGAGGCGTGCCTATGGCCACGAGTTATACCGTCGGCAAACACTACGAGAGCTTTATCAAGGATCTCGTCGATAGCGGACGCTATGCAGCCGCTAGCGAGGTAATGCGGGAGGGACTGCGCCTTGTTGAAGAACGCGAGGAGCGTCGCAAGGCGAAGCTTGAGGCATTGCGTACCGCTATCCAGGAAGGCTTGGAAAGCGGTCCGGCAGAACCGTTTGAGCCCGGCGAACTGGTTGAACAAATTAAGGCCCGCGGACGCGAACGGCTGAAAGCCGGGAAGCATGGCGGGTAATCTCACCAGGCGGCCCCAGGCCGAGACCGACCTGGAGGAGATCTGGCTCTTGATCGCATCGGACAACACTGCGGCTGCGGATCGCTTGCTCGATCGTATCGGCAATGCCTTTCAGATGCTTGCCAAGAATCCACGGCGGGCCGCCAGCGGCCCGAGCTGGGGATGAAAATTCGGAGCTTTACTGTCGGCAACTGCGTACTGTTCTACGAAGCATTTTCCAACGGTGTCGAGATCGGGTGCTGCATGGTGCTCGCGATATCACGCCGGAGGATTTCGACCGAGGACTTTGCTTTGTCAGCCATCCACAATCGCATTTACGATTTTACGATGGAATCTCGGCAGGCACTCAAGAGCGACTGAGGGCTGATCCAAGCTTGGGCTGATGGTCTTTCCCGGGAGCGGCTCCCGCCAACATCAAAGGCTGTGGGGGCGCCTGAATCAGCAGATCGAGGCTCATGGGGAGCAGTTAGGCAGGTGGCTCCCGTTGGCGCGATCGGGATCTGCATAAGCAACCTCATCGTTCGTTTGGCTGTGCTCGGTCCTTAGGATCTCCTGTGCTGCCTTGAACCCCTCAAGAGCTGCAGGAATGCCGCAATATGCCGTCGCGCGAAGCAGGCCGCCTTGATCTCGTCGATACTGGCGCCGTTCCGGAGCGCGACCGGACCTGCAGCTTGAATTGCGCAGGAGTCGCGATGTGGGCCTTGCAAGCTCACGGCTCCGCGCCGTGGTCGGACGGAACGGAATGGCGCTGTCGCAGTTGCGACGGGTGTCGATATTCGTTCGTCCAGAACACCGGGCCGGAGGGGCGATCTACCCATCTAAACCTCTGTGGCAGCTAACAGATTCCAAAATCGGGCGCTGTGGTACAACACTTGCTGTTCTCTTCGCAGCTACCGCAACCTTTGGAGCAACTCAGTGCACATTGTCGTCTGCATTAAACAGGTTCCGGACTCTGCGCAGATCCGCGTGCACCCCGTGACCAATACGATCATGCGTCAGGGTGTGCCGACGATCATTAACCCATATGACCTCTTCGCGCTCGAGGCCGCTCTCGAGCTGCGCGAGCGGTTCGGCGGCGAAATAACCGTGCTGACGATGGGGCCGCAATCGGCGGAAGATTCCTTGCGGAAAGCGCTGACCTTCGGCGCCGATCGCGCCGTACTGCTCACCGATCGCTGCTTTGCCGGCTCCGACACCTTGGCCACAACGTATGCACTGGCAACCGCCATCCGAAAAATTGGCAAGGAATATGGTCCGCCAGACCTCATCTTTACCGGCAAGCAGACCATCGACGGCGATACCGCGCAGGTTGGTCCCGGCGTCGCAAAACGGCTGGGTGTGCTGCAGCTGACCTACGTCGCCAAGGTCAAAACCCTCGACCTCGCTGCCCGTACAATTGAAGCGGAGCGACGCTCCGAAGGTGGTGTCCAGGTGCTGCACACGAGGCTGCCTTGTCTCATCACCATGCTGGAGGGGACCTGCCAGATTCGGCGCGGCGCGATGGCCGATGCCTTGCGTGCTGCGCGTGCACCAATCGTGAAATGGAGCGCGCACGATGCCGGCGTCGAGGACGTCTCCAAATGCGGCCTTAAGGGCTCGCCGACCGTCGTCAAGCGAGTCTTCGCTCCCTCTGCACGGGCTGAGAAAGCGGCGCTGGTTGAGGCTGCCGAGCAACCAGCGCAGGCGCTGATTGATGCTATTTTTAAGCATCAACCGAAGCTCGAAACTGATCTTGCGGCGCTAGCCCGCGATGCTTGACCTGGGAGTCTTGGCGACGATAAGCGTTACGGTCCTGAACGCGTCAAGGTTTGCCTCTCATCCGGTCACATCGACATTGCACGGAGACGTGTAGAGCCTGGCGCCGACCGATCAGCGGAGCTGAAGCACAATCCTCCCGTCGGCGATCACCTCTATCTGGGCCGCCGACGACTTGGTGAAAACTGTTGCCACGTGGGTCGGGCATGTCTGCCGTCAAGCTCTGTTGTCAATCAGCTAAATGATGCTTACCTGTCCGTTACGGACGGCCCGTCGCGATGCTTGAGGTGTCGCTTTCGTGCATTGTAACTAACCAGCCAGATCACCCCGACTGCGACCGGCACGCACGCCGCGGTTAGATAAGAGGGTTCTACATGGAGACCAACATCGTGCGCTCCCTTGGCAAGGTAGCCAAACAAACTGACCACGTAATATCCTATCGCCGCGACCGACAATCCCTCCACCGTGCACTGCAGCCGAAGCTGTTGTCCGGTGCGTTCATTGATAGCGTGCAATAGGTCGCGGTTCTGCTGTTCGATTTCAACGTCGACACGGGTTCGCAACAGATCGGCGGCGCGCGCCAACTTGACCGACAGAGTTACCTCACGATCCTTGGTCGTCTCGCAAGTTCGCATCGCAGGCGCCATCCGGCGCGCCAGGAACGACGACCATGTGGGATAGTCCGTGATCTCACTGCCTTCGATGATGGACAGTCGGGATTGAACTAGCTCGTAATAAGCTCTGCTGGCGCCGAAGCGAAACAGGCTTCCGGTCGCGCCTCGCTCGAAAGAGGCGGCCAACGCGGTCAGTTCGGCAAGGAGATGGTTGTTGAGCTTCAATCCCTCCGCGCCTTGCATTTCTTCGAGCACCTCGCCGAGACGTCTGTCAATGCGATCGACAAATGGACCAAGCTCAAGAGCGGCCGACAGACCAAGCAGCGCCAACGGACGATAGGTCTCAACTTCAAGCAGCCGCTGCACCAGTGCACCAAGATTGTGCGGCGTCAGCCCGAGGTCGCAGACAAGAATTTTGGTGAAACCGTTTTCGTCGACTCGAAAATCCGAGGCCATAACACTTGCTCCGCCCTTTATGCGGGCCATGGCGAGGCTGCTCTTGTCAAAAAGTTGTTCGGCGCGCCTCAATGGGGCGGCGTGCTGCTCGACATCCAGCTTGATTGCGACCAGCAATTGCCCTTCCTGCCGCAAGTTGCGCATCAAGGAGTGAACCGCACTTTGGGAGTCGCCGCTCTGTCGAGCGAACGGGCCATTCGCTATCCAGGTAAAGATTGCGAATTCGGCATGCTGCTCCCAGCGAAGCACAACGGGCCCGATGTCGATTTGGTGATGTTTCGCTGAGAGCTGCGGAGCTGGAAGGTCACGCTCTCGACAAAACGTGACGAAGGCGCGGCGATCGCTTGCGGCCGCATCGCCCTGCGAAAGAAATGCGAAGTGTGTCACCTTAAATGGAGGAATAAGCTGCATAAACGGGCGCGCATGCACTTCATTGAGCACGGCATCGCGTTGCGAATGTAGCTTGAAACTTCGAAGATCCAGTTTGTCGGGCACGTCTAAGCACCTCGTGTCAGAATTGGCGCGCATTCATCTGTCAGCACGCGAGTGGCATTGGTTTCGACTCTAAGGGTCTGTTCGCGCGATAGAGTGGTGGCGCGGGTTGATCCGAAGCCGCTCAAAGCTGCGAAACCAGCGCCAAACGTGTTGGTTGCCACCGGACGCGCACGAACATCGCTCGACATCGATGTGCTGGCGCACATAAACGCGTGATGCGCAGGCCAGAACGAAATCAAGAGCGGCGGGGCCAACGCACGCAAGAGCTACACGCTTTCGTCTCCACGAGGTTGCTAATCGTCGTCGCCGGCTCTACACCGGCTGCTGTATCGTCGATTGACGGCAAAGGCGCAAACGTAACTCTCATCTTCGGTGCTCTCTTGTCTCACATTTGCACGCGATGCAGGATATGGGCCAGCACGGAAGTAGCGGAAAGGTTGTGTTTCTCGCGTAATGTGATTGTCGAAACTGCCAGCGGAGGATCTCCGGCAAGGAAAGCGCTTGCATTCGGACAGCCATCCTCACAAGGGACTTTGGAACTGTATGGCCATCAGATGGAATCCCGGTCTCATTGCGACCGGGTAGCTTGCGCTCTTTGAGCCCGGCCTTCGTAACAACCGCGACATCAGAAGATGCTGATTTCGGAATGCTGACATGGCTGTCGTACTTGATTGAGCAGCGTCATCGAAGACTGCCGATTAGCGGTTGCGGCCTTCGGTACAGAGATATTCCCCTGCGGTGACGACTATCGCATATGGCGGAGCAGAAGCGGGATCCGACACAGGGCGGTCCTGCAGGCCGGTCAACTCCAGCCTAGAGAATTGATGGCGGTGAACGTCGCGCGTTCCATGCGTCCGATTACAAGACGCATTGCCTTGTTCAGCGGCAGCAAAGGCGGTCGAGAACTGAGCGGCCCGACGTCGCTCCTGGACATGGCAAAATCCGTGAGTCGACCTGCAGTCCGCTGACCGATGTGCGGGAGCGCATCGTGTCCGAGCAAACCACGAGGCTGCGGCGGCGCAAACTGCCCCGCCTGAATAGTGCAAGATGGTGCACCATCGGACCGCACAGGTCGCCGGATAGTACGGCGTCATAAGGCTGCATCTCGATGACGTCAGCGGCGATGCCGCTTGAAGACCATCAAGCGATCGCGTCAGGCTCGCGTCAATCGGCATCCCGCCGCCATAAGCGCTCCCATGCTCACCGGCTATTCTGCCGCGTTACCAGCGCGCGCGTGCGCCGCAACGACATCAGTAACACCCTCGAGGGGGCGCCCGATCGGTCCGGGCCGACGACGGCGCGACGTCGAGGACGATATCGATCCGAGCACACGGTGCCGGGGTTCTATACCACGATACAGCTCGGACTGTCGCGCGGGCACGGATTCCGGACGGCGACAACGTCCATCACGGCCTGCTGCTGCTACCCAACCTGCTGCACATCCGCGATGATGGAACCGTCCGCTGTCCACAAGGCGGTCTCCAGACCTGGACTTTCCAACGTTCACAGCCGACATCCAGCGCCCGCCGAGGCCTGGTGTCAATGTTGGATGGTGATTTGCCGTGTACGCGGATCACCGAGGACGTGGCACTCTAACAGCTTACTTTTAAAGTGTCAGATATGCAGTCATCGCTCGTGTCTGGCTTCCGACAATGTCGGACATGCGATACGGCTCCTAGCCCCGCGTCGATACGCTGAGCGAACTCTGGCTCTGCGCATCGATCGAGGCCGTATGACACGTCAGTGGTTAGGATCACGTGCTAGCGAGATGCTGTTTGCACGCCCAAAGCGCTCTCGGGCGATTTCCGAAGCGAAGGCTTCTCAGCTCTCGATGGCTTGGGGGTTCCCCTATAGATGGTGAGTACCGCGATGATACCGAGAGCAGCTGCAAACATCAGCCAGAATCCGGGTGAAGCCTTGTCATTAGTTCGCTCAATGAGCCAAGTAGAGGCGAGTGGCGTAAACGTACCAAACAGGGCCGCCGCGAAAGCGAAGGCCAGGGAGAAGCAGGTTGTGCGCACATGCGCAGGCACGATCTCGACGAGAGCACCCAGCATAGTCCCGCTGTAGGTGCCAAAGTAGAACGAGAACATCATCGCCACCGCAAGCAGCTTGCCGAAACTGGGGGCGCTTACCAACCAACTCAAAGCCGGATAGGCGGTCATCAACGCAAGGCCGGCAATGGCCAGCAGGACTGGCTTGCGGCCGATACGGTCGGAAACGGTACCGCCAATTGGATTCCAGATGAAGTTGGTCACCGCGACCAGGAGGGTCACCAAGAGCGCATCCTGGGTGGACAGCTTCAAGACGGTCTTGCCGAACGTCGGTGCGTAGACGGTGACGAAATAGAAAGTCGTCGTGGTCAGGATCGCCATCATCATCCCGAGAACGACCGTGTGCCAATGGACGAGCGCCGAGGCAAAGACCTCGCGCGCCGTGGGATGCTTCTTCATCGCCAAAAATTCTGGGGTCTCCTCCAGCGTCCGACGAAGGAAAAAGATAAGAGGAATGATAAGGCAACCGAGAAAAAACGGAATGCGCCAACCCCAGGAGGCGACGGCTTCGAGCGGCATCGATTCATTCAGTAGGTAGCCCACGATCGCTGCGACAAAAATCGCGACCTGCTGGCTGGACGATTGAAAAGAGGTATAGAAACCGCGATTGCCTGGGGTCGCGATCTCCGCCAAATAGACCGAAACGCCGCCAACCTCGACGCCGGCGGAGAATCCCTGCAACAGTCGTCCTGCTAGAACAATGATGGGGGCGGCAATGCCGATTGTCGCATAACTGGGACAGAAGGCGATAATCACGGTGCCGACCGCCATGATCGATAACGTGATGATCAGGCCTTGGCGACGGCCGATCCTGTCGATATAGGCTCCCAGTACGATCGCCCCCACGGGACGCATTAAGGCACCCAACCAGAACACGCCAAAGGTGTTGAGCAATGAGGCGGTTTCGTTGTCCGAGGGGAAGAAAGCTTTCCCAATGGCGCTGGCGTAAAAGCCAAATAAGAAAAAGTCGAACTGCTCGAGAAAATTGCCGCTGGTTGCACGAAGAATGGCGTTGATCCGCGATTTGACTGTCGCTTGCTGAACGAGCGTTTGTGACACAGCGAGTTTCCTTCCCGTCTGAAATGGCCGGTTGCGGAAAACCTCACGCCAGCCCAATTGCAATCAGGCCGTGATTTTCTCTTAGAGAGATTACCGACCAACCGGAAGGCGCCTGATCTTTTCGGCTTATTTTCGGCGACGCTCCATTGGTGCACAAATTTTGAATTCGTTCCTGGAGACGCAAGCGCTCCCGACATCAATCGCCAGAAGTCCCGCCTGCTCGAGACGAAATCAAGGCATGAGGTTCCGCTCGGTCACCTACGAGGTAGCTGTGCGCGCAATCTTTGGCGTTTCACTAGCTCTGTGTCCACCGCGGATGGTATCGGCTGATTCGGTAACGCGCCTTCACTGTTCGGCTTCTAACTGCGCGTAAATTCCCGCCAGATTCAAAACACTACCATTGAGTTACCGGTTCGTACTCAGACATTGACCCGCGTAGTGCAAGGTTGGCATAGCAATTGCTACAAGCGTGCAGGAACACAGGATATTGGACGAGTGCACGCAGAACGGGCGAATGGCAGCGGCGGTCCCTTTGCCTTGAGACAATCGTTCTCGGCCGGCAGCCGCAATGTCACGTAGATTGTAGCTGCAGGCCTCGAAGAGCCCGCTGGATGTGGTTCGTCTCGGCAATGCCAAATCAAGTCCGCAGGGGATGCGATGAGCAGGCAGTGAATAGCAACCGTGGATGCTTGATCCGTCCACGACAGGTCGCAGGTGAAAGCGTCGAGCTGGCCGGATGTGCCGCCTGCGCATGTCAGGCGAGGCTTCCTTGGCCTGGCGGACGCCGATATTCAGCATGAGTCAGCAAATGATGGATGGCGCGTTTGGTCATTCGCGGGA
Source organism: Bradyrhizobium elkanii USDA 76 (assembly GCF_023278185.1). NCBI lineage: Bacteria > Pseudomonadati > Pseudomonadota > Alphaproteobacteria > Hyphomicrobiales > Nitrobacteraceae > Bradyrhizobium > Bradyrhizobium elkanii. The sequence goes on along the minus strand of NZ_CP066356.1, from coordinate 7,090,134 downwards.
TTGGATTGCTCGTGGAGGGAAATCCAACGCGAGAGGGTGGTGGCTTCAATCTACCGACATGTTCCTATCGACGCGCTCATGTACAGGACTGATCCCTGATGGCCCTGCCTGGGACCGCAAAGATGGTTGGGAGCAGTTCGCCTGTATGACGAACGCGACCGCAAACCCGTCGGACCAAGTTGGTGGCCTTCGAAAGTGCTCCTCAAACATCATTCTCTCCACGGTTAGGATTCAAATGAGGCCTTCTCAAGCGTCGCAAGTTCAACTGGATCGACCTTCGCAGATAGTCTGCGAGTACTTGACTGAGCAAGCGCGAAATCTGTTTGGCCTGCATCCGTTCGCTGCGGAGATGTCTAAACGCCAAGTTGCGAGCTTGCTGCCGGAATACTTGGCGATGTCACAGGCGTTCCCTTACCTGCAGGCAGGCTCGCAAAAGGATCTCATATTTGATGCGATGCGTCGCAACCGAGACCTTCCTAGGGATGTTGAACTAACCAGCGTGGTCGCAAATTTCATCTGTTGGGATGAGACGGGCGGTTATGGCCGGGTTCTGCGAGGCGGCAAGACGGCGCTACCCGATATTCTGGCGACTGAAGATTTCCACTCAAACCTGCTGAGAAAGGATGCATCGCGACTACTCGGTAGAACGATACAGCCGAATTATAGCGCCACAACGAAGCGGTACCTGCATTCCCTCTATGCCGGATTGTCAGCGAAAGATCCGGTCGTGCGCTGCGCCTACATGGTCGCTTTTGAGCTGCATGCTGCGGAAATGATCCAGTCACTGTGGACCACTCTGGTCAAAACCTTTGATGCGCAGTCTGACGATCTGGAGTACTTCCGCACTCATGTCGGCGGCGTGGATCCCGCCGAGAAGTATCACGGAGAAATGACAACCCGGCTCATTCGCGAAGTTGTGCCTGCTGACGGCAATCGTCGTTTTTTGGATGAATTCGATCGAGCCTATCGGCTCAGCTTACAGTGGTGCCGCGATCTGCTGCAAACTGTCTCAATTGAGGAAGATGGTCTTGCGGAGATCGAACATCACGGCGGTTGTCATTGTGGTGCCGTCAAGTTCTACGTCCGAGCGCCGCGAGAGCTCTCCGCAGTTCGATGCAACTGCTCCATCTGCCAAATGTCCGGGTTTCTGCACCTGCTTGTATCCGGCGATAAGCTCAGAATTGAGTGTGGCGAAGAGTTTCTCAATACATATCAATTTAACAAGAATATCGCTCGTCACACGTTTTGCCGGATTTGCGGCGTAAAGCCATTCTATCGACCGCGATCGAACCCCACGGGTTTCAGCGTAAACATTCGGTGCTTGGATAAGAGAACGATCGAAAACATAACAATAGAAGAGTTCGATGGCGAGCATTGGGAGGAAGCGTTCCGCCCGACGCGCGAGGATTGGGAAGCCACCAGTTAAGATCAAACTTGGAGTGAAGTCGCATGGCGCGCGCAATGAACGATAGATCTCGTCTGCTTTCAGAAGAGGCTCTCACCAAATACCGTATAGAGCTATTGGTGAAGGGTACGGTCGTAATCGCCCCTCAGACATTGTTCACCCAAGATGATTTGGCGAGGATCGATCAGCTCCAGATGGAGATTCCCGAAGAAGAGGTGCGGGTGGGAGATGCCGGCGACTCGCACAATGTCTTCGTGAAGCGGGTGAGGGTAGATCCGCCGGGCCGCCCTCCGACCAATGTGCATGGCAAAGCTCCGGGGCAGATCATCGAATTGCTTGAGAGGAAAGACCGCAGCTTTGCGCTGAAGAAGATCTTGGGGGCATCGTCAGATTACGTGATTCGCCGATGCCAAATGCATCGATTGCCTCCCGGTTCGTTCGTTGGCATCCACTTAGACGCTGAGAGCGACCCTGACTTCGAGTACTCCGTGATTGTGCAACTCGCGAGGGATTTTGAGGGGGGTGAGTTCGTGGTCTATCCGAACGCGTACGAACAGCAGGTATTTCGACCGCCGTTTGGGGCCGTGGTTGTCACCACATGTAGGATCCGACATGAGGTGAAGCCTGTGCACGCTGGCGAGCGCCGATCGCTGGTGTACTTCTGTTCAAAACGCGGCGGCGCGAATCGCCGGATCATCGAAAACACTGCTGACGGCCTGTGAGGACCGTTAGCGGAAACGGCTTTCGAACGGGTTGAGGACGCGGGCCAGCTTCTGGCAGACGCTGCCTAATTCGGAAGTTCACGGTTGGTCTACTTCGAGCGAAAAAGGCAACCACTCCCCTGACGTTCCCAGCAGCGGGTGTCAAGCACAGGTTTCGGATACGGGGGGGCTTCGAACGAATGGAGGAGTTTAAGAGGTCTGTGATTTCAGTTGGCCATTGCCAATAACCGGTGCTGCAGATCGCGGGCAGTTGACCTATCGCGCGCGATCACCAGGCACTCCACGGTGCCTGCCTCTTGATCGACGGCAAGCGGGATCACGCCCTCCTTGCGTGTGCCATCGAATAGAAATCCATACCTGACGAAGCGATCAAGCGCGGCCTGGAGAGAACATAATGGAACGTTTCTTACGGAAGAAATGACGTGGCGACTGGAATAATCGATGCCCAGCAGCCGGACGGCAATACTATGTAACACTGACCCTCCGCCCCACCGGCCGTTCGCTTCGTTAAAGAAAAGCCGGCCGTCGCTCGCGAAAATGCCATCAATGTTGATCATTCCGCGATACCCCAAGGTTCGCGCCAGCTCGACAAATCGGTAGGCGTGCGCCTGTGCAGCCAACCATTGCTCATTCGTCAGGTCGCTTGGAAGCTCGAGCCCTGTCCAGATGAGCGCTCGTTCGGATCGGTCTTCGCTGCGACGTAGACGGATGCTTCCACTGTTGATGAAAACGATGGAACCATCCTCCTCTATCTCATACTCAAGATAGAACGGAGCGCGAGCCAAGTGGTACGATTCAATGACCAATGTCTTGCAGGATGCTGTGATCATCTCAGACCAAAGTGCTTGAGGATCAAACGATGGCCAAGCAACCGTTCGGGTATCTCTCGCCCCAGGAAGTGCTCCACTTTCGTTGCCGGTCAGGATAACATTGCCGACTCCGCCCGCTCCATTATCCAACTTGACGATCACGTTGCCGGTCTCTGACCTTAAGGAGGTGACCGCCCTGAATAGTTCGTTTGGGTTTGTGGTCGCGCATCCACTGGGCAGTGGGAGCGCGACACTTGTCGCCAATTGACGGAAGTGGCTCTTGCGGTTCAAGAGATCCGGCCCTCGCTGCAAAGCGAATTCGTCCCCGCTCTGCGGGATGCCAAGCAGCTCCGCCAAGCGCGCTACGCCTTCACTAGAGTAGCAGGCAGATATTCTCCAAGTTGATTTCTGGCGAATATGGCTGTTGAGTCGCTCGACGAAAGCATTGGATAGCAGGGTGCAATCGTTGAGAATCAGCGATTCACGGGCGTCGTCAGGCACAAGCGTCGAGAGACTCGAGGCATCGAAATTGAGCGTCGCGCCGATGAAGGATAGCAGGTCTGCCGGGATTGCTACCGGAGAGACTATTAGGTCACCCTCCTGTGCAAACCAGGCAGACCGGCATGCGGAGTTGGCGGAAAGGGACAGTTGAGTTGCTGTTAGATCGCCACCGGACATTTGAGCTGTCCCGGCATTCATGATTAAGATCCGAGGCAACGACAATCTCCCAGACGCCTGGCGTGATTAAGCATAGACCACCATGCCAGCGACGATGAGTTCGCCGCGACGCATCGTATGGAGGTACCGACCGGAAGGCGGTGTTGCGCTGCCTCGATATCTCCTGTGGTGTAGTCGGGAACTACGGCCAACCAATCCGCGGTTCTCAATCGCTGTCTCCTTCCGGGCTTGACTGCGTATCGAGCTCCTTCAGCATGAAATGCTGGACCTTGCCCAACGCCGTTTTTGGCAGTTCGTGCGTAAATATGATTTCGCGCGGTACCTTAAAACGGGCGAGCTGCGATTGAACATGCGTCAGCAGCGCTTCGGCTGCGATCCGGGACCCGGGTCGCCTGACCACATAGGCGATCGGGACTTCATCCCAGCGTGGGTCCCGTCGACCGACGACGGCGCATTCGGCGACATCCGGATGGCCCATGAGCACACGTTCCACTTCCGCCGGATAGATATTCTCTCCGCCGGAGATAATCAGGTTCTTCTTGCGGTCACGGACCCAAAAATATCCGTCGGCATCGCAGCGGCCGATGTCACCAGTGCGATACCAACCATCACTAAAGGCCTCACGCGTTGCCTGTTGATCGCCCCAATATCCGCAGAAGACGTTGGGTCCACGTATTACGATCTCGCCTGGGGTCCCGGGCGGCAACTTGGTGCCCACATCATCGATGATGGCTGCTTCGCAGCAAAGGCCAGGCAGGCCGCTTGCGCCGTCAGGTGCGAGATCTGCGCCGAGCTTGGTATAGACCGCGATGGGAGAGGTCTCGGTCGCACCATAAACCTGTAAGACTGGCACTCCGCGCCTCGCAAAGCGCTCGACAAGGCGCTGAGGTACCATCGTCGATCCGGTACAGATTGCTTTGAGCGCGGATAAATCCGCGCTTGCCCATCGCGGATGGTCCGTGAGCGCTTGCATCATGGCAGGGACCAGGGCTGCAAGTGTGGGTCGGTCATGCTCGAATGCATCAAACGTTGCCTCTGGCGAAAAGCGGCTTTGGATAGTTACCGTCGCGCCATGATGCAAACCGGGCGTCGTTTGGATATTGAGGCCGCCGACGTGGAAGAGCGGCAAAACAGTCAGGGCGTGATCAGTCGAGGTTAGGTCATGCATGTGCTGACTCATAACCCCGTTCCACAGCAACGCGTCCTGACGCAGCACAGCGCCTTTAGGTCGCCCTGTCGTGCCAGAAGTATAGACGATCAGAACCGGGCAGGACAGATCCGCATCTGGAGTGGGTTCGTCACCACAGCATTCGTCCAGAACGTCGTCCAACTTGCTTCCGCCGGGCGGCGCGAAGTCCAGGCCGACGAGGCAGGTATCGGGAAGTTGCCGCGTCAGAGCCGGCAAGACGGCGTTAAATGCCTGTTCAAGCACGAGCACTTTTGCTCCGGAGTCGGAAAGAATGAAAAGCTGCTCTGCGGCCGCAAGGCGCCAATTCAATGGAACGAGGATTGCGCCGAGCCGCGCGCAGGCATAGAGCAATGTCAGATAATCAGGCCGGTTGAGGCTGAGGATCGCGATCCGGTCACCCCTCTTGATGCCGAGTTGGCGCTTGAGGGCGTAAGAGACACGCCCGATCCGTCGATTGAAGCCCGAGTAGCTCAGAGCGTGTCCCTCGAAACGGAGCGCGGCTTTGTCGGGGGCATACGCAGCGTTGCGCTCAATCAATGTGCAGAGATCCAAACTCATCCTCCGTGAGCTTCGCAAGAGACGCTGGTTCCGATGTAGTTCAGCCGGAGTTCGGATCTACTTCGCCAGACCTCGATTGAGTGCTTCGGGTACCCATTACCCAGGTTACGATCCCGCGGCCCGAGCAGGACGGAGCGGTTCTTGATGGCTGTCATGGGGAGCGAACGATCGACACTGTTCGAGGTATCAGGCACTTGATCCACTTGCTCTGTTTTGCTCGGAAGCAGTCGTGTGCATCTGCCCGTAGTGATAGGTGCACCATGACGACTGTTTCTTGCCTGGTCTTTGACATACAGGCTCGCCGCACATATATGCCGACCTTGGATCTCCATCTTTGAAGCCGACAATGGCTCGGCATTGGCCTTCAATGTGGTCGATCAGCAGGACCTTCCTGACGCCGTCCGGCTCTTTCAACTTGCTGCTCCGCGATATCGCGCCATCTCTTCCGATGCCGCGCCAGTCACGCCGAGCGACACTTGCAGCTCAAGTTTCTTGAAAAGATACGCAGTCGCATGGGCCGTCGCACACTTGCGCGAGGATAAGCTTCCACCAGCATCGGGAAAGTGGTGTGAATCGAACCAAATGCTGGCTCTCCGAGGTGAGTTCGGTGCGGTCGTCTTGCCGTTCGGTTGCAAATGCGGGAAGCGGCGGCGCCCTGCGAGGGCTCGGGATCGAGGTGTACGCCGATCCCTTCCGGCATCACCGTCTCGCTGGCGCCTCGCTTTGGGGCAGCCGCACAGTATTGGTTCTGGAATGCCGGGGCGTTCACAACTACCTGCGAGCCGCGGTACTGCGATCAAGACTCGCTGCATAGCATCTCGACCGATTTGCTGGCGGGAATGAGGATCATGACCAACACTCAGCGTATGTTCTGACGAGGTGAGACATTCGTAATCCTTCACGATTCTGACGGCAGACGAGACACGCGGCGATTTAGGGATCGTACAACTTAACGTTACGTGCGATTCAAGCTCTTTTGGGCAACCCGCGGAGCATGCCAAAGCTCTCAGGTTTGCCGGTAAGGCGCTGCCAAGCGGTGTCGTGTCGACCGCAATTCTGCGCCAGGGTCTGCGTCAGAAAGTCGCTTGAGACGAGGTTCGCAAGCGACGAGGCTGTTGTCGAAAAGCCCGCGCGTTCGCGATCGGGCATCCGTCGTCTTCGCAGCCATAGCGGATGTAACGTCCGCTGTGCCTTATTGAATGCTTCACTGCGCATCTGTCGGGCGCTGACGCGGCAAGCCCAGGGCGAGATCCGACGATTGTGTTCGACAAGCCGGCCTGATGGTAGCTGACCCCTTTGCGCCGTTCGAGCGAGCCGCGCGATTGTGCGAGCGTGCCGTCATCTGGTGCACGTCGCGGTCGTCGGCTCCACTGGAGCGAAGATCATTGCAGCGTCTGATAGAGGCGATAGAGGAGCCGGGCGCGCGGCTCGATCGACGAAATGTAGAGTTGCTCATAATGCGTATGGGCGCCCTTGCCGTCGACGCCGAGACCGTCGAGGGTTGCGGTATGCGGCGCGGTGAAATTGCCGTCAGAGCCGCCACCGCTGAATACATCGAGCAGCTTGAAGCCGAGCTCGGCAGCAAGGCTTCTGGCGTGTTCGTAAAGTGCGGCGCCGGCGTTGCGCTTTTCGTACGGTGGCCGGTTCAATCCGCCGATAACCTTCACGGTGACACCATGGGTACGTGAGGTGACGCCGAGGATCTTCGGAACCAACTCGTCGGCGTCAGCCATGGTCGGCACCCGCATATCGACTTCCGCATAGGCTTCCTCGGCGATCACGTTGGACTTGCTGCCGCCACGGACGACGCCGACATTGACGGTGACGCCACGCTTAAAATCGTTCATCGCCTCCAGTGTCTGGATCACATTGCCAAGTTCCCGGATCGCGCTGCAGCCATCTTCGGGGCGCGCACCGGCGTGGGCCGGCGTGCCCTTGACGAAGACCTCAAAGCGCGCAACGCCTTTGCGTCCGGTGACGATCTTGCCGCCCTCGCGCGCGGGTTCGGTCACCAGCACATACTTGGCCTTGCGGCCCTCGGCCTCGATCAATGCCCGCGAGGTCGGGCTACCGATTTCTTCGTCCGATACGTAAAGTTGGGTGACGCCGAGCGGAGGGCGGACATCATCGGCGCAAACCTGCCGGAACGCGTGATACGCGAGATAGGCACCACCCTTCATGTCATAAATGCCGGGGCCGAATGCCCTGTTGCCCTCGACTTTGAACGGCAGGCGCTCGATGAACCCCATCGGATGAACGTAAGCGCTCCTTTCTACGCACCTATGCAGTTGAGCGCGGGGATGGGATGAGGTGTCCACCATGAACGAGGTGGACACCATCGATGATCACTCCAGAAGAACTTTTGAGACTTGAGACGGTCGGCGTGTTGCGCAATGGGCGGCGTCGCTATGATCCGGCCAGCAAACAGCGGCTGGTCGAGGCCTGTCTGCAGCCTGGCGTGTCGCTGGCGGGGCTGGCGTTGCAACACGGCGTGAACGCGAACCTGCTGCGCAAATGGGTGGCCAAGCGACAACGTCAGAACGGGGATGGCCAGCCGGAGGCGCCGATTGCGCCAGCCTTTGTTCCGGTTCGCGCGCCGTCGCCGTCGCCAACTCGATCTGCTGGCGCGATCGCGGTTTGCGCGACGGAGCGATCCTGTGCAGGGCGGCTGACGGCATCGATGCCCAACGGCGTGACGCTTTCGCTGGAAGGCGGCGACGCGCAGTTGCTGTCGGCGGTGATTGAAGCGCTGGGGCGTTGCGATGTTCCGGCTGGCGTCTGATCTTCGGGTCTACCTTCACCGCGAACCGATTGACTTCCGGGCGGGCATCAACAGCCTGGCGATCGTGGTCGAGCAGTCGATGGGGCTGGATCCGTTCCAGCGCGCGGTGTTCGCGTTCTGCAATCGTCGCCGCGACCGGATCAAGCTGCTGATTTATGACCGGTCAGGATTTTGGATGCTGCTGAAGCGGCTGGAGGCCGACAGATTCCACTGGCCCCGAAGTCAGGAGGCGGTGCTGACGCTGACGACGGAGGAGCTGCACTGGCTGCTTGACGGCATCAACATCGCGGCGGTGCGTCGTCATCCGGTGCGGCAATATCACAGCGTGGGCTGAGCGTGTTCGATGCGGGCGGCGTCATCAGCGCTATCGGATGACGCCGGCCACCGCATGGAACTCGGTTGACGCGGCGGCATGACTTCGATTCAAGACTACGATGAGTCGCAGGCCCACGACGCACGAGCTGGAAGCCTTGATCGCGGCGCACGCGGCCGAGCTCGCGGCGCTGAAGGCGGAGAACGAGAAACTCGCGCAACGCGTCCTGCATCTTGAGGAGCAGTTGCGCCTGGAGCGCTTGCGCCGCTACGCGCCGAAGAGCGAAAAGCTCAAGGAGCGCATCTTCAACGAAGCCGAGCAGGCCGCCGCTGAAAGCCGGGACGACGACGATGTCGAGGCGGTCGCCGTGCCGGACACGGGATTGCCGGAGGCTCCAAAGCCGGCACCGAAGACACGCGGCCGCAAGCCGCTGCCTGACGATCTGCCGCGCCAACGCGTCGAACATGATCTGGGTGAGGATCAAAAGGACTGTCCGTGCTGCCGCAATCGGATGCATCGGATGGGCGAGACCGTCACCGAGCAGTTGCACGTCGAGGTGAAGGCGTCAGTGCTGCAACATGTGCGGTTCAAATATGCCTGCCGTCACTGCGAGCGCACCGCGCTGAACACCCCGATCGTGACCGCGCCGATGCCGGCGCAGCCGCTGCCGGGTAGCGTCGCCACGCCATCGACGCTGGCGCTGGTGCTCGCCAACAAATACGTCGACGGCACGCCGCTGTACCGTGTGGCGGACGCGCTGGGGCGCGCCGACGTCAGCATCAGCCGCGGGACGCTGGGCAACTGGGTGATCCGGGCGAGCGAGTTGCATCTGCATCGGGTCTATGACGCGCTACAGCAAAAGCTCAGGTCGCAGCCCCTGGTCCACGGCGACGAAACCTGGGTCCAGGTTCTGAAAGAGGACGGCCGGGATGCGCAGGCCAAATCCTTCATGTGGGCCTATCGCAGCGGCCAGGACTGCGCGCAGCCGGTCGTGCTGTTCGATTACCAGCCCGGTCGCGGCCAGGAACATCCTCAGGCCTTCCTGGCCGGCTATCGTGGCTTGTTGATGAGCGACGGCTATGACGCCTGGGGCACGCTGACAGGCGCGACCCATCTTGGCTGTATGGCGCATGCGCGCAGGAAATTTACCGATGCGCTCAAGGCCAGGAAGACGCCCGGCGGTCCGCCATTGCAGGCGCTCAAGTTCTTCGAGGCGTTGTATGAGGTCGAGAGGGTGGCGCGCCAGACGCCGCCCGACGACGAAACGCGCGCCGCATACACCTTGCGGCTGCGCCAGCAGCATAGCCTGCCGGTATTGGCCGCCTTCCGGACCTGGCTCGACGACCAGGCGCCGAAGGTCCTCCCCGAAAGCTTGACCGGCAAGGCGATCGCCTATGCGCGCAACCAATGGGATTATCTGACCCGTTACACCAGTGACGGTCTCGCCCCGATCGATAACAATGTTCTGGAGCGCGACATCAGGCCGTTTTGCACCGGACGAAAAAGTTGGCTGTTCAGCGACACCGTTGCCGGCGCCAAGGCAAGCGCCGTGATCTACAGTTTGGTGCTGACATGCCGGGCATGCGGCGTCGATCCCTATGCATGGCTACGTCACGCGCTCACCGAATTGCCCCAGCGCGCGCCAGACGCCGATATCGAAGATCTGTTGCCGTTCAACTGCACCGCTCAAAAAAACCTGCCAGCTGAGAATAGCGGCTGACGTTCGAACGCTCAGGTCAACCAAGCCGTTCCGATGACACTGCTGGGGCCCGGCGTCACGCGACGCCGCGGCCAGCCGCGCGCGTAGCCTGTGCGGTAAAATACGCGCTTACGGATGAACTGTGTCGAGATGGCTCAGCACGAGAATGCCCGGTACGCCTTGGCCCCAGGACGAGCGTGTGACCAAATGATCGCCGCAGCCGTCGCGTCCCGCAACGCGGTCGACGCTGACTGACAAGTCACGATAGCCCGACGCGACGAGATCAGCCAGTTTATTGACCTGGTCCGGCCGTTCCGTTGGTGACTCGATCTCGACCCAGCGGCGGATGCCGTCGAGAATCACCGCGGCTTCGAATGGGTTGCTGGACATAGATCTGACGCCCTTTGAGTTCGACCTTCATCGTTCGCAGAAAATCGTGATAGGATCCATTTGATCGCATCATGATCTAACGCGAAGACCTTCAGAGTCGCCAACGTTGTGGGTCAGCTGGGCCTCTGAAGTCTAAGTCTTGCCGCAGGCAATGATGCTACGCGGGTTGAAATAAACAGCTACCAAACTTGGTAGGCTCCAACATGCAAGCTCGAGAGCCGTTGCTGTCTCGTGAACTGTAGCTGTTCTGATCAATTCCTCCGATAGCTGCGCAGCTTGCATTCCCAATACTCTTCCGCGAGGATGTCTGCGCGCACTGGCCTTGAACACGTCGATGCCAAGGCCGGCGACAAGATCAGTGGCGTCTTCCGGCGCGCATGCCGACGCAAAATAGCGGCTCGGTTCGCCATCGAGCAATCTCGTGAGTTCGTGCTCGAGGTGGAACCCGGCGTCGAGCGTTTTTATACTCACTTCGCAAGATGAGTATAATCCCGGTTAACCTCGGCTTGGGGGGCGAATCAGCGCGCCCGATTCCGACCTCTTGTGCCAAGCCTGCCTCGGGCGCGTTGTTCGCATCAATAGGTCGTCCAGCTTGAGCGGGTAGCTCACCTTTTGTGCTGGCGCGGGGATCGCGGCTCGCGGGAAAATACGATAGGTGCCTTCGTGACGCAGATCATGAAAATGCAGGTCATCGATTTTTAACACGTGCAGGCGCGCGTGAACGCCGCAAAGGGAAATCGCACTCAATCAAGCAGCAGGGTTCGAAGCGCGCCCCGGAAGTTGATCAATGGATTGCCGTGGCCGACCCGGGTCGCGACAATTCGTCCGATAAAGATGGTATGTGTGCCAATCACCTTGTGGTCGTACAGGACGCATTCGAGCGCACAAAACGCGTTTGGCAATAGCGGTACATCGAAGATGCCCTGTTTCCAGGGCGCGGTATCGAAGCGATGAACACCTTTCGCACCCTCCTGACCGCCAAAACGTAGCGCAAGGTCCTCCTGGTTGCTGCGCAGAAGACTGACTCCAAATCTGCGACTGGCGAGTATCCCGTCATGCGTCTCGGAGCCGACTTTTATGCCAACGAGTAGGCACGGGGGCTCCATGCAAATGGAGGTCACCGAACTAACCGTCAGTCCACGTCGTTCGGCGGCCTTTCCGGTCGCCACGATGGCGACACCGCTCGCCAGATTTCGCATGGCCTGACGGAACTCGGTCGCTTGGACAGATGGAATATCACGAATCCTAGGAGGGGACGGGTAGCTCATGACCTGCCTCTGGAGTTTTACTCCAATTCTGGTGTCTCCGTTACGCGCGGATGACCTTGATTCCTTTGCGCCTGCTATCGGGCGCACGGTGTCGCATTGCGCAACCAATGGCTGCCCCTCTCACCGAGCATCTCAGCGCGAGGAAGTTTCCTGCTTGGGAGTGCCCTGTTGATGGACGTGTCAGCGGCGATCCTGCCCGCTGCGTCGATCGCGACGGGGAACAGTCCGGCCGGAGTTTTTTTCGCATGTAGCAGCATAGGCACGCTAATTTACTCTCAACAGAGCACGCTTTTTCGCATCGAGAAGATGCCCATCGAGCGTCGCGTGCAGCGCACCTCGTAGCTCCGGCGGAATCGAGCCGTCTGTGTCGATCAATTCCCGAAACTTTCGAATGATGTGTTCTATCGTTGCAATAGATCCGAGTGTTTCCATATCCTGTGAGGACATTTCCCGATGATCTCCTTTTGCGCAGCGCACGAGCGCTTCGTCGCGGTCCCCGACTTCAACTGTGTGCCGCAACAGGCTCTTGCCGATAAAGAAGGGGACTCTCGCGCCGTGTGGTTAAGGCGAATTGTTTGATCAGTACGCGGATAGATGGCAACAACGTCTTCGAAAGCTCGCAGAAGCAGCGCGCGTTTGCGCCTGCTGTCCCTTCGCACTTGTGAGCATTGGTCTTGATCAGAATGTTGGAACATCGACCAACTCGGCTGTCACGCATTGGAAACCGTGATCAGTCGCTTCAGTCGGGCGGCCGCGGCGCCGCGATGAAGCGAATCTCTCCCAAGTGCAACGCCTTCCTGCAGCGTCGAGGCCCGGCCGGCTACAATAAAAGCCGCCGCCGCATTCAAAAGCGCGGCGTCGCGAAATCGACTTGGTGCACCATCGAGCATGCCCTGGAGCGCGTCGGCATCGCCGCCGTCCAGCGCCTCTTTGCGGCAGCGGCGGAGACCGGCTTCTTCCGGCGTCACTTCGAAGGTGCGGATTGTACCCGCCTCTAGGGCTGCAACAAAGGTTTGGCCGGTAAGGGTAATTTCGTCGAGTCCGTCCGAGCCATGAACCACCCATACCGATTCCGCACCAAGATTCTTCAATACATACGCCAAAGGCTGGACCCATTCGCGAGAGAATACTCCGATCATCTGCCGCTTGACTCTGGCCGGATTGGACAGAGGTCCGATTAGATTGAAAATCGTGTGGGTCCCAAGTGCGGTCCGAATCTGGCCAACGCGCTGCATCGCCGGATAATGGGGCGCCGCAAACATGAAGCCGATGCCAGCTTCGTGCACGCAACGCGCAACCGCCTCAGGCTCAAGGTCGATCTTCACGCCGAGGCGCGCCAACACGTCTGCGGCACACGAACCTGAGGACACATCGCGGTTGGCGGTCTTGACAACAGGAACGCCGGCCCCGGCAACAATAAAGGAGGCGCATGTCGACACGTTAACCGACCACATGGGGCCTTCGCTCGTGCCAGTGATATCGATGGGATCGCATGCCGCCTCGACCCGCGGCATTCTATCCCGAATCGCCGAGGCTGCACCGGTAACTTCTTCGACCGTTTCGCCGCGAACCCGCATTCCCATCAACAAGCCGCCGATCTGCGATGGGGTCGCGTGTCCCGACATCATGCTGTCGAAGGCTAACGCGGTTTCCTCACGCGTCAGAGTGGCGCCGCTGGCAACTTTGCCAATGATCGATTTGAGCGCTTCCATCGAACTTTCCACGATCCCTGTCCAAAGCTGAGGCTCGTCCGTTCAACGGGGGGGGCGTTGAAGAGACGTGACATTGGTGCATCGAAGCAGCTGCCTGCCTCCTGGGCGGCTGATACTTCATTGGCCCGTGCGTATCGGTTGGTTGGGCGCGGGCCCCTGGGTGAGGCTACAACCTGACGCTACGTGAGGGTCAAGCTCTCCATCTTATGGTGCTGTCAGGACAGCTCATCGGCCGATCAGAATAGTGCAGGCGCGTGGACGCCAGCGCCAACGTAAATGTCTCGCGCCGGTGGTTGCCGCGGCTGTCTCTTGATCACGGTGTTCCGATCCGGTCCACGGAAGCGTTCGGCCTGCGCGCGCCGCGTCGTCGAGCGTTGAAGCCGGCTTCCATTACCTGTTTGGGGTCGAAGCCCGATCTTATGGCTACCAGAAGGTAGCCGGCCAGATTGCAGGTGAAGGTGCACAGAACGTCACGTACACCATGCTCTACTGCTTTCACGGATTGGCTGTCATCGAACTCTACCTGCTGACGGTTGCGCAAGGTGGTTTATCTCAAGCTGCATCTCGTGTTCGGTCCTGCGTTACAGCCGGAACACGCCATACTGCGGCGCATCGATCGGCGCATTGAGCGAAGCGCTCAATGCAATTGCGAGGGCGGTTCTGGTGTCGACAGGATCCAGGATGCCGTCGTCCCAGATTTCGGAGGTCGCATAATAGGCGCTCGATCGTTCGTGATATTCTTCAAGAATTGGCTCTCGAATGGCTGCCAGTTCCTGCTCGGAGAGGCGTCCGCCCGCGCGAGCCAACTGTCGTGCCTTGACGTGGGTGAGAACGCCTGCGGCCTGCTCAGCGCCCATCGCGGATATCTGAGAATTAGGCCAGCTGAACACAAATCGAGGATCAAACGCGCGTCCCGACATAGCGTAAGTGCCCGCGCCGTGCGAGCTATTGCAAACAATCGTAAACTTTGGAACGGACGCTCCGGACACAGCCATGATCAGCTTAGCGCCGTCCTTGGTGATCCCACGCCGCTCATATTCGCGGCCAACCATGAAGCCCGTGACATTCTGCAGGAAGAGCAGGGGCGTCCGATTCTTGTCGCATAATTGGATGAAATGAGCACCCTTCAGCGAGCTATCGCTGAACAGCACGCCATTGTTGGCAAGGATCCCGACTTGATATCCATGAAGCCGCGCAAAGCCACACACAAGTGACGTGCCATAACGCGGCTGATACTCATGAAATCGGCTGCCATCGACCAGACGAGCGATGATCTCTCGCATGTCGAACTGCGCTCGGGCATCCTTTGGAATGATACCGTAGAGTTCGCAAGCACTGTAAGCGGGCGGCTCAGGAGCCACTCGATCGATCCAAGTTTTCGCCGGTTGGCGGAACCGAGCGACGACGTCGCGGGCAATCGCAATTGCATGCATCTCAGAGCTTGCGACGTAATCACTGGTGCCCGACACGTTGGTATGCATGAGGGCGCCGCCCAAATCTTCGGCCGACACGTGTTCCCCGGTGGCAGCCTTTACGACCGGGGGGCCGCCGAGAAAAATCGCCCCCGTACCTTCGACCATAATGTTGTATTCACTAAGCGCGGGGACGTAGGCCCCTGCCGCGGTGCAGTGGCCCATGACGATGGCGACCTGCGGCACTCCCATCTTCGAGAGAATGGATTGATTCCGGAGTATTCGACCAGCGTGGTAGCGATCCGCAAAGAATTCTGCCTGCAAAGGCAGGAACCCGCCCGCGCAGTCGCACAGATGAACCACCGGCAGACGGTTTTCGATGGCGATATCCAGGGCCCGCACAATCTTCTTGACTGAGAGCGGATACCATGCACCGCTTTTCACGCTGGCATCGTCGGCATGAACAATCACCTCCCGACCCGCTACAATGCCGATGCCGACGACCTGCGCGGCGCTGGGCACCTCGCCATCATACGCCTTGTTGGCGGCCAGCGTGGAAAGCTCTAGGAACGGAGTTTCCGGGTCGAGCAAGGCTGCGAGCCGTTCGCGAACAAACAGTTTGTTCTGTCGACGCAGTCGCTCGAAATCCCGTTCTGGCCGATGGAAGCGGGCAGCGCGTTGCCGTTCCTTCAATTCGGCCGCAAGCTGTCTGTTGTGGCAATCGTTGCGGCGAAACGCTTGCGAGTTAACGTCCGCTACGGAACCGATCCGCTGCATTTCAGCGCCCTTCTTCGGAGAGCGTGACCAGCTCAGCGTCATGCTCGAAGCTTTCGCCTTCCTTGACGTGAATTCGATCGACGATGCCGTCCTGCGGTGAGCGTATGATCGTCTGCAGCTTCATGCTCTCAATCATCATCAGTGCCATTCCCGCCGAGACTGATTGGCCAGGCGAAACGGTAGTCGCAACAACTACGCCAGGCATCGGCGCACGGGCGATTAGCAGGCGTGTTTCGTCATTCGCGGAAGTGAGCGCTCGCAATGGGTCATTGTAGCGCACAATGCGGCTTCTGCCGCGTATATGCAGATGAATCAGGTCGCCATCGATAGCAAACCTGACCGGTTCGCTTTCCCCGGCAATGGTCAGGATGCCACTACTCTCACCGTGATGCGTGAACGCGACGGGGGCAATCACTTGGTCGCGCAAATGAAGCCGGTAACCCTGCTGGCTGGTTGAAAGCCATAGCCTATGGTCTACGCGGTCGACCTCGAATGAGTGATACACGTCAATTTCTCCAGCTGCCAAATGCTGCGTGAAGCTCGGGCACGGCGTCAGCGGAAGCACGCACCGGTCTCGTCAGGAGAGCGGCGGATGCCAGGAACGCAGACAATCCGGTAGCAAAATTGTCGGTTGCAAGATGCGGGTTTTCTTCAAGGTATCCCGTATGGAACTGACCGCCGAGAAATGCCTCGTCAGCTAGGATCCGGGCGAGCAAGCTGGCATTGGTCTCACACCCAAGTAGAACAAGTTCTCGAACCGCACGATGGGCTTTCATAGCAGCCTCTATGCGGCTTGGGGCATGCACGATAATCTTTGCAAGCATCGGATCGAACGCCGCCGTGATGTGCTGACCTCGCATGATGCCGCTGTCGATCCGTACGCCGTCCGGATACTCGAGAAGAAGTACTTTGCCAGTGGTTGGAACGTATCCGCGTTCGGGGGCCTCCGCGTACAGCCTGAGCTCGATCGCATGCCCGTTCGAAGCAATATCGGATTGCGCAAGCGCAAGTTCGCGGCCGGCTGCGGCATAAACCTGTTCGGCGATCAGGTCGACACCAGTGACCATCTCGGTCACTGGATGCTCGACTTGAAGGCGGGTATTCATTTCGAGAAAGTAGAAGTCGCCTTCGCTGAGGATGAACTCGACCGTTCCAGCATTTTGATATTGCGCCGCACGGGCGATGCCGACCGCGGCTTCGCAAATCCGTGTCCGCAATTGTGGTGATAACGCGGGCGAGGGCGTCTCTTCTATGATCTTCTGGAAGCGGCGCTGCACTGAACACTCGCGCTCGAAGAGATGGACTAGGTTACCGAAGGCGTCACCCAACACCTGTACTTCGATGTGCCGCGGGATTTCGAGATATCGTTCGACATAAAGTCGGCCATTTCCAAAGTAGCAACGCGCTTCACTGCGCGCCTGCTCGATGGCTGCTTCCAATGCATTTGGGTCGCGGACAATTCGCATGCCCTTGCCCCCACCGCCCCCCGTCGGCTTAACCAGCAAAGGAAATCCAACAGCTTGCGCTCTCGAAACGAATGTCGTCGGATCATCTTCTTCGATGGCGCAGGGAAGGACTGGAAAGCCGTTGCGCTGAACGAAGTTGCGGGCCCGGATCTTGTCCCCCATGAGTTCGATGGCTTCCGGAGCAGGCCCGATGAAGGTAATGCCTGCCTTGATCACCTCCCTGGCGAACTCCGCACTCTCGGAAAGCAATCCATATCCTGGATGCAGCGCCCCGGCGTTCGCCTTGCGAGCGGCAGCTATGATCTGCGCAATGTCCAAATAGCTCGCCACCGGCGTGCGGCCACTGATCGGAATTGCCAAGTCGGCCATGGAGACGGCCGGGGTCAGGGCGTCTACCTCGTGGTAGGCAATTGCAGAACGGAGTCCAAGCTTCCGCAGCGTTTTGATGATTCGTGCAGCTATCTCGCCCCTATTGGCGATTAGAACCGTATCGAAGTGTAATTTGTGCATTCGCCTATCCGGACAAGCACTGTGGGCCAGAGCTTCTGTCAGTTGTGACCGATTGGTACCACTCTCGACGGCCCGCGCTTGATCGCTTGCCTTGGTGGAAGAACAGGCTTGATCCATTTTTGAATGTGAACTGGCACGCTCACGGCCGGCGATCCCTCACTTTGAGTCACTGTTCTTCTTGCCAGTATCTCGAACGGAGATCACGTAGCGACACTGCTGGCTGAGGCTCGCTTGCTTTGATCGGAGACAAGACATAATGGCGGCACGATCAGGTATGTGGCTGCTGCACAGGCGGAACACGTCCTCCATGCAAGCCTCCTTCTCCTCCGCGGTCGGCGCTTGGTCGCGCGCATTCACCTGTCCGGGGATTGCGGCTGTCATTGCGACAGCAAGAGCGATAGCGCGGTAGTTGGCATTGAGAAGCGAAGCCAAACGGAGTCGTTGGTTTTGACTCATGATATCCTTTCAAGCCGGTGGTGCAGTGGTTGTTATTTGGCGCCAAACGCAAGATGACCTGACGACCGGAAAATGGGCCCGGGCGCGCAGTTCGCATTATCTGTCAGGAAGCGTCGAGATTGTCGAAGGTGGCCCTCACTTGTCTAGGATCGTACAATCTGACGCAACGAGCGATTCAAGCCCCTTTGTGGGCCCAATCGCCTGTAGATGTTTGGAATGTGCATATTCCGTCTTAGCGACGCCTGCGCGAGGGAGTTCGGATGGACCAGTGCACACAGTATTGCTGTGCGGCGGCTGCGAATGGTACCGTGGCGTAGCTAACGAGATGAGCCTCGCTGTTACGTAATTGTACGTAGCGCGGTTGTCGCATTTCTTTGATCTGAGAATTGCATGCTCACCGCCATGAATCCAAAAAGTAAACTCTACGAGCCCAATCACTGGCGAGGCCGTGCGGAAGCAACGCGAAAGAAGGCGGAAGCACTCGCTTACGGCAAATTAAGAGATAGGCTTCTTAAGATTGCCATCGAATACGACAAGCTGGCTCTGCGTGCCCAAGATTGGCAGGCGAGCCAAAACGAGAACGATGCGTTGTCCGACTATGAGTTGTGAGGGCTGGCCGCGCTTCGGCAAAGCGCGCGCGCACATTCCGGCTCGCAGTTTCTTTTGTGGAGCAAAGGTCGCTCAGTGCGCTCGGCGCGGCCAAGTCTATTGCAAGTCTGTATACGGGGTGAGCCGCGCCGTTCGGCGGGGCGATGGATCTCGGGGGAGAGGGACGAGGTGGCCGCGCGCAATATGGTGGTATGACGGCCTGCTCCTGTTGCGATGGGGTCGGGGCGCTGGCGAGGCTGGCGACGCGATCCCTGTCGCCATCCTTGCGCAAGCGTCACAAAGCACGTTTCCGGCCTTAGTTGCGCATCTGGGCGCGGGTAGTAGTCGATGTCAGTCGGCATGTTGGCGGGTCATGTCAGTCCGCCGATTCGCGGCGTTGTCCTGTTATCCCCGCCTGTTTCGTTTGCGTCGCGAGAGAGCCGCATGTCGTGTCTAGGTAGTCCGCCAGTTGTTGACTTGAACCAAGTCAAAGAAAGAGATCGCCACTGCCAGACTGGCGGTGGTGCGCCTGCTTCATCCTCAGCACGATTCGATCGGAACAGTCGCGGCATACGAGTGGTCGAGAAGCGCTCGTGTGCCGCACTATTTGTCAAGACATCGCCGTCGATTCTGTATCGCTCATAGGAGCGATGCGACGATCCAGCAAATGCCGGCCCAGAGCAGCGCGTTTAGGAACAACCCAAGCAGTGGCCACAGGTTCCATTTCGTTTGCGTCGGCCAAGATCCGCAATCAGCGCCGTAATGCTTGATCATGGGGTGCTTTGGTGTGCGCCAGTGCATCATTCATCCCACGATGCGCTGGCCCACGGAAGCGGGCGCGCGTTTGGGTGTCTCGTATCACTCATGAGTTTCGCGGTCTTCCTTCAAGGCTTGAGTGTCAGAATTCCGTTCGTATCGTCGCTCAGCCGAAAGCCCTGCGAATTGCCGGCCTGCTTAGCGCTGCAGCGTTCCGGGCAGCCGAAACGGCCATCGTGGATTATGGCGCGTCCTGTTCGCTTCGTTTTCTTGACCGCTGCAATCAGCATGCCACGAACGGAGATGTACCGGCGCCGCTTTGACAAAGGAAAAATGCGATTTGTCGAGTTCAGCGCCGTGGTCTAGCTGCCCTTAGTCGAATTCGCGACACCGATGTCTGAAAGCCAACGCCAGTAGGTGCGTCGTCAGCGACACAGGCGACAAGCGGTCCGAAAGATCGCCGTTGATCGCGATTGAGTCTGAGGCAGTAAGCCAAGCTAGCCTCCTTCCCTGACCGCTAGCTGACGAAGAGCTGCTGAGATGGAAGAAGAATGATGAGATGTTGGCAGCTCACTCAATGACATGTTGGCTCAGCTGCGGCTCCGATGCGAGCTAGTTCGAGTTTACGCTCTTACAGCCTGATCATGGTCACATAGATGACGCATTGGCACTGTTTCAAACCACGAGAAGCGAGTGCTGCGAGCTATCGAAGACCCACATGACGGCGCGGACCGAGGCGCCGTCCCTTTCGAATCATAGTGGCGGCAGCGCTCGCGGTTTTCGCGCCATAATGGAATCTACAAGCAGGTATCACATGCGATCAAATGGAGCCGCCGGGATGACGATCGGTCCATCGTCGATGAGTTGATGGGCCATGATCGGGCTCGACCCATTTCATATGGTCAAGCACATCACCAGCTGATCTGCACGGGCAGGGCAATGAATACTTGTTTGGACGTGCTAAGGCTCAAGAGCTGATCTGCCTGCAGGTCGGCGCTGTTCGGCGATGAGAGTCCAAGCCTGCCAGCATAGATGAGCAAGATGGCCCACGCGAGGATCGACGTGGTGACGAAGTCGTCCACCGGGTCCGCCCGTCGGGTCAACCATGGGTGTGTAACTGGCCGATTCGTATCGAGCGGATCGTGCGCGCCTTGCGATCAAGGGGGCGATGAGCGTGTCCGTCGTGTCCTCAAACACGATGTGAGCGTTCGAAAACCAAGAATTAGGAGAGCAAGTGATGATGGACATCAGCGTATTTCTCAGCAGATGGTTCGCTGAAGAGTGGTTTTGGAATGCCGGGGTGAGGACCGAGCTGGCGCCGATTGATCAGTTGCCCGACAACGTCATCTACGTCGACTTCAAAGCGATCCGCGAGGCAAAGGAGGGGACGTGCGAGCGCAGATCATAGAGAAGCTTGAGGCTGGCCGGGTAAAATACGGCCAGTTCGCCAGCGTTCCTGGATCAGGCCCTTGCGGCCTGTTTCTTGTGCAGGGTCCCTGCGGGTGTGAACTCAAGATCAGTGGATTAGTTCGTCCTAGCTGGGAGCACGTCGCTGTCTCGACGGCGCGGCGTTGTCCAAACTGGGAAGAGATGTGCTTCGTAAAAGACCTGTTTTGGGATGAAGAGGAATGCGTGATGCAATTGCATCCGCCTCTTTCGCAATATGTGAATAACAGCCGGTATTGCCTGCATCTATGGAGACCCACTGATCGAGACATCCCGACGCCACCGCCGAGCTTCGTGGGCATTGTTGGGCTAAGACCGTCCGACGCGGCAATGTTGTTTGCACGGATGAGTGCGACAGCATGACGAGTTGCATCAACAATGTCCGCGCAGAAGCGGGCGCTTGGTTAGCGCAGAAACGTCGTTCTGCGCCGCCGGAAGGCAGCGCGATTGCCGAACATGTCGGGCTTTTCTGCCAGTTGCAACGTGCCGGGGGGCAGCCGGAAATCCTGCTGCCGCACAGGTGGTCATTAAAGTGTACTGAATCGGCAAGATTTGCCTCATATGCATCACCGCAGCTACTTTCATCGTGGGCGTGTTGGGATTCGAATTAGTTTTTGGGGGTGTTCAAGCCAGTGCTTGTGGAAAGGCGCGTTGAACCTAGGGGTACGAGCAACAGCGGAAGTCGTATCGAGGGCGGGCACCACTTCAAGCGGAACCACGTGCTCTGCAGTCCCAGCCACCCGCCCGGAACAGAGCTGGCGATCAAAACGGTGTGCCTCCAATAGGGGACATGAACGATAACGATTCCAAGCTTGTCGGCTCGACAGCTCGCCGTCAGCTTGCGGCAATATCCTTCAGAGGCAGAGCATGAGCATCCCGCACTCGCTCTGAGGAAACGTGCGCTTAAGAGGCAGGTGAGCCATCATGTATAATCGAGTGAGCGGACAATCCATAGCTTCCAATCGGGCTGATCAATCGGGGCAGTCGATGGACAGTGGCAGCTTTGCGCAAGCACTTACGGAATGCGCGCAACAGGAGAGCCTGTCAGATGGTGAGTCGTTCGACCAAATGGGGGGCTGCTGCAGCAGGCCAGACGCAAACGGTTACAGTCCAGAGCCCTCCGACTCCAGCACATCCTCTCTGTCCTCCGATTCCAATCCATCCTCTCCAGCAAGGCCGATCCGTGCCCTGTTCGATTACAGGACTGCTGAATTGCCTGAGGCCAATGTTAACGGTATCTGCCTTGGGTTGGCCGCGGAGTGGCTGCTCGATCTCAATAGTAGCCCCTCATCCCGAATGAGTGCGCTGCAGCCGGGTGCTCAAAACCATGCCTCGGCGGCCGTGCGGCAGAAGCAGTATGAAGATGCCAAGACTGAGTTACGAAACGCTGGGGCAGGAGGTTCTCATGACTTTCAGGCAAGAGGCAAAATGTTGAGTGATGCGGGTTTGCATCCATCCAACGAACAGACACGATATAGGTTTGGCTCATCTTCGCGCATTAACAAGATAGTGAACGAAATCACGGCCGATCCATCGGTGTACGTGCTCAGCTTGCGTTTCGCAGCAGGTGGCAGACACTCAATCGCGACGTCGACATCGAATGGAATGACGACCCTCTTTGATCCTAATTATGGGGAGTTTACTGTTCGCTCAGATCAGATGGGTGAGGTGTTCAAAAGTCTTGCCGAGCGCTACAGGAACCCGAACCAACGTGATATATCGACCGTTGTCACGCAAAGGGTCGCCTGAGCGTTCGGGGCTTTCACCAACTCTGCCGAGATCTCCGTCTTTCCCGGCGCGGAAACGATGGAGACCTGAGAATCAGGACGTCGCGATTAGGGGTAACCGGATGTGGGCTCCGAGTCTGCCGCTTCAGCATACGGCAACGTGCTGAGATGAAGCCACGCTGACGGTGTGGAGATGTTAGAGGTTCGCTTGATGAGGGGCCGATCTCGTCGAGCGAGAACTTGTGCATTCTTTGCGTGCGGGCGTTGATAGCGGCAATGCGGGCGGAATGTGAGGAGCTTTGCGACAGCGTCATATGCTGGCGCGGGTGCGGTTGACCCGCGATCTGGATTGTCCATCAGCGCTGCATGCCAGCATTTGTCTGAGCGTGTTGAGCACCAGATTGCGAACGAACCCCGCCCTAGATCATCTGCAGTTTCATTACGTCCATGTGAAGGGGCTGGCGAGCGTCATCATCGAGAATTCGTGCTCCGGCACGCCGTGAAGCATTCGGATAGTTTTACGACCTGGAGCCGCGGACGTCTTCGGCAGCAACCGTCAGGTCGCCGTGGCCTCTGGTGTGAAGGCGCATTCCGTTTTGAGAAACCATAGATGGCCTGGCACTCCGCCTCGTGTGTCAGGTGCCGATCGACGAAAGTCAGAGACTTCTCTAACCCGTGCCGGATGCAGCTGGCACTGTCTTGCTTGCTTATCCATAGCGGCCATTTGCCAAGCGTGACCAATCTGCCTCTGTTCGCAGGCGCAGCAACCAGTGGCTGTCCCAGCCCCTTGGCGGGGCGCATCGAGGTCGGACTCTATCGTCCATCACTCGGTTTAGCGCTCGGCGGTCGACCGGCAGGAGGCTTCCCTAAACGGCTAAGTGCTGCCGGGAGAAGGCGCGCGACCTGCAGCGGCCGGCCGAAAAGGCTGACGCGCGGAACATTCAGAAGAGTCGATTTGCCAGAACGATGTCGCGGAGGATAGCGGCAAATCGAGCGGCGGTCGCTTTGCCCCGCAGTCCAATAGACAGACTGAGCGTCAGATCGGCGTCCCAGCCTCGTCAGAAGCCAAGTGTACCGTCGAGGGAAAATCGATCTGCTTCAAGCTCGGCTGATTGGTCCAGATATATCGTCGCCAAAGCTCCGTTCCGAGCATTCTCGGCGACGGGGTGGACAACATCTCAGGGTCAGTAGCGGCTAGCGGCGCTGCGCTTGTTCGGAAAGGGAGGCCTCGCGAGATGCCGCTCAGAACCGGCTTGCTGCGCCCTGGGCGTTTCGCGATGATGGCAACCCAGGCACGCATCAACATCTTTCGACGGGCCTTCTCAATCGTACAACGCCGGCTAAGCGGTGTATCCAGTGATCCTTTACAGACCAGCGCCTGGCACTCGTTCCGTTCGGAAGGTGTGGGCTGTGGCTCGTTTGCACTAGGCGCGGATCTGTAGGAACGTTAGAGATCTTCGTCAGCGAGGCGCGATGGGTGGCGTTGGATATCAGGTTTATTCGAAAAGCGGCAACGGTGCTATCCGGGTCGTCGTTTCCTCCGCAAAGCAAGCTCTCGCCAAGGCAAATGAACTCGCCGAATCTGGAAACGAGATCTTGATCAAGGACCTTGCCGGCAGGGTCCTCGACACGGCGACGATCGTTGAACTCGCCGCGTGCGAATAGATTGCTTGTCCCGGCATCGGTGGTTCGGCGGCTATGAGACAAAGCTGTTCGTTCCACCAATTCGTGGGAACGCCTGTGGACCGGAAGGATCGGAACCTCTTCGCCAACGCTTCAATCTCGGGCCGATTGGTCAATGACGGCAGCTCGGTCTGGAAATCGAGAACCGCTCAATCCGCCAGCCGGGTGGAACCAGACTGTTGACAACAGAAGCTTGCTCCGCCGTATCTCGCGAGCCGTCCGAAATTGGCGACGCCCGGGCGCACGGATTGAAGAGGTTCTTGAGCGATCGGCCTTGAGCCATCGTTCACGACGACGAGACGACCGTTTGACGGGCCCCAGCCTTCCTGTCGTCGTGCGGCGACTCAGAACGTCCAATCACGACATGGCTTTCCTGTGCAGCGGCAGAGTGAATTGAAGCGTCGCAGCCGGCTCCGACTTGCGGGCAAATGACAGACGCCCTCCGTGAGCCTCCATGATTGAACGGCAGATCCAAAGTCCCATTCCAGACCGCTTGATTTAGTGGTGAAGAAGGGATCCAAGACACGGTCCGTATCATCCTCAGCGATTCCGACGCCACAATCAGCCACACTAAGCTGCACGTATTCTGTACTGTGGCTGAATGAGCGAATGACGGGATAGATCAGATCGCGAAACGGAAGATGTGCAGCTAACGTTGCTCGATGCTGCTGCCATTTCTGGGGTTCTGCCTCGACATCGCACGCAACGTCCCAACGAGCCAGGCCAATGAGCTCGGCCGCCCAGAGGCCTGCAGCGCTCGCGTGTTCCGAAAGACGGGTGCACAGGTGATCCGGCCCGGTATCCCGAGCCAGTCCGAGGCCGTTTCGGCGTAGTAGCGAACTCGCTGCTCGCTTTCCTGCAGTGCTGCAAGAGTGTTTTCCAACCGCTGCCTGGCCGCGTATTGTTCGGTGACATCCACATCCGTTCCAATGATCTCGCTGACCTCTCGGTCGCTACCAACCACGGCATATGCAACAGAATGTATGCGCCTCAGCGCTATCGATCCCGGATCAAGGCCCCCGCCTAAACCAGGGATTGCGCGGAATGTTTAGGATGGCACCTCGGCCCGTTGTGCAGGCGTACCCCAGGTTAATTTAATGGTGAGCGATTAGCTGTGACGCGTTGATCCGCGGAAACAAGCTATGTCCGGACTGGTCGCCACCCCAAGTCGTCGGCATCACCAGCTGGCTGCAATGGTCGCAAAAAATGAAACTTATCTGCCTACGACCGCTCTCATCCGGCTTTACCGGCCCACTTGTGAGATTCGTGACCAATGTCGGAAAGTTGACGAACGGGAGGCTCTGACAAGCCCAAGAAGCACGCATTTTCAGTTGGCGCGCCGTTTGCTTCGTTCACGGCGTCAGAACTGATCGCATCCAAGCAGCGGTTGGTCAGGAGGTTACCTATGTTGCGAGCTGAGGTAGAGCGATACGTCGAGTATCCCGCGAAACAGCGTCGTCTGCTCTAAAATCTCAAACAGTACGCTGCAGGTCTTCGACGTATGGAGCCCAGTTTGAAATACGCAGCCGGACTGCGTCCATAACCCCTAAGCCGCATGCGTTTTCGCGCCCTAGCGGCGATGTCTGGCACCTGTTTGGATGTTTCCAGAAATGTGTTCATAGAAGTCACTGTGCAGCTATGAAAAAAAGTCCAACGATCTCGCGGATAAATGTAGCGAATACGCATCCCGTTGATGTGTATATATCTCCCGTCAACTTGACCGCCAATGGCAGAGCACATCTGGGGCATGCCGCTGGGCCATATCTCAGAATGGATGTTGTACAGAAGCACCTGAAGAGGGCGGGGCATCATGTCCGTTCTGGACTGACGACTGACGGTTTCGAGAACCATGTCCTGGTCCGAGCGGCTCTTGAGAACATTGACCCGTCAGCCTTGGCACATGGCTTCCATATCAGAATTGTTGAAGATCTCGCCTCCGTCGGTGTCGTTTTCGATCATTTCGATGACCCAGCGTATGGCGGCAATCTGCAGCGCTTTTCGAAGGTCGGCAACGCGCTGATGGGCGCCTTATCTGCAGCGGGCTCGCTTCGTTTCCTCGCAGGTCGCTTACCAGTGGACGATGCAGGTTCTACTGCCACGCCAGAAGAGCGTTTCTGCATTGGAGGCTGGTTTGGTGCAACCTGTCCGGTTTGCCTGGCATCTGCGGGGAGCTTCTTCTGCGAACAGTGTGGACATCATTTTGAGCCCGAGGAAGCGCTGAATCCAGTATCCAGGCGCGGGCGGATTGTCGAATGGTTGGAAAACGTTTCAGCATTCCTTTCAATTTCGGGAAAGGACCGACTTCTACGGGAGTGGGACGATACGGCCATCGAATCCAGCTTTCTGGAGATAGGGAAACGGTACGTCGCACGTAAAGGGCAGCAAATGAGGCTGACCGTACCGGGACTACACGGGCTGGCTTGGAATTCACGACATTTCAACAGCCAGCAGATATTGTTTAGCTACTCCTCCTTACTCTACGCTCATTCTCTCTATTGCGGTTACAAGGACACGGAGGGCACCCACAAGCCCAATCCTTTTGCGCGCGAGTCCAATGCGTTCCTCATTGGCGGTACCGGTATCGATAACACAATCCCGATGCTTGTCGGAGTTACGGGATGCGCTTTGGGTCAGAACTCGTTCCGCCCATTTGATCGAATTTTTTTCAATCACTTCATTCGGCTGAGCGGTTCGAAGTTCTCTACGAGTCGCGGCCACGTGATCTGGGCAGGCGAAATCGCTCGAATTCCAAATATATCGGTCGACGTCCTCAGAGTGTACCTGTCGGAAATCTGCCCGGAAGAAACCGAGACCGACTTGGTACCAGAGCGCTTGGTCGATCGCTATAACGCGGTTCTCGACAAGATATCTGCGGCAATCGATCGCTGCACGGAGTCCCTAAACTCGATGCCTTCTCTCGCTGGATGTCACGTTGATGGTGCGATGATGGTTACGTTGGATCGACTCTACGAAAAGCAGTGCGCCGCGCTTTCGCTCGACCGTCTACGGGTATCGCAATCGTCGCGGCCGCTTATCGAATGGGTTGATCATCTTGATGGCTCGCCGAACCATAAGACCGCCTACGCCTGGCTTATGGGGCTCTGCATACTGGCTTGGCCGCTGATGCCCAAGATAACAGAAGCTTTATGGCGTTGGCTCGGTCATAGCGGCCATCCCGTTGCCGCACGCGCTTCGACGCCTTCACCTCACCGAAATGGAGCGGCACCGAAGATCGATGGGCGCAGGTTGGCGGTTTCAGATATTGAACGATGCCTTCCCGGAAGGATTGCAGCGTGACAGTCGCGAACATCGTTCCTGCCGAGAAGCTGCCCAGTGCAATGCCGTTAGAAGTCTCCATTCCTTTCATGCTTGGTAGTATTAGCTTGGCCGCATCCTATGGCTCGAGCTTCTTTCTCGTGGACGCCCTGCGGTCCATTCAGCAAAGCGCCACGACCGCCGGAGCCGTTATCTCGACCGGTACGATCGCAACGATACTGTGTTCGCTAATGGTCGGCCGGATCGCAGATTCACTTGGCTTAATGCGAACTATCACCGTGGCCGCAGTGATGATGGCGGCCGCGATGATATCTTTCGCATTAGCGTCAACTTTAACGCTCTTCGCGTACGTCGGAGGACTTCTTCTCGGCATTGGGTGGTCTGGCTTCTATATGCTGGCGCCGCTTCAAGTCCTGGGTCACGTGCGGGCTGAAGCCCGTATCAAGTATTTGACCTTGCTTTCCGGGTCTCAAATGCTGGGTATCGGGCTTGCTTCTCCTCTCGCGCGCACCGTCGCGGTGACTGCGGGATCCTACATTGCGGTGTACGCCCTATTTGCGGCTGCATGTCTCGTTGGCGCGACGTTCTTGGAGTTCGCCGGTAGGGGGCTGGCGCACGCTCCTCAGACCAAACTGCCAACTGTACGTCTCAACGTGGAAGGCGTGCTAAAAGCCCTCAAATCGAACACGCGATATCCGATCATCATGATCGGCCTTGGGGCATGCGTCTTCGCCGGTCTTTTCACATTCCAAACGCTCTATGCTGCATCGCGATCGCAGTCTGCCGACACATTCTTTCTTGTTTTCACGCTGACAGCCGTCTTCATGCGGTTCGCTGTGGCGCCGATAATTGGAAAGTTTCGCCTTGAGCGCGTAGCCGCGGTTCTCAGCATATGCACTATCGGAGGGCTATTCATCCTCTTCGTGAATGTAGGCAGTACGGCGAACTACATCATCGGAACAATGATGTTCGCGCTGGGATACGGTCTCAGCTATTCGACCCTGAACAGTATGGTCGTGTACATTGCTGACACGGAAGGCACGTCGTTGGCTATTGCCTCTCAAGTCTTCACGCTCTCCTACTTCATTGGCCTATTCGGATTTCCATGCATCGCAGGGCAAATCGTGAAGGCCGGCGGCTTCGATAATCTGCTTATAACCATGATGGTGCTTATCGTCGCGAATGCAGTCCTTCTTGCAACTCAAGTTTTCTCGGGCAGCCGAGAACATTGACTGGCTCCTTGTAGGGATCATGGGATGCTGAAGCACGCCGACAGCTATAACGTCATCGCGATCGGTGCGGGGCCGGCTAATCTGAGTCTGGCAGCGCTTGCGGCTCCGATTCTGGACATTTCGTTGAACGTCCTTGAGAGCTCAGAGAAGGTAAAGTGGCATCCCGGTCTGCTTTTGGCAGGTGCCGTCATGCAAACCAGCCCGCTAAAGGACTTGGTCACACCGGCTGATCCGACGAGTGCATACAGTTTCCTCGCCTACTTGCATGATAAGAAGCGACTTTATCAAGCTATTGTTCGGGGGCTGGCGTCTGTTACTCGTAGTGAATTTGAGGACTATTTGCGCTGGGCAGCGGCGAAGCTGGCGAACATCCAATTCGGCGAGCACGTGAGCGCAGTCGAACTGCGCGGCGAGGCCTTTAATATCATAACGAATTGCCGCAAGTACCAAACCGGTACGATTGTGCTTGGCGTGGGCAGGGTACCGTCTGTTCCTGAGTGGGGCAGGAATGCGCCGCCAAACGAGGTGTTTCACGGGAGTACCCTTCTCCTGCGGCGACGTGAGCTTTCCGGCAAGCGTGTCGTGGTCGTAGGCGGCGGCCAAAGCGGGGCTGAGATATTCCTTCATCTCCTCAGTGGTGCATGCGGTCCATTGGGAACCCTGACCTGGGTGACGCGCCGCGCAAGCATATTTGCGCTCGAAGACAGTCCTTTCGTCAATGAATGGTTCTTTCCGCAACATGGTGACTGGTTCTTTGACCAGAGTGAAGCCGCCCGGAAGCAAACTCTTGAGCGACAATCGTTGGCGAGCGATGGCGTGAACTGCTCGACGCTGCGCGCTATCTACAATACGCTGTACGACCGCGAGGTTCATAGACAGTCCTACCCCGCGCACGTAAAGGTATACGTGGACACCACGGCCGAAGACTTGCGGGGCATGTCTCCCTTTCGCTTGGATTTGCGTCAGCGGAAGACAGGCACTTCTTCACAACATGTCGCAGACATTGTCGTCTTAGCCACAGGCTACCGCACCGAAATCCCATCGTTTCTTGAGCCGATCGCAGGTCGGCTCAAGGTCTTGAATGCTCCGGGTGGCTCTCAAGAAATCGTAGTCGACAAGGAGTTCTCGGCTCGTTTTGACGGTCCCGAAAAGTGCCGTTTGTACGTCCAGAATGGCGCACGCCTTCAACGTGGCATTGCCGATACAAATCTAAGCCTGGTTCCTTGGCGCGCTTCGCAAATCCTCAATTCAATCATCGGCCGCGTCGCCTACGATTGCGCGCCGGGAACCGGCGTCATCGAGTGGAGTAGCGTTGGCTTCGAGAGGGCCTGCTGACCGGCGAACAAGTCTGCCACGACAACTGGATCTTTCGGAGTTTGCCATGAAGAATGCACGGTTGATGGCCCTGGGCGACATGACGATCTATAGCCCCGGTGTCGTCTTGCAGCACGTTGAAGAAATCGGCGAATCCCGGACCCCTTGTCCCGTCGAGCTCATCGAATTTCGGCTAGATCCGTTCGCTGTGTCGACGCCTCATTCCCATTCTTCCTGCGAGATCTGGCGCATCACGAGCGGCCAAGGTCGTGTGATAACTGACGATGGAGAATTGGCCATCAAGGCCGGCGATCTGGTGTTTCTGCAGCCCCATCGAACCCATTATTTGGAGAATCGCGGCAGCGAAATTCTGGGCGCTTTGTCTATCGCCTGGGAGGGAGCTCGATGACCGACAGCATTTACGACCTGGCGGTCATGGGCGCGGGCGTCATGGGCCTGAGTGCCGCCTTCATTGCAGCGAATAGCCGGCCCCGGGATAGAATCGTGATCTTCGATCGAGAGACCGTTGGGTCTGGTGCCAGTGGGTTTGCCCCGGGAATCCAAATCAACATCGGTCGTAATGAAAAGGAAAGAAGCCTCCTCAATCGTGGTTCAAAGATTTGGCGAGAGATCTATCCCCATGGGTGGCCCAGCGGTCGAGACTGCGACGTATTGTGGTTGACGCGCGATCCGGAAGAACTCACGCGAATGAGCTGTGTGGTCGGCACCGCCCCATCGACTTCTTTTGCGCTGAGGGAGAGGCTTTTATCGCTGCCGCAATTTTTGATTCCCGGCGATATGGTCGTGGCGCTGGATCGGGGGTCTTACTGCCCAGTCAATTCCATTGTTCGGGATCTGGCCCAACGGCTCAAGGCTGTCGGAACTTCGATACGGGAGCGCACATCGATTGCACGGATACGGCAAAGACCGAGCCATATTAGTCTTCAGACATCTGATGATAGCGAACTCTCGGCGAGGCGGGCCGTTCTGGCAATCGGTCCATGGCTGCCAGAGTCACCGTTGCGCGCGCATTTAGCGGAGGGGCCGCGATTGCGAGTTAAAAAGGTCGTCGCGCTTCACTTGGCGGCGCGCCCTACAACGAACTGTCCAATGGTCGGCTTGTTCGATGACTATGCGTTCCTGATCCCTATGATCGAAGAGGGGTATTGGTTGTTCAGTTTCACCTCGCACGAATGGGATGTGAGACCTGACACCGGCGGGCTGCACGTCAGTTCGGATGATCTCGCACGCGCCAACGCAATCCTGACAAAATGGTTTTCTCCTGACATTCCCGCGATCGCATCAGCGCGTGTGTTTTGCGACTGCTATTCTGACGATGGTGTCCCGTTCTCTCGCCCAGCTCAAGATGTCGCCGGCCTGTATGTCGTTGGCGGCGGTGGAGGTAACGGGTTTCGTTTTGGGCCCGCGTGCGCGGAAGAGGCAATTCGATCACTGTATTCTCACCATTGATTGTCGTCGGCGTGGCGTGATGAGATGACATATGCCGATTGGTCTCGAAGCCTATCCCTATCATAAACCTGTAGAGTCCGTTCGCGAGACGTCGAGATCGACCATGATTGTTGATCTCAGCGCCATTGAAGCCAACTATCGGAAGTGCCAGGGGCTTGCGCCTCGCAGCGCTTGCGGCGCCGTCCTCAAGGCTGATGCCTACGGTCTTGGCGCGACACGTATAGCGCCCTTCCTGGCTTCCCTCGGCTGCGCGCATTTTTTCGTCGCTGATGTGGAGGAGGGCGTCGCCCTGCGCGATGTGCTGCCATCATCGGCAAGGATCTATATGCTCTACGGCGCTTTGCCGGGCATGGAGCTGGCGGCCGAGCAGCACAATTTGCTGCCGATCCTCAACAGCAGGGAACAATTGGAGGCCTGGCTTCGGCATTGCCGACTTCGCAATCGCGCGCTGCCCGCAGGAATTCATGTCGACACTGGCCTGTCTCGATTGGGGTTTTCCATTGATGAGTTGCGCGCAATCGCCGAAAATAGAAGCGGATTATCTGAATTGCCTGTCGTGCTGTTCATGAGTCAGCTCGCCTGTGCAGAGTGGCGAGACGAGATTTGTCTCCAACAACTGAATCGGTTTCGCAGACTTTCCCACTTATTCCCGAATGCGCATCTTTCCCTATCGAATTCGGCCGGATTGTTCGCCGGACGTGAGTTTCATTTTGACCTCGTAAGATCGGGTGGAGGAATTTTCGGCTTCTCGACGTCCGAGGATCCCGATTTCAAGCCAATGCAAGTTGTTCATCTGCGAACGCAAATTATTCAATGCCGTAAAGTCGAGCATGGGGAAGCGATCGGATACTTCAGGTCCTACACAGTAAAGAAGCGGATGCGGGTCGCGACCGCCGCGATTGGTTATGCAGATGGATTTCCGCGTACTCTGGGTAATCGAGGGCATGTCTTCATATATGGTCGTCGTGCGCCTATCGTCGGCTTCGTTTCGATGGACCTTATTACCATTGACGTAACCGACCTGCCCGAGAGTTGGACGCCGCCCGGTACAGTGGTGGACCTCATCTGCCCCGAGCAGACGGTCGGGGATATGGCATCAGCCGCGAAAATGCTGAGCGACGAATTGACTACGGCGATGGGACGACGATGCCGTAGGCTTTACGTCTCATCCGCAAGAGATGATATGAGGCACCGGTGAACTCCTCCGCGCTCCGATCCCAGCAAGTCAATCGAGCGATCTACCTAGGCGATGAAGGCGTACGTCTCATGCGTCCGAGCTACTTCACTGCCGAGGTGCGGCAATTTCATCGTCGTGAGAGACTATTTTACCTCGATCTCCTGTGCAAGACCCACTACAAGCTGATCATAGAAGTAGGTTGTAGTGGCTACCGCCTTATCGGCATTAAGAACGATGACAATGATTATCTTGGCATTGAAATAAATCCACCTCGTATGCGTCGGTTAAAAAATCGGAGAGGAGCGGTTATCCGCTGCGAAGCCAGAAAATTCTTCGAAAGAACGCGGTTAATCGACGAGATAATGCGCCGATATGATGGAAAGGTGCTCTGCATACTGCCATTTAATTTCATTGGCACGATGGATGCGCCGATGGAATTTCTGTCGCTGGTCTGTAAAGCGCCTTTTGATCTAGCTTTGTCGCTCTTTTCGACGAGCGAGACGGCAACGGTGGCTCGCCATGAATACTATGACCTTTGTGGCATCACCGTTAAGGGGGTGGCGCGCACGGATGACTATGTTCGATTAGATTGTTCCAACGGGTTCAAGGCGTTCGCTTTCGATCCGGTCTTTCTGGTGAACCACATATCGTCGTATGGCTTCCGCTTGAATGACGTAGAATGTTATGATGTCTGTAACTTCCTTCATTTCAAAAAGGGGTCTCCCGAAATGAGGGGCAGGATAATGCCAACTGAGCCCAGAAACAGATATTAGGTTATAGACGCCAGCCGGATCACTAGAAAGCAAGCAGCACGGAAAGCCACGGCTAGTTGCATAGGTCGGCACCATTAGGAACGACGAGCTTAAAACAACCCAAGCCGAGGCCTCCGACTCCCGCCGATCGAGACGGTGCCTAGTCTGAAGTGTTTTTCAGCTTCGTCCCTGTTGCCTAGATGAAGCAGAATTCGTCCCTGCCAGCCTAGGCGTTCCGAGAGCAAAGCACCCTGTTCGGCTTTCTTGAGACTGTGTCGTCCAAGTCACCAAAGGTCTGGGGCTTCGGCTTATGTTGACCTGGAGCGAGGACTTCAATGTACGATGTCTACTTGAACGAACGGAACGATCTTCTTGTCGTTCCTCGAGGCAATTCCATTCCGATCGATCTCAACAGGAACTGGCGGAAGAAACGTATCGTGCGCTCGGTCAGCGAGCAGATCCGCGAAGATGTTCGGATCTACGGCTACCATCGGCGAAAGTTGCCGTTAAGTCGTTCGATGAACAAGTTAGCTTGATCTACAAACAACGAGCGATCGGCAAGTAAAATGCGAACGGTCGTAAATTCTAGGCGTTTGATTTTCGGACCGATTGGCGCGCCGAGAGCACTGAACCTCTTTATGGGCCGGAACGCGACCGCCTACCACACGCGGGACTTGACTTCATTCCGAGCGGCTTCTGCGCCCAGTGGTTCGCACGGTATCTCCGTGTTTGGAACGTAAGCGGCAAGCTGAGGCCGTCAGGCGGCGTGGTTCCATGGCATAAGCGCGTCGAGTTCGCTGCTCGGCCAACCGTTGGCGATACGCTGAAGCGTTACGGCGAGCCAGGCGAACGGATCGATGTTGTTCATCTTCGCCGTCTGCAGCAGTGTTGCGATAGTCGCCCAGGTTTGTCCGCCGCCGTCGCTGCCAGCGAAGAGACTATTCTTTCTCGTAATTGTTTGTGGCCTGATGGCGCGTTCGACGATGTTGGAGTCGAGCTCGATGCGGCCGTCGGCCAGGAAGCGCTCGAAGATGGCGCGGCGCGAGACGGCATAGCGGATCGCCTCAGCCAGTTTTGATTTGCCGGAGATCCGCCGCAAGGTCTGCTGCCAGAGGTCGAAGAGATCTGCGACGATCGCCGCGGAGGCTTGCTGGCGCGCGGCGACGCGTGCGTCGGGGCTTTGACCGCGCACGGTCTTCTCGACCTGCCAAAGCTTCGCCATCCGCTCGACCGTCGCCGTTGCCACTTCTGAGCTCCCTGCAACATGTAACTCGTAGAACTTGCGCCGGCAGTGTGACCAGCAGCCAGCCAATGTGATGCCATCATTGCCGCGATCGGATCGCGCGAGCTTGTTATAGGCGGCATAGCCATCCACCTGCAGGATGCCGCGATAACCATTGAGGTGCCGGACCGCGCATTCGCCGGAGCGGCTGTCTTCGAAGCGATAAGCCACCATCGGGGGACCGTCGCGGCCAAACGTTCGGTCATCCCTGGCATAGGCCCACAAATAGGCCGTTTTCGTCGATCCGGAGCCCGGAGCGAGCGTCGGCAAAGTGGTTTCGTCGGCAAAGACCCGTTCGGCCTTCTTGACCTCGCTGAAGATGTAGTCGGCCAGGATCTCCAGCTCGAAGCCGAGCTTGCCCATCCATTGCGCCATCAACTGGCGGTCTAGCTCGACCTTGTCGCGGGCGTAGATCGCCTCCTGCCGGTAGAGCGGCAGGCCGTCGGCATATTTGGCGACGGCGATCTGGGCCAAAAGCGCTTCCGTCGGAATGCTGTCAACGGGCGGCGAACTTTCCGTGAGAATGGGCTTCCAAATTTCCCTAGGTGACGGCGACGACTTTGGTTTCGGGGATCAGCCGGCATCGGGATCGTCATTGGCCTTTCCAGGCGGGCGGCCGCGGCGCTTGGGCTGCGGCGGGTTTGCGAGTGGGCGCGAGCGGACGTTTTCCGGCACCAGAGCGGCGTGCTGCCGGAGCCGATAACTCGATCCCTCGATTTGGATGACAACGGCGTGGTGAAGCAGGCGATCAAGCAATGCCGTGGCAACGACAGGATCGCCAAAAACTTCGCCCCATTCGGCGAATCCGCGGTTCGAAGTCAAGATCATCGCGCCTTTCTCATAGCGCGCATTGACCAACTGGAAGAACAGGTTGCCGCCGCCGGGCACGACTGGAAGGTAACCAATTTCGTCGACGACAAGGAGGGAGGCGCGGGCAAGGAACCGTAGGCGCTCACGCAAAGAGCCTTCGCGCTCGGCTTTTGCAAGGGTGGTGACGATATCGGCGAGCGTGGCGAACGCGACGCTCTTTCCAGCCTTCACGGCCTCGACCGCGAGCGCGGTCGCGAGATGGCTCTTGCCGGTGCCGGGTGGCCCAAGCAGATGGACCACCTCTGCGCGGTCGATGAACTTCAATTCGGCAAGAGCCAGGATACGATTGCGATCGAGGGACGGCTGGAATGCGAAGTCGAAGCCGGCGAGCGTTTTGACGGTGGTCAGGCGCGACATTCTCAGCGCGGTGCTGACACGGCGATTGTCGCGCAGCGTTAGCTCCTCGATCAGCAGCTGATCAAGCGCTTCGATCCATGTGACCTCACCCTGCTCGACGCGGCGGAGCGTCGTGTCCAGTATTTCCAGGGCGCGCGGCATCTTGAGTGCGACCAGGCTTTTCTTGACGCTGTCGATCGCTGCCGGCTGCGTGTGGATGGTCATGGCCGGCCTCCCGATTGGGCGAGCCGTTTGCCGACAGTTTGGTAAAACTCCAACGACCGTCGTGGGATGTGATCGCCGGTCCGACCGACGAGGGCTTCGGAGGCGCCAGGTCGCGACCTGGACCGATTGACCACCTGGCGATGCTCGGGTGCGACACGGGTTCGTCGGCGGCCTTCCAAAACAGGATGGACGGCGACGATTTGGCCTTGATCGAGAATGCGGATTACATCGGGCAATTGCTGCACCTCGACAATGCGGCGGGTACGGTCGGGGACGCTGTAATAGTTGCCGCCGATCGACACGAGCCCGTCGTGGCTGACACGCCGTTCGAGCTTGAGCAACGCGTCGAACGGCCCTGCCGGCAACATCTGCAGCTCGGGCCTCTCGGCGGCAAACGCCTCAGCGACGACTTTCTGCGTGGTGCCGTGCACGCGCGCGTTGGCGACAGTCGCGAGCCAGTCGTCGAGTTGAGCGTTGAGATCGTCGAGATTGCGGAAGCTGCGCGCAAGGAAGAAGTCCTGCCGGATGTAGCTGAACGGACGCTCGACCTTGCCCTTGGTCTTCGCGCGATACGGTCGGCAGGCCCTCGGATGGAAGCCGTAATGTTGTGCAAGCGCCAGGAGCGACCGATTATAGACGATGTGACCATCGCGATCCTCGCCTGTGACGGCCGTCTTCATACGATCGTAAAGGATCTCGATCGGGACGCCGCCGATCGCCGCAAAAGCCTGCATGTGGCAGCGCAGCAGCGTTTGTAGGTCCTGATGCATGACGAAGCGGGCGAAGATAAAGCGCGAATGGCCGAGCACCATCGAGAACAGCCAAATGATCCGCGTCACGCCGGGCTCGTCGGTAAAGATGCTCACGAAGCGAGCAAAATCCACCTGCGCCTGCTTCCCGGCAGGCGTCTCAAATCGCACTTCAAAGGGTTTAGGTACGTGGTCAGGACGGATCGCAGCCGCGAAGCGTTTCACGGCCGTATAGGCGCCAGTGTAGCCGTGCTCCCGAAGCTCGCGTGTTAAGCGGACGGCACTCAAGTCCGGGAACGCGGCGATACGTTCACGCAGATAATCGAGATAGGGCGCCAGCTTGCTCGGCCGGCCAGCCTGCCGCGGGCCATAGGCGGGTGGCTCGAGGCCACGCGCAATGTATTTGCGGATCGTTTTCGGGTCGCGTCCCGTGCGCCGGGCGATCGCGCTGATCGACAAGCCCTGACGATGAAGGTCCAAAATCACAATGAGATCTCCAAGCTGGATCATCCGTTCCGCCCCCGAATCGCTTCGGCGACAGGATCGGATGCGGAAAGCCTGAAAGGGCCGCAGCGCTCCGGTATGTGGGGCCTGCGCGCCGCGGCCCCTTCAGGCTGGGATGCCAGCTAGGGAATTTTCGATGCCCACATTTGGGGAGTATTCACCGCCCAGTGACAAATGCCTCCTTCGATGATATGGGCCGGGGCCGGCGCCTGGATCACGCCGTCCGCGTTCTTGAACGCATACTTGGGACGGCGCGTGACGATCACACGGAACTTTACCGGCACCACATCCAGACGCTCCGACACGTCCTCGCCGATCAGCACTTTCTGCTTGCCGGCATGCTCAGCCAGCTCTTCCGGCTCAATGACAGTTTCGATCCGTTCCAGATGGGGCGCAAAGCCCTTGCGCCGACGCGGTGCACGCTTGCTATCCGCTTGCGCACGGCCCTTGCTGACCTGGGCCTTGATCGCAGCGATGCCGGTCTCGATCTCCTCGAAGACAAAGGCTTGCTGTTCGACGTCGCCATTCGCAGAGCCGAGCTTTTCCGATCGTCGGCCGAACCGGGCGCGGTCGAAGGCCTTCAGGATCTGTGTCAGTCGCTCGATGCGCGCATCGGCATCGGCGTTGCAGGCCTTGAGATCGGCGACCTCACTCTCCAGAGCATCGGCGCGGGCCGCTTTCTCGGCCATGGCAAGCACCATGGCCTTTAGCATCTCCACGTCATTTGGGAGGTTGAGATCGGGCGGCATCATTGGGCCTACCAGAGCACATTTTGCCCCTGTTCTCTTGCCCTTTCAGCTCACTGATTCACTTCGCCGCAGTGCTTTTACCCAACAATCTCCGGCGGCTTGACCGCCGCGGTCCGGACCCGCTTCCAGTCCATCCCATCGACCAGGGCCATCAACTGCGCAGCATTCAGCTGCACCCGATGATGTCCGATCCGCGGCCAGCAGAACCTCGCCTTCTCAAGCCGTTTTAAATAAAGGCACACGCCAGAGCCATCCCACCATACGATCTTTATTCGGTCGGCTCTTTTGGCGCGGAACACATAAAGCGAACCATCGAACGGATCTGAGCCGGCATCGCGTACCAGCGCAACAAGGCCATCGATACCCTTGCGGAAGTCGACTGGATGGCTAGCCAGGAACACCTTCACGCCGGAGGGGATCATGCCGAACGCACCGCCCGGATCACCCGCTGCAACTGCGCCTCGTCGACGTCCACGCCGGCGCGCACGATCACCTCGCCAATGGCAATTTCGATCACTGCGCCTGCCGCAGACACCACCACACCCTCGCAACTCGAGTGCCGCGCGGGACAATGTCGCTCTGCCCGAGCATCACGGCGCCAGGCGAACAGCTGCGACGGGTGAATGCCAATCCGGCGGGCGATCGCCGAGACACTCGCGCCAGGCTCCAGCGCCTCTGTCACAACTTGCGCCTTAAACTCGTCCGACCAGCGTCGGCGAAGCTGCCGCGGCGCTCCCTCAAGACGCTCGGCAACCGCTTCGATCATATGGAAGGTTCTAGTTCCAGAACTAGGCGCAGACATAGAAGCTCACATCGGCTCACAAACTCAGCAGCCGATAGCCGATCGCTTACCCACTCCGCCAGACGGGGTCTCTTTGCCGCTTACTTTGGAACCATGCCGCGAAGGGAGCCAATTTGGGAACAGCGGTTGCGGATTCCGGTTCAGCAGCCCCGGAAATCCATGTGGGAGCCCGATTCATTTTCAAGCCGAGCGGCGCCGGGAGAAAAGTCAGACTAGCCATCTTGGGCTGGGTCGGAGCGTCGCTGATATAAACGGCTGGATGGCTTCGGCCGTTGTGCTTCTCGGGGCCAACTGCCGATCCAACTCAGCCTGACAATGGCGGTGTGGTTGCAAGTTTGCCCGAAGTTGAAAACCCTGGCATTGCTGCCAGGGTTCTGCCTGTCGATCCTTTTGAGAGGAGGGATCAGAAGTCCATGCCGCCCATGCCTCCGCCCGGAGGCATCGCGGGACCGGGCGCGATCTTCTTCGGCAGCTCGGCAACCATCGCTTCCGTCGTGATCAGCAACGCCGCCACCGAGGAGGCGTTCTGGACCGCGATGCGCACGACCTTGGTCGGGTCAATGATGCCCTTGGAGACAAGGTTGCTGTACTCGCCAGTCTGCGCGTCGAAGCCGTAAGGGTATTGATCCTTCTCCAGGACTTTACCGACCACGACCGAGCCATCTTCACCGGCGTTGATCGCGATCTGCCGGGCCGGCCAGGACAGCGCCTTGCGCACGATCTCGACGCCGGTCTTCTGGTCGTCGTTCGTGGTGCGCAGGCCCTTGAGCTGCTCGGAGGCCCGGAGCAGGGCGACGCCGCCGCCCGGGAGAATGCCTTCCTCGACAGCCGCGCGGGTCGCGTGCATCGCGTCATCAACGCGATCCTTGCGCTCCTTCACCTCGACCTCGGTCGCGCCGCCGACGCGGATCACCGCGACGCCGCCTGCGAGCTTGGCGAGGCGCTCCTGCAGCTTCTCACGGTCGTAGTCCGAGGTGGTCTCCTCGATCTGCGCCTTGATCTGGGCTATGCGGGCGTCGATGTCGGCCTTCTTGCCACTTCCGTTGACGATCGTGGTGTTCTCCTTGTCGATCATCACCTTCTTGGCGCGACCGAGCATCTGCAGCGTGACGTTCTCGAGCTTGATGCCGAGGTCTTCCGAGATGGCCTGGCCGCCGGTCAGGATCGCGATGTCCTGCAGCATGGCCTTGCGGCGATCGCCGAAGCCCGGAGCCTTGACGGCCGCGACCTTCAGGCCGCCACGCAGGCGGTTCACGACGAGCGTGGCCAAGGCCTCGCCTTCGACGTCCTCGGCGACGATGACCAGCGGCTTGCCGGTCTGCACCACGGCCTCGAGCAGCGGCAGCAGCTCGTTCAGCGAGGAGAGCTTCTTCTCGTTGATCAGGATGTAGGCGTCCTCCATCTCAACGCGCATCTTGTCGGCGTTGGTGACGAAGTAGGGCGAGATGTAGCCGCGGTCGAACTGCATGCCCTCGACGACGTCGAGCTCGGTCTCGAGCGACTTGGCTTCCTCGACCGTGATGACGCCCTCGTTGCCGACCTTCTTCATGGCGTCGGCGAGGAACTTGCCGATCTCGGCGTCGCCGTTGGCGGAGATGGTGCCGACCTGGGCGATCTCCTCGTTCGAGGTGACCTTCTTCGAGTTCTTCTGGAGGTCCGCAACGACGGCTTCGACCGCGAGGTCGATACCGCGCTTCAGATCCATCGGGTTCATGCCGGCGGCGACCGACTTGGCGCCCTCGCGCACGATGGCAGCCGCAAGCACGGTCGCGGTGGTGGTGCCGTCACCGGCGGCGTCCGCTGCCTTGGCCGCGACCTCGCGCACCATCTGGGCACCCATGTTCTCGAACTTCTCCTCGAGCTCCACCTCCTTGGCGACGGCGACGCCGTCCTTGGTGATGCGGGGAGCGCCAAACGACTTCTCGAGCACCACGTTGCGGCCCTTCGGACCGAGGGTGACCTGCACGGCGTTGGCGAGAATGTCGACACCGCGCAACATGCGGTCTCGCGCTTCTACGCCGAACTTGACTTCCTTGGCTGACATAATCGAATTTCCTCAGTTCAGTTTCTCATCCTTCGACGCGCCCGGGCAAGGCGTTTGTCAAGGGCGGAGTGGATGTGGAGGGCTGGGACTAGGCGGCTTTTTTCTTGGAAAACACATCGGTGAGAACGCCCATAATGTCGCTCTCCTTCATGATCAACAGCTCCTGACCGTCGACCTTCACCTCGGTCCCTGACCACTTTCCGAACAGCACGCGATCGCCGACCTCTACG
The DNA here is from genome assembly GCF_023278185.1 of Bradyrhizobium elkanii USDA 76. Classification (NCBI taxonomy): domain Bacteria; kingdom Pseudomonadati; phylum Pseudomonadota; class Alphaproteobacteria; order Hyphomicrobiales; family Nitrobacteraceae; genus Bradyrhizobium; species Bradyrhizobium elkanii. The sequence continues at coordinate 7,048,776 of NZ_CP066356.1, read as the reverse complement.
TCGATCGGAATCAACTTGCCGGTCTCGTCACGGCCGCCTGGGCCAACCGCGACGACTTCGCCCTGCGAGGGCTTTTCCTTGGCTGTGTCGGGAATGATGATGCCGCCAGCTGTCTTCTCTTCAGCGTCGATGCGCTTGACCACGACGCGGTCGTGAAGCGGACGGAAATTCATGTAGGCCTCCTGAGCATTTGAACGAGTTGACAATGGGCGCCTTTTGAGCAGCCTCATTGTTGCAAGAGCCAGGCCAAAGATGAGCCGAGCGATCTGCCTGCAATCGTGCTGAATCTCTCGCTTGGCCCGCTCGTGCATTCGTCGGGAAGCAAACGTTTTTGTGTACACAGCTCGCCAAGCTGTTGCCAACCTGACATTGCTTCTCGTCAAAATATGAGTTTACCGTCACGCGCATGGATCAAGGTCGTGCACGCTCGGCGCAACAAGATCAGGCCGATCACGGCCCACGAATGGGATAGCAATCAAGCGCCGACAGTCTCCTTCCCTATCTTTTTCACGGCTCTTCCTTGTCGGCCCTGCGAGCAAAGCTGCTCGTACGAACTGGCTAAAGGAAAACTATACGGCCGGGCTGTTTTGCGTCGACGGCGCTGCATAGCGCTGATGGATCAAGGCGATTGGGACCGGCATATGGATTATATACGTTGATATACGTTGTGCCGAAGCGTCTGGCGTGTGATTGCGAAGTTGATGGCGAATCCAACCGATCTCCGCGCCAATAGGAAAACAACCTGTGTCGTCTGTAGAAGTACATCAGCATATCGTTTCACTTCTTCAGAAGCCCGATCCGGTCATCTTGGATATCGGCTGCAATGACGGAACCGATACGCAACAGTTTCTTACCCTGTGCCCACAAGCTCAGCTTTACTGCTTCGAGCCGGACCCTCGGGCGATCGCGCGCTTCAAGAAGAAGTTGGGCCTTTCCCTCGATAAGGTGCAGCTGCTTGAAATCGCGATCAGTGATAGAAACGGGACGATCGATTTCCATCCAAGCAATGCAGATGGAGAAGCAAAAGAATGGGATCTCTCCGGCTCGATACGCCGACCGAAAAACCATCTTACCGAGTATGATTGGGTTCGGTTCGATCGCCCGTTCTCGGTTGAAACCCGGCGGCTGGACGATTGGTGCAGCGAGGCTAAGCTGAACACGGTTGACTTCATTTGGATGGATGTCCAAGGCGCGGAGGCCGACGTCATTGCAGGCGGCATGCAGACCTTGAGCAATACGCGCTTCGTGTACACGGAGTATAGCGACCGAGAGCTCTACGAAGGTCAGCTGTCGCTGCAGGCTATTCTTGATCTATTGCCGTCATTCGAAGTGGCGGCTCATTATCCCCGCGCTGTGGAAGGTGATGTATTGCTTAAGAATACACGCTTCTAGCGCCTATCACATCCGGCCCTGGTCGTCATTCCCCGGAAGACCTGCCTCGGATTCTCTGCGGCGCAGCGCCGCAGGACGGCCGATCACCGCGCGAATGGATGCTGCAAGCCTCACGTTCCCGTCTCGGTCGCTATGCAGGCCTTGGCGATAGCGCACTTAGGTACCTTCGATAAATACTATTATCGTTTGACGATCATTTGTTTGGCGGGGCGGCACGGCTCGCGACTCCGGGGCGAGCAGCTCGAGCTTTCTCAGATGCCTGAACCAATACTGCCAGCCGACGCTCAAAGCGCTTAATCGTCCGAACTGCTGCTGTATGCTCTGGCCCCCTCGGAAGGCGGTTCACTGCTTCGAACAAATGCCAAAGCAGCTGCATCAGTTCTCGTAGATCCTTAAGATGCGCCACTTCAATTACGCGCTTTCCACCGCTATTGTTCCGTCATGCCGAAACATTCGTCTCCAGCCCAAGTCAATCGCCAGTGGGGCGTTGGATAGCGAGTTCGTCGCCGCTCATCGGCTGCAGCTTGTATTCCGTGATACGTCGCTGGCACAAAGCATCGTCGATGAGCCTCTGCGCCTTCATGCACGAATATGCCTGCATCAGCGCATGATCCCGTAAAATCAACGCCTGCCGTGTGGGGGCGAATCCATTCATTGAACGAAGACTTGCAATGACCGTGCCATCGCTAGCTCAATGCAAGAAAGGCATGGATGTGAGGATGCTAACTCGCAATTGATCGCAATATCTGGCTGGTGGTAGACCCGAAATCCTGGTCGGCACTACGCACGTTGCTGTCCGGAGCAAGAATTGTGTCGACTTGGCCTCTGGCGAGGATCATCTTGATCGCTCGCAAAGCCACGCGCGAGAAAGTCGCCCGAACCAAAAGATAGAGCAGATAGGGCCTATGCTTGCGCCCGCCTCGGAGCAGATGGCGCTCTCGGCTCCTTAATTTAGCTCCCTTCCGGTCACCCGAATGATCGTGATCGTAACGCGAGCGGTTCTTGGTCAAGAACGCTAACCTCTCGGCCATCCTGTCAGTCGATTGAGAGCCGCGGTAGCGGACGGGCGCCGCTGATCAGATGGGCCTGCGCGGCCACCTCAGCAAGATAGTTGTCCATCGCACTTCGCGCGGTGGCTGTACCAGGGTGGCGGAAGTTCACGGAAATTCCGTCCTGCCAGCGACTGATCCATAGGTATGTCTCGCACGCATCGGAGCTACGGCTAATCAGAAATCGCGTCCGCCAATGGGGCCAGCGGTCCGATCCGGGCACCGTCCGATTGTCCATATAGGATACCATGAAACGGTCGCGCAGTGTGGTGCCGAGCAGCTCCATGGCCTTTGAAAATGGCACCTGAGCCGTTTTCTTGGCGCGTTTGAGTTCGAACCGGGCGGCGTTCAGGATTTCCGGCAACGTATCGGCCACCCGGAAGCTCACCGGGCTCATCCCGACATACCATCCAACCGAACGCATCGATCGCAGATCGTACCTGGTGTGAAAGGGTGCAACGGCGTGGAATTGTCGTTGGTTCGCCAGTGTCTTTCCTGCCAGCGCCAGACAGGCGAAAATTCCCGTCGCCGCGTTTCCGCCCTGGGACCTGCAGCCGCGATCGAATTCGCATGCGCCAGCCGCATCGAGCAGCCACATTTTTCCGCTCCGCTGCAAGGATTTCTCCGGCGTATCGAATGATAGCGGAAAGTCCGGCAATTGACCGCCGTTCGCCGCGATCAGCTCGCGCCAATGGCAGATAGCAGGATGGTCATCGGTTAGATCGGTCAATCGCTCTCGTTCGGCCTCGGCGTGATCCAGATAGCTGTGCACCGCCGCCAGCTGGGGTTCCACTCGACGGATCGCGGCTGTGTACAGTTCGTGGATCTCATACGGTACCAAGGCCATCGAGTAGGCATCGCTAACAGAGTGGTCGGAGGCGAGCAGGAGGCTCGTGGATGTCGGCCGGCTGATCGTCACGAAGACGTACGCCGGCCAGCGCAGCGGGTTGGTCTCCGCGTCAAACAGTTTTTCGAGCAGCTGAGCAGTTTCGCCGCTATCGGCGCAGTCACTCACCACGGTTTGCTCAAGCGCTGCAGCGCCTGGATCAATCGTGGCGCGACGCATTGCCGATCCATCCTTGGCCAATCGGCTGCGTAATACCTCGTGCCGATCGACCCAGCCAAGGATCGCTTTGGTCAGCGCAGCGGCATTGAGCTCGCCTGGCAACTCGAATGCTGCGCCGAGCCAGCCCGGTCGGCCATCGTCCGCAGAGCGAAGATGTTCCTCTTGCACATAGGACGGGCGGCGCGGGTCAGCCCGCCAGCTGATCGGCTCGGTGACGTTGATCCGCCAAACCATTAGCCGCCCAGGCTGCCGATCAAGATCGCCAAATTCTTTGATGTCCATGAGCCAGTCCGTCGCGGTCATAGACGCAAGCTGCGCGCCTGGCGCAGCGGCCAAATCCACACTATGGAGGCCATGCCAAGCACGCTGCTCGCGAGCAACGTGGTGCGCAGGCTCGTCGCAGCAGCGACCGCGCCGCCGGCGAGCGCCCCCAATGAGGCCAGTCCCCACACCACGCTGCGGATACTCGCATTGATCCGGCCCTGTAAGTGCGGCGGGGCCAACGCATATCGAATGGGAACCTGCTGCACGTTGTAGATCCCTTGGCCGATCCACAGCATGAATTGAGAGAGGGTCACGCATGCCACTGCGGCCCACCAGGGCTGGGTGAGCAGGGCCGCCAAGCTCATTCCGCCGGCGCTCACCGCCAAACCGATCATTAAAGTTGGGCCGAGGCCGATCGCCCGGCCCACCCGCGGTGAGCTAGCCGCACCGACCACACCGCCAAGCGCACCGATGCCGAGCGCCATGCCGACGAGCCGGCTGTCAAACCCGAGATCCTTGGTCAAATGCAGCAGAAACGCCGCAGAATACGCGTTGTGCCAAAAGATGAATGTGCCGCTCGCCAACGTGACTGCCCGCAAAACCGGATTGCCGAACAGGCTTACCAAACCCTCGGCGACTTGGCCGAGCACTGCTCTCGGCGCGGCCTCCGAGCACCCAGCGTTACGCAGGGGCACCAGAGACAGCAACGCGGCGGCAAGCAAAAATGAAATCGAGTCCGCCAGTATTGCGGTCGGGGCAGAGAATTCGTTGACGAGCCAACCGGCCAGGAACGGACCTGCTGCCATCGCGCCCGCTTGGCTGAGCTCCAATGAACTCTGTGCCCGAACCAGCTGTGAGCGATCTAGCAGGGTGGGTATGCACGCCAGATAAGCCACGTCAGCGATCACTGCGGCAACCCCAACCAGCATGCTCGTCGTGTACAACTGAACCAGTCCAAGATGTCCAAGGTTGGCGAACAAGGGAATTGTGGCCAGCGTCGCCGCCATCACCAGATTGGCGGTCAAAAGGATCCGCCGATGCGGGAGGCGGTCCACGACGACCCCGGCGAACAGACTCACCACCAGGTACGGCGCTCGACCGCAGGCCAACAGCAGCCCCGTTTGCGCCGGTCCCGCGTCCAGCAACGTGATTGCGGTTAGCGGCAGCGCCAGCAAGGTTACATTAGAGCCCAGCAGCGAAATGGTCTGGCCGACGAGCAGCGCAAGATAGCTTCGTGGCAGTCCACGAGGCGCGGCGGAACAGCGCGGGCGGCTCACGCGTCGCCAGACAGGCGGGGAGCCGACAGATACCCAAGTCGGCTCAGCTCACTTTCGGCGATCTGCTCGAATTCCTCGATCTGGGCTCGCGTCAGATCTTGGACGTAACGACCGATCCTGCCTCGGTGCAGCGGCTTCCCCGCAGCCTCGGCGGCCGGATGGCCGTGCGGTTGTTCGAACAATACGTGCTCGTATTCAGCGTAACCGGCATGAGGCCCCCACCTAGCCCACCCTGGGCTTACGCGCGATAGAGCCTGGCATGAGTTGCTCGGAGGAGGTGGATCGATGGTAAATGCCATGCTTGATGCCAGGCAGGAAGGTGACTCCTATCGTCGTGTCGAGGTGATCACCGGGGAGCGCCGGCGGCGACGATGGACGGGCGAGGAGAAGGCCCGGATCGTGGCGGAGAGTTTTGAGGAAGGCACGAACATCTCCGAGGTAGCGCGGCGCAACGGCGTTTCCCGCGGGCTGCTCACGGTGTGGCGACGCCAGATTACGGCAATGGCCGGCAAGGCGCCGAGCTTCGTGCCGATCCAGATTGGCGCCGAGAGCGGCCAGCTCGCAGCGTCGGCGCAAGCGAGGCCCTTGAAGGTGACCGCGCCGCCGACCATGGCCTGTGGGGTGGTCGAGATCGAGGTGAGTGGGGCGCGCATTCGCGTCGAGGGAGAAGTGGACACTGCGACGCTTTGCACGGTGCTGTCGGTGCTCAGAGGCGATCGATGATAGCGCTGCGGCCCGACCTCAAGGTGATGCTGGCATCCCAGCCGGTCGACTTTCGCAAGTCGGTGCACACGCTGTCGGCGCTGGTGAGCGAAGCGTTACACACGAGTCCTTATGACGGCACCGTCTTCGTTTTCCGTTCCAAACGTTCCGACAGAGTGAAGCTGCTGGCGTGGGACGGCAACGGCATGGTGCTTGTAACGAAGTGGTTGCACGAAGGGCATTTCACCTGGCCGCCGATCCGCGACGGCGCGGTGCGTTTGAGTGCGACGCAGCTCGCGATGCTGGTCGACGGGCTCGAGTGGACGCGTGTCTCACCCAAGCCTGTGAAGCAGCCGGCCGTTGTCGGCTGAGAGGCGAGGATTTCGCTGGAGCGTGTCGCGCGCGGATGTATCGTCTGGTCATGGCGATTCGCCCCGACGCTCTCCCGACCGATCCGTCAGCTCTGACCGAGATGGTGCTCGCGCTTGACGCCGAGAACGAGAAGCTGCGCGTGGCGATGCAGACGCTCAAGGAGATGATCTTCGGGAAGCGCTCGGAGCGACTTGCGGTGCTCGTGGACGAGCAACTCGCGCTTGAGCTGGGCGATCTCGAGACCGACGCCACGCCACCTGCCGCTGCCAACGACGATGCGGCAGCGGCGAAGCCGCTTGGCAAGCCGCCGCGGAAGAAGGCGCGCCGCAACATCGGCGCACTCCCAAAGCACCTGCCGCGCTGCGAGCAGGTGCTGGAGCCGGAGGCGACGGCTTGCCCGTGCTGCCAGGGTCAGCTCCACAAGATCGGCGAGGACGTCAGCGAGGTGCTGGACATCATCCCGGCGATCCTGCGGGTGCTGCGCACGATCCGTCCCAAATTTGGCTGCCGCAGCTGCACCGATGGTGTGGTCCAAGCGAAGGTGCTGCCGCGCCTGATCGAGAGCGGCATGGCCTCGACCGCACTCGTGAGCCACGTGGTGGTCTCGAAGTTCGCCTGGTATCTGCCGCTGTACCGGCAGGTGCAGATCTTGGCCGGCCAGGGCATCCAGCTCGACCGCGCGACGCTCGCCGGCTGGGTGAGGCGTGCCGCCTGGTGGCTCAAAAGCCTCTATGAGCTTCAGCTGAGGACGATCCAGAGCGCGGCGCGCGTGTTCTGCGACGAGACGCCGATGCCGGTGCTCGACCCCGGACGACATCGCACCCGCATCTGCCAGTTCTGGGCGCATGCCATGGATGACCGACCATGGGGCGGGCCCTCGCCGCCGGCGGTTGCCTACGTGTTCGCTGCCGGCCGCGGCACGGAGCAGATCGCCGGACAATTGACGGACTTTTCCGGCATTCTGCAGGTGGACGGCTATGCCGCCTACAAGGCGCTCGCCCGCGATCATGGCGGCGAGATCCAGCTCGCCTTTTGTCTCGCCCATGCCCGCCGTAAGTTCGTCGAGGTGTTCAAGACGACGCAGTCGCCGTTCGCGCGCGAGGTGATCGAACGCCTGCAGGCGGTCTATGCGATCGAAGCCGAGATCCGCGGCTCGAGCGCCGAGCAGCGGCTCGCCGTCCGTCGCGCCAGGACCGCTCCGTTGATGGAGGCGATCAAGGCACGATTGACCACAATGGTTGGCCAGCTCTTCTCGCAGTCGAAGCTGGCGGAGGCGATCAACTATGTACTCAATCACTGGGACGGGTTGACGCTGTTTCTTCGCGACGGCCGCGTCGAGGTCGATTCGAACACGGTAGAGCGTTCCATGCGCCCGATTGCCATGGGAAGACGCAACTCATTGTTCAGCGGCAGCGAAGGCGGCGCCGAGAGCTGGGCGATCCTGTCGTCGATCGTGAACACGGCAAAACTCCATGAACTCGATCCTCAGATCTATCTGACGGACGTGCTGGAGCGGATTGTCTCCGGGCGAACCAAGAGCCACCAGCTCCACGAGCTGCTCGTCTGGAACTGGAAGGCGGCCCGTGAGCGCATCGCACAGGCTGCAGCATGAGCCCACGTCGCCCTAAAGCTTCATCGTCGATGGCGGCCGCCGCCATGCCGCTTGCGGAGCTCGAGCAATGGCTCCAGGCCCGCGTCGATCAGCATCCCGCCGCCACCGGTCTCCCCATGCTCGACGGCTACGTCGCCGCGATCGTGGCCGGACCGGTGTCGATGAGCCCGCTCGATTGGATATGCCCACTGCTTGCCATCGATGCCGATGCCTTCAACCACGGCGGCACCCCGGAGTTCGCTGCGATCTCCGCCGTCGCGCTGCGTCATAACGAGATCAGCCAGATCCTTTCCACCACGCCTAACCAGTTCGCCCCGATGCACCGGCGTCAACCCAACGGCGTCGTCGATCCGCGACCATGGTGCCAGGGATTCTACGCCGCGATGCGGCTCAGGCTGTCGGCGTGGGCGCCATTGCTGGACGCCAGCAACGTCAATCACCGCCTGCTTCTGCCCATCCTGCTTCACTGTCGCGACGATCAGGCCGGTCCGCTGCTCGGACCGCCACGGACCGGCCGCGAGACCCGAGACTCTCTGCGCAACGCCCACCTCGATATTCCCGCAGCCGTCGAGGCCATGCGCCAATACTGGATGCCGATCCGCTACGCACGCGCACGCTGATCACCGCCGACGTGGGAGCTCATACCGGTTACGGTTAAGCGTCACAAAGGCCATGCGGGCAGCATTTCGAAGGCCACCAGGACTGTTGTCTCCTAAACTTCTAGCAATCATCAGACGGGGGTTAGCTGGAACAGCAAAGCTGCGCATTTATCGGAAAAAAGCCCGGCCTCATTCGAGGGCCGGGCGGAAGTCAGTCTGGGCGAACGAGGCTGCTAAGCGTCGCGCCAGCTCGCGTCGACAGAGGGAGGGCTGCCGACGGTTATTTGCGGTGATGCATTCACCGCAAATTTCTAATCACAAAAGGATTGATGTCGGTCTGGCGTTGTTTCCTTTTTTACCAAGGCGATACTCACCAATGCGCCGACAGCCCGGGATCATCTATCCTCGACGCCACTCATCTTATCGATATGTTCTTGACGATCCTCGTAAAGCAAAGTCGACCGCTTAGGTGTCGTTGTCGCGCCTCTGGCGGAGGAGCCCCGCTGGCTTGTCCGAGGCCCCTCGCGTCCTGCTTTGAGATGCTACAACGTGACGCTAGGTACGAATCAAGTTGTTTGAGCTGCGGCGCGCGCCATTAAAATCTGAACTCCGATTTCTAACAGGCAGCTAATCAATCCGCGAGCTGCCGCAACAGTGCATGCCATATTCTGCTTATGTGCCTGTGCTTGTACCACGTGAGCGCTTGGAGATTTTACCAGCGCGGTTTGTGGAGTCTCCGCACAGATCACTGCAGCGACGAAGCTTTGCGACCGCAGGTTAGGTCGCGCACGCTGTAATCACGCTCAAGTGGTTCCAGAAAGCACAGCCGAGCGAACGCGGCTGCAGGTCGAATAGCGTCGGTACGGATCGGAACTGGCGTGCGCTTGTTGATTTGCTTGTACGAAGAATACGAAGCGGCGGCCAAAGAAATTCAGCGCAGGAAGCATGAGCGCGGAATTCCCCCAGTAATTCGAACTGATCTCGCAGAAAATCAACAGCATGACCGTTCCATTCAATGAGCTCCCTACGCCTAAGCTCCGGGATCGTCCGATTCGCTTGCGCAGTCGAGAGGCCGCATGCATCGGCGACGTCTTGCTGCATGACGGGGACATGAAGACGACCATTGTCCAGCAGCCCACGAGCTCAAGCCGCGCAGATAAGAAAGGGAGGCGGCGCTTCTGCTCGATCGTGTTGGCCGTCATGCCCGCCAAGATTCTGTACGGAATGCTCGGATCTGTGACCGCAATGGCACACTGAGCCGAGGTAGCGAGATCGTCCGACCGCAGCGTACCGTGTTTAACGGCGTAAAAATACGGGACTCCAGTACAATCCAAGCGAAGGATGTGCTTGAGCCGTCGCTCGTGATCACCTACTCGAAATGAGGTCCAGCATGAGCCATGCGGCCGGGGACCGCTCCGAAGTGTCGATAGTGACAGAAAAAGAACGAGAGTTGGCGCGGTGCAGGCAGGAAATAGCGCGTCTCAAGAATCTGGTAGTGCAGCTTTCTCAGCTCGTCTTGCGGCACGTCGCGGAAAGTAGCGAGGACCGGAAGCCGCAATCCAGGTGAATCGCTTGGGCGTGTGATCATATGTGACAGAGGACGGCAACTAGACGATTTCCGCTGTGATCCGCAGCGCGGCGGCCCCAGGGGGAGGGGGAGCGGCCCCGCCTTGTTTCCCCGAGGCGGGGCCGCTCAATTTCCGGTCGAACTTTTTCGTGGAACGAAGCGCCCGAGCTAATGCGCGTCGCGTGGCCTGATAGCCGAAACTCTCCATAAGCCGAAACCGGTGACTACAGTCCGGCGAAGGGACGCCTTATTCGTGCCGCCGCTAAACGTCTGCGTTGGGCCAAGTCATCAGCTTCAATTGAGTCCGGCCCGTGAGGCGTCGAACCGGTGCAGGTTGTGCATCGATCGGAAACTAGATCCAAACTGCGCATATGCGCGGCGCTCGCTTTAGACCGATGGCGGTTTGCGGACACCGAGCTGCTCGATGACGCGCTTTGATATGTCTGCTGGATCGCCAACCCCGCTTGTGCCAATCTCGATGACCTTCTTTGCGACGATTTCGGCGATAGGGTCGTCTCGATCAACCAAGCGGAGCGAGCGCATTGTCCGAGCATACGCTGACCGCAGACATTCAATTTGTTCCGGCGGCAGCTTGCTGCCTTGGAGCAATCGATCGATCGAGATTGATCCCCGTCCTACCTCCATGGGGACGCTAACTTTGATATCTTGCACTAAGATACGTCAGAACGCGGTCGGGTTAGTCTCGCTATAGCCACCTTTGTCGTCCCACCTATAAACGACGTAGTCGAGCTGCTTGATGTCGCCCTTGGCGTCGTATTGCAGTGTGCCGATCACAGTGTCCCAAGAGCCCGCTTTAATCGTGTCCATCACCTGTTTCGGATCTACGGTGCCAACTTTCGTTGCGGCTTGCGTCCAGACCTGCACCGCAGCGTAGGTATATAGCGTGTAGCCCTCGGGGTCGATATTCTTGGCTCTGAACTTATCGACGATCGCAGCCGCCGTCGTCTTCTTGCGTGGGTCGGGCCCGAAAGTGAAGAGCGTACCTGCTCCAGCTGCGCCGGTAATCGAAGCATATTCCTTATCAGCCAACGCGTCACCCGACATCAGGACGGTCTTGAGGCCCTGATCGCGCATCTGGCGCAAGATAAGGCCCGCTTCTTGGTGATAGCCGCCGACATAGACGAGGTCGATATTGTCACGCTTCAGTCGCGAGACAATCGCATTGAAATCCTTGTCGCCCTTATTGTAGGACTCGTACATCTTTTCAATGACACCGGCCTTATTGAGTGCCTTCTTCGTCTCGTCGGCAAGTCCCTTTCCATACGTTGTCTTGTCATTCAGAATCGCGATGTTCTTGCCGTTGAATTGCTTCGCGATATACTGGGCGGCAACCTGGCCCTGCTGGTCGTCACGGCCGCAGACGCGCGCCACGTTCCATAGCTTGCGTTCGGTGAATAGCGGGTTGGTCGAAGCCGGCGTGATCTGCAGCACACCGCCATCCGCATAGGCTTCCGAGGCCGGGATCGATGACGAAGAGCAAAAGTGCCCAGCAACGAACGGGATCCTGGCGGCAGCGACCTTTTCCGCTACCGATCGCGCCTGCTTGGGATCGCAGGCATCGTCCTCGATGTCGAGGGCTAGCTTCTTGCCGAGTACGCCGCCGGAAGCGTTGATCTGCTCCACCGCCATCTCGGCGCCGTTCTTCATTTGCCGACCGAAGGCGGACTCGCCCCCGGTTATCGGTCCAGCGACGGCGATGGTGATTTCCTCAGCCAATGCCGCGGTGAATAGCACAATCGATGCTCCAAGTGCAAAGCCGATTAGCTTAAGTGATTTCATGGGGAGTCCTCACAGGGGTGAACGCGGCGGCGAGCAAGCTTGAGCAGAGCAAGGCGACCGCGCGGCGGTCAGTGGCAGGAAGCAGCCCGAGATAAAGTGACGGTCGCGCATCGAACCGTTCGATTGCGCCGCTATGTGAGAGCAGGAGTCTACCTTGACTTGATGAGACAACGGTTCGTACTGCAGGAATATACAACGGTTCGGGAGCTATCGGCAGACAGCCCATCGCTGCGCGTCCAATCTCATACCGCCCGCTAGCTCAACGAACAGGGCTATCTTAGTTGGAGACTAGCTGAATCGGGTGTTTATGAAAGAGATAGATCGGTCCGTAACGTACAGGCTCGTCGCGTCAGAAGCGTCGTCGCTTGAGCCACGCGGTCGATCGAGCCGAAACGAGAGACGGTCGTTCAGCTCGTGCGCGATCATCGTCTTTCGAGACGCAGAAACACTTGATGCTCGACGGCGTGATCGCCTTGATAACACGCGCAAGGCAACCAGCGCGGTTTCAAATGAAGGCAAAGACGAGCAGGCTCGAGCAGAGTAGTGCGAAGCTGGTCGCGGTCAGCACAAGGAGGCTACCGGAGACAAGATCATGATTGCCCATGAAGCGCACCCTCGATTGCAGCTAAGGAGAGACGCGCAGCAGCAGCTCGTCTCTTTGAGCTTCGACAGCAAATTATGCGATTCTGGTTGCGCTATTTCCGCGTCGTCCGGGTGAATGCTGCATTTTTGCGGCATTATTCAGCGGTATTCTGTTGAAGTTCGGCGTAAGAAGTGGGGCGGATGGAGGCTCGAAACGTCAGAAATAGACAGCTCTTATGCGGCGAGCGTCGAATGGTGATTTGGCGCCCGGGGCGAAGCTGAGGGCCCACCATCCAAGGAAGCGCCGCCGACGGCAGGCGAGCACAACGTATTGCTAGACTAGCTTGGTGACGCGACCATCGGGAGATGTACGGCTGGCCAACAGCAAAGCCACCGTACGCGAGTAGGCGCGTCGAACAAGAGCTTACAAAGCCCGAGCGTTTCATTGCGCTTGACGGAAATCGTCGCGCGATTATCGCTTAGTCGGCCTGACGCCTTCGTCGATTTTCGCGAGGGCAAGGCAAGGAGCGTCCAGCTAGGCGCCTTTCGTGTGATGAAGTGTTGATTGCTGCGTTCCGGCCCCTGCCAGCAGGCTGGGTCACTTGATTGGGCGGAGTGGCCGGCTACGTAATGCCTTCGTCGGGGTTGCGATCTCCCCTCGCATTTCGCCAGCTGCGTACTCGGTCGCATCGTCGTTCGAGTGTACCGAGCCGAACGGCCTTTCCAGCATACGACGGACCCGTATCGGCGCGGGGCCGACGTGGAAATGAATTGCCCGCTGCTCTAGTATACGTTCCGACCGCGTCGAGCGGTTCCGCCAACGCAAGTAGTCGAGCCAGGTCGGGCAATGATAGCGCTCGGTCCACATTTCCGGATCGGCAATGTCGCGCGCGATCGACCAGCCGTAGGCGCCGTTGCGCTGGCGAGACAATTGCACATCTTGCATAACACTATGAAACGCTCTGGCATTCTCCTGTGCAACGCGGTATTCGATCTCCACGACGAGCGGGCCGCTGCGTCCGGTCAAGGCGAGCCGTACCTCGGGGTCGGCGAGCGGCTCAGGCTCCTCACCCCGCGCTCCGATGCGGGGCATGGGCAGCCAGCGGCCGATGAGTGGTGAGGCAAGCATTAGGGCGGCCGATACCAGCAGCGCCGTTTCGACGCCGGCCGCGTCGGTCAGACGGCCCCAACCCCAGCTGCCGACGGCAATCCCGCCTGAGCTCGCCGCCTGATAGGCTGCAAGCGAGCGTCCGGCCACCCAGCGCGGCGCCGACAGCTGCACCCCAATGTTGAATACCGCCCACACCATCATCCATACGGCTCCCGCCAGGACGAGCGCCGCCGCGGTCAATACGGGCTCGTGACTGAGCGCAACCGCGGCCATCGCCGCGCCCATGGACAGCGCACAGGCGCGGATCGCGGCCTCGCCGCTCAATCGCTTGCGCAGCTCGGTGATATTCAGTGCACCGACCACCGCACCCAGGCCAAAAGCGCCAAGCATGATGCCGTAGGTCTGCGCGTCGCCATGCAAGAGATCGCGCGCCACCAGCGGCATCAGAGCGGTGATCGCACCGCCAATGATGCCGGTTACCAGGCTACGGATCAGCACAATCTTGATCGACGGCGAATTGCTGATATAGCGTACGCCAGAAACCATCGCGCGGCTCAATCTTTCAGGCGGCAGGCGTGAGGGTGCGCTGATGCGTTTCCAAAGCAACAAAGCGATAATCAGCGGCACATACAGCAACGTGTTGAGCGCGAAAGCGGCCACTGCACCCGCGGTTGCCACCACGACTCCGCCGATTGCCGGACCTATGCTCCGCGCGATATTGTAGCTGATGCCGTTCAGAGCGATCGCCGCAGGCAGCTGTGCTTCCAGGGGAACTTGTTCGCTAACCGACGATTGCCAGGCCGGTCCCATCAACGCCATGCCACTGCCGACAACGAGGCATAGCATGAGCAAGAGGTTTGGGGTGGCCAAGCCAAGCCAGGCAATCACCGTCAACCCGGTCGCTCCGGCGAGCGCCAATCCAATGGAGACCAGCGCCACGATGCGGCGGTCATACATATCCGCGATCGCCCCGGCTGGCATCGAAATCAGCATCACTGGCAGTAACAGCGCGGTCTGCACCAACGCGACTTTGTCGGCCGACGACGTCATCTGCGTCATGGCCCAGGCTGCGCCAACACCTTGAATCAGGATACCGACATTGGACAGGAGGCTCGCGAGCCAGATGCGCCTGAAGGTCGCGTGCCGCAGCGGCGCCGTGATGCCGTCGGCGCTACGTGTCTGGGCTTGAGGTGAATCGGTCATATCAGCTCGTGATAATCTACCATGATTTGATCTTGCTAGGGATCACAAGGGTGTTCCTGGCGCGATATCGCGTCAGATCCTGGCATGGTCGTGAAATGAGATGCTTCGATCGCGTTTGGTTGACAGTGATCTACTGCTTCTGTCGCCTTGCGCCTGATAGCAAAGGCAGCGGCGCAGAAAACAGGAACAGTCACCATCGCCGGTGCTGCAATCTCCTATCGCAGTAGGATCGCTTTCTAATCGTGATCGGATGACTTAAAGCCTGCCTCATACCTATTCGCTCCAGCACGCTGGTTGTATGCTCTTGTTGAGAGGTTGTGCTCGCTGGCAGATGCCCAGTTTTGTACGAGGCGGACAATGCGCGAGACCTCTAAGCGGGACACGGTCTGCATTGCGAGAAGCTGAACTAGCTCCCAGGAACCGCATCTCCATCTCGCGGGATTCTTTTGGGGCGGCGCATCAGTCAGCCTCTAAGAGAGGTCCGCCCGGATGATTTAGACGCGAAATGCCGAGTTCATTGCTGCAGCTGCATCCGCTTTTCGCGAGGGGCTGATGACCGCATTGCTGCGCTAGTGTGCCACGGCGGCATTTAGACCAGGCGCGGGATCTTAGGCTGGGTCATGATGTCAAAACCTGCTCGGGATGGTCAATTCTCGGGTGAAGGTGCACGTGAGACGCTCGGGGGATAGGAAACGAGCTGGTTCGTCCCTTGCGTACTGAGTTCGTTCGAGCGCAGCCGAAGGGAATCGAGGTATTCATTGCCGGCATGGCAGACGGACATGGCAGAGCCGCTCTAGATCATCGGGGACGACAGATGAGCAGTGGAAGAGCGATGCGCAAGCAGGAGACTGTGCGCCTCAAAGCGCATGTCGTGAAGATTTAAGATAACGTCACGTGACATAGCAATAAGGGCTGGGAGTGACCGGAATTGCTACAGCAGAATTCCAGGCCCGGAGGGCGCCAGAAATGACATTGTCATGAGATCATTCGCTTTTCAGCGGTTTTGGCCGAACAAGACTGGGGCGACCTCCATCGAGTACGGTCTGATCGCGGTGGCGGTCTCCGTTGCACTTATCCTTGCGCTCAACGGTCTTCGTGCAAACTATAACGCTGATTGCAGTGCTGTGCCTGCGCGCAGCGTTTCGACCGGCGAGTTCGACAAGATGGATCTCGCACGCGAACCCGGCACAGGCAAGCAACAGAACTTCGAAAAGGCCTCCGCTGGATCCTTGGGCCGATGATGTGAAGTCGATGGAATAAGAAACGCGACCGGTGTTATGAGCTCGATAGAAATCTCGTCCCATGCCATTGGAAGAGGCCCCTTCGCCGCCGACCCTCCAGCTCCTCGTAAGTGGCTAGTTCACAGCCTGCGCGGCCCCGCGCAACCATTCTGCAAGCCGGAGCAGTGATGTCCCGATTCGAAAAGCTTGCCATCTTTATCGACGGTCCCAACCTCCACGCTACCTGCAAGGCGCTTGGTTTCGAGATCGACTACAAGCGCCTGCTTGAGGAGTATCGGAGGGCGGGCCGGTTGCTGCGGGCATTCTACTACACGGCGACTGCCGAGGATCAGGAGTATTCGTCGATCCGTCCGCTCATCGATTGGCTCGACTATAATGGCTACACCGTCGTCACGAAGGCAACCAAGGAATTCCTTGACGCCAGCGGTCGGCGTAAAGTGAAGGGTAACATGAACATCGAGCTTGCGGTCGATGCCATGGAACTCGCGGGGCATATCGACCAGATGATCCTGTTCTCTGGTGACGGCGACCTCCGTTCCTTGGTCGAGGCCGTGCAGCGCCGCGGCGTCAGTGTCACCGTCATCTCCACCAATACGATCCAGCCGCCGATGATCGAAGACGAGCTTCGGCGGCAGGCAGACGACTTTATTGAACTAGCACAGTTGAAGCCGAAATTGGGCCGCGATCCGACCGAACGGCTCGGGCCCGCGACGGGGGCTGGCAAGCGAGAGTCAGCCAGCGCGGAATAGCGCATATGGTGATGCGGGGACGACAAGTGGCCATGATACCCGGCAGTCCCGCCGGCGCCATCCGACAGCACGACCATCACATGATGGCTTGCTCCTGCCAGGGGCGTCTCGCGCCTGTTATGGTGTTCTAGACGCCGATGCCATCCTCTCTCGCAACGGTCGGCTCCAACAGCGCTTGTTGCTTGTAACGCGGTGCGCTCTCGGCAGCGCGACGTCCGGCGTCCTCAGGTGGGTCTGACGATAGCTTCGGCCGCATCTCGCACCGGCTGACACGGTGCGCTGGACCGGTGGTTGGATTGTCGTAGTTCGCTCCCAAGCCGCATCAGGCTGCACCGCAGCCACAGCCCTTCCTGCTTCTCGTGCGTGCTACGCCGAAACAATGTTTCAGCATATGCCCGCATGCGGAATCGGTAAAGCAGTCGGTAGAAATGACTGGCCATATCCTGCTCTTGGTCCATTTCGCCAACGAGAAGCTTTTCATGCCATCATTGTCTTCAGTTAGCGCGATGTTTGAATGCAATTTTGGCCCAGCTCACGCATGAAACCGGCCTTGAAGTGCCTCTCTTGATGAATTTTCATCGCCCGGATCGTGGTTCACGAGATAAAGCCGCAGTGAGCAAATTTGATCTCCGCCATTCAAACTTGGCTATGAGTGAGTCTTGACGACGAAGATCAAGTCGATGTCGTGCAGCACTTAGCGTCATCTACGATCAAATCGCCGTGCTAGGATGCCGCGAGAATTCGTGCAAGCCGCCATAAAAGCATCTAGCAGGATGTGAAGACTTTCAACGTCTGCTAACAACCTATCCGATTCTTCGCGCTCTGTTGTGCCGAGCGCATAAGATGCGCAAAGTCGCCTGGCGTGGTTGACCCTTTCGCGGCCGTTTGCGGCTCGCTTTTCGGCAAACTCAAGCTGCGTGGGATCATGACGGAGCTTGTCCAACTCGCCGAGCAGCAACTTCGTGACCGTTTGTCGCTCATAGTTGGTGATATCCGCGCTGTAGAGCACGCTGAGATAGCGATCGATGTTGGCGCGTGCGACGTACCGGTACATGTCGCCGGTCCCCTGTGTCCGGGGCGGTCCCTAGGTAAGAGCCCATTGTACCGTCCAACGGCATCGAGCACTAGTACCCGGAATCAGAGCTGAGTGATACGGCGGCCTTTGAAACGGCGTTGCCGGACCTTTTTCTTGGTCCAGACGAAGGGCTCGGCTCTGTCGTTGTATGCGTTGACGTAGGCATCGATGTGTTCCTGAAGCTGCTTGAGGCTCGTGAAGGAGGTGCCGCTGAGCGACTGCCCCTGCAAGATGGAAAACCATACTTCGACCTGATTGAGCCATGACGCACTTGTCGGCGTGAAATGAAATTGCACGTTGGGGTGGGCCTTGAGCCAGTCCTCGTTCTTTTTATGGGTGTTGAGGTTGTCGAGGATGACGTGAAGCTTGCGGTTCGGAAAAGTCGCGGTGACGCTGTTCATGAAATCGAGAAACTCGACGCGGCGCCGGCGTTTTGAATGGGTCGCGATGATCTTTCCGGTGGCGACTTCGAGCGCCGCAAACAATGTTGTGGTGCCATGCCGCTTGTAATCGTGGCTTTGGCCGGTTAAGGCGCGGCCATTGGGCAACTTCAGATAACCCTGCGCTCGCTCCAAAGCCTGGATCGAGGGCTTCTCGTCCACGCACAGCACAATGGCCTTCGCCGGCGGCGCGACATAGAGGCCGACAACATCGGCGGCTTTGGCCGTAAAGTTCGGGTCGTTGCTCTCGCACCAGGACTTGCGAGCCACCAGGTCAATCTTGTGGCTGCGCAGGAACCGCCAGACATATTGGACATCGACATCGCCCAGCGCCTCGGCCAGCAGGGGGCCGGTCCAGCGCGCAAACCCTTGCGGTGGCGGCTTATCCAGCAGCTTCAGAATCCGCTTGTCGGTCGTCTTCGTATAAATCGGCTGCTTGCCAGGCCGCGGCTTGTCTTGCAGCCCTTCAAGGCCATGGTCGGCATAGCGATGCCGCCAAAGGCTGACAATCCGCGGCTGGACCCCAACTTCCTTGGCGATCGACCGGGTGCTGCGCCCATCCGCCGCCAACAGAACTATCCGCGCCCGCTTCAAATCGCGCTGCAACGTCACCGGTGAGCGACAGCACGCCTCAAGCACCTTGCGATCTTTCCTCGAAAGGTGGACTTCTCTTGCTTCGGGTATCATCCCGACCTTGAATCACGACTCACGTTCCAAGAAAAGTGGGTACTAGCAATTGTCACTGCTTGCGCCCGCCATTGCGGCACGGCTCGACCGTTGCGTTCGATTATCATGGCGCGGATGGTTCAGAACGTGCCCTTGTGGTGCGCGTCGACGATGATAGCGCGCACGCCCGTTTCGCACGAAACCCGTGCCGGTTTTGAGGTCGATGCACTCCCGGCACCGGCGCGCTTTCTAGCCGTGATCGGCAACCGGGAAGCGGGGCAAAAACAAACACCGCCAGACATCAGGTATCGAATTGCGCCGCTCCGTTGGGTGGCGCAGACTCTTGGCGTCGACCGTCGGGTTAACATCCGCACGTAGGCCATGCGCGGCGGCCAAGCTGGCTCATTCCTTCTTCCGCGGCTAAGCGCGTATCTGTGCGCACATCGTAGTCGGCCGCAAATCGTTTCTCCCGGAGTGGTCGTACCAGCCTGATCGCCTCCTAGCATAGGCCATGCGCTTTACGAGCTCCGACTTCCGTCTCGTTGTCGAATTCGGCATAGACCACGACGTCGATATCGTTGTCGAACTGGTCGATCTTGCGATTGCGAGCGATCTCGAGCCGACGTGCATGTGGGATTGTTGTGAAAACCGGCAGGAGCATGATGGTCCGAAGCTTGTTTGCAAGTCGGTTAGACAATTATCGTTAGGTTGTCACGCCGCAGCGCGTCATGAAGGTCCATGGTTTGAAGCGCTGGAATTGACAATGGTGTCGCGAGTGCTCCGGTACGGAACGTGCGCTCCTGATACGATCAGATCATGCTCCCTGAGCAAACGCGCTCCGATTGTCCGTTTTGTACAAAGTTTGCGCGCGCATGAGGAAGCACAATCTGCCACATAGCTAGATGAGGGCGGAATGGCCCGCACCGCCACTGGTTCACTCTCTCGGCGGACGTTGGGTGAGGGAGCCTGCTTGCAAGTCAAAGATGTACGATTAGTCGCGCCGCTGAGCGATCTTGGTGCGTTTGGTCGCGACGGCCAAAAGCGGGATTCGGCCGAGCAGGAGGCTTGTTCGCCGGAGGGCAGTCCATTACCGATGGACTTTAGGTGCCGTGCTTCTCGGCCAGCGGCGCTTCGATTTGCTTGCAAATTGTCGTGCGTCGATGACATGACTCAAGCTGAGATCCGTGCCACGAAGACTCGGTCGGTAGCGCGCTGCCGCGGGCGGTAGGAAATTCGATCAATGAATACGCCGCTTGATGGCTATGTCTCGGCCCTAAAAGCCTTGAATGAAGACGATCGGCTCCGTGGCCTGAAGCCGCGCAAAGGGACCGATTTTGCTTCAAACGACTATCTGGCGCTGGCGAGTGCGCCCCGTATGAAGAAGGCGTTGTTCACCGCGCTCGATGCCGGAACGCCGATCGGAGCCGGTGGGTCACGGCTCCTGCGCGGAAATTGTGAGGAGCACGAAGCTCTCGAAGCGGATGCGGCGCGGTTCTTCCGAACGGAGACAGCACTGTTCTTCGGCGGCGGTTACATCGCAAATTTTGCCGTTCTGACAACGCTGCCGCAGGAAGGCGATTTGCTTGTTCTCGACGCGCTCGTGCATGCTAGCATTCATGAAGGCGCACGAGCGAGCCGAGCCGAGTTCCGGATAAGCGCCCATAATGACCCCCAGTCGATCGAAGACACGATTGGCGACTGGCGCGCCAGGGGCGGAAAGGGACGCGTCTGGATCGTGGTAGAAAGCCTCTACAGTATGGACGGAGACTTCGCACCGCTTACAGATCTGGTCGCAATCGCCGAGCGCCATGAAGCGTTTCTGGTCGTGGATGAGGCACATGCCACAGGTGTTTACGGCGAGCAGGGACGGGGCCTTACTGCGCCCTATGAAGGGCGCGAAAATCTCTTAGTGATCCACACCTGCGGCAAGGCGCTGGGCGCGGCGGGTGCCCTTGTCACGGCTTCCGGCGTATTGCGCGACTTCATGGTCAATCGGTGCCGTCCATTCATTTTCGCTACCGCTCCGTCACCCCTAATGGCCGTCGCGGTGCGAGAGGCAATCTTAATCCTGCAGGAGGAACCCGACCGGCAACGGCATCTGATCGATTTGATCGACTTTGCACATCGGCAGTTCGCTGTGTGCGGTCGCGCGAGCTCTTCGAATTCACAAATCGTTCCTTATGTTGTGGGCGACAACGCCCGTGCGATGCGGCTCGCTTCTGCGCTACAGGCGCGCGGCTTTGATATCCGCGGGATACGGCCGCCAACGGTGCCTGTGGGAACGGCACGGTTGCGGATCTCGCTGACACTTAACGTCGGGCAAGATGATGTATCCGACATGATCGATGCGTTGGTCGAGGAGACCTGGGGCGACGTGCAGTGAGGCCGCGCAGGATGACCAGGCTGATGTCGGGATCGGCAAAACGGTCTTCACAGGTGCTTGCCGACGCACCCGCTTCGGAATTCAAATTGGCAAGGCGCACCCGCGCAGAGCTACTACAGCTCGTTGGACAAGTTCTCAGGACGTCCATCAATCCTTGAGTGCCAGGCTCGACGGATGTAGGCGACGCGCAGAAGAATATTCTGCGTTCCAGCCCGTGATCGCAACTGTCGCGCGCGCGAAAATTGCCGGTTTATTGCGGATCCAAAGTATGGTCTTACAGTTTCAGCGATGCTGCGTTTCCGAGATTGGCGGTCGCTTCGTTGGCTGATGCAGGAGAGACCGTCAGATGCCGTCGCGAGCAACAGTGTTCCTCACATCAGCAGGCTGGACCGCCGTCGTGATCCTAATTCTGCTGTATGTGATCTTCAGCCCGATCTGAGTCGGGGGGCTTAACGGAACGATCTCTATCGGTTCCAAAACGGATGATCGGGCGAGGATATGAAATTTGTCCGGTGTCGCCGAGCCCCGCTTCGATCCCGACATCCATCGCAGCGTATTTCTGCGGCTTCAGCCAACTGTGTTGACCAGTGCATTGACGGAAGGCATTGACCCTGTTCGGTCGCGGCATGAATTGTGTGGGTGCTGGCCGCGCGTTGCCAACACAAGTACGTAGAGTAAGAGGAGGATAAAGAGCCCGCGCATACAAAGTGGTGTCCTGTCCCGAAGCTGTATGTCAATTGTGCAGCGGATCACATCCGGTGCATCTACCGATGGACGGGTGAGTTTTGCGGAACGCAACCGAAGCCGTGCTGGGCGGTTCAAACGACTGCGAAAGTGCAGGTCAGTTCAGTAGATCGACCCTGCCGGTGTCGAGCCGGTACAGACCCCCGACGACCTCTAGTCTGTTCTGCTCAACTGCCGCGTTCAGAACCGGGCCCGCCGATTTAAGTTTCTCGACGTTATCGATTACGTTTTGCCGGGTGGCATTGGCGAACGCATCACCGGGTTGCTGGCGCGATTTCCGAACGGCAGGCGCAAGCGCAGTGACGAGGGATGGAATATGCCCCGGCGCCGGCTTGTCGTCGTTGAGCGACTTGATCGTGGCGTCTATCGCGCCACAATGATCGTGACCGAGTACTAAAATCAACGGTGTATTTAGCACAGCGACCGCGTATTCCATGCTCGCGATCGTGACATCGTTGGCAAAATTGCCGGCGAGGCGGCAGACAAACAGGTCACCAAGTCCGCTGTCAAAAGCAAGTTCAGGCGCTATGCGAGAATCGGCGCAGCTCAGAACCGCCGCATATGGATTTTGTCCATCGACTAAAACCTGACGCGCGCGCTTGAAATCGTCGCCTCGTGATGCGCCCTGGACAAATCGGTCATTACCTTCGATCAGCCGCCTGAGCGCAGCATCCGGCGAGAGCAGATTGTCCGGCTTGGGCAGCTGTTTTGCTTCCTTCGCATTAACGATGTTGTCGCCGAGCCGCATGCCAACCGCCGAAAACGCGAACAGCGACAGCAATAGCGACCGGCGCGACGGCTTGATCATCGGCGAGCAAGACATATTAGGGGAACGGTCTGCGTGCATGTGTCGCCTCATCGCGCCGCTTTACGCCATCCATTGGCTTCAGCCTCCGCTTCGCTGCAGAACCATCGATCACCCAGCTTCTTCGTCATATCGATTTGTCCGTAACCAAGTTGCCCGGGCATGTGATAAATGCGCTCGCCCCCGCGGCCCAGCGTGCCCTTTATCAGACATTCGGGTGAGGGCGGGTCGGATAGCAAAGCGGATCCGAGCAGGAGTTCCTGAGTGTCGATCGGTATCGAGCTCGCGCCGACAACGATCGTCCCCTTGTTGCGGCGACGCCAGTCCCAAGGA
Organism: Bradyrhizobium elkanii USDA 76; assembly: GCF_023278185.1. Classification (NCBI taxonomy): domain Bacteria; kingdom Pseudomonadati; phylum Pseudomonadota; class Alphaproteobacteria; order Hyphomicrobiales; family Nitrobacteraceae; genus Bradyrhizobium; species Bradyrhizobium elkanii. The sequence goes on along the minus strand of NZ_CP066356.1, from coordinate 7,025,744 downwards.
GCGATGAACGCCCCCGACCATAGGCCCGCATAGGCATTGCTCGCTACAACCTCATAGATAATGTAGGTGTGAGGATCGGATGATAGTGCCCAGCCCGAGCTTATCATCCATGCGTTCACGTCCTCGCCCGCGATAAAGCAGCTGCCGAGTGACCGGCCGTACTTATCCACCCCTGTGGTATGACAATCCCACGTTCGTCCATTCGAATGCCTGATAAGCTCATCGCGAGCAGCTATGCCGCAAGCCCATTTCTGGCCGTGGGCGTCGAGGCAGATCTGATCCGTCTCTGGCGCCTCGATACCCGAAAGCCGAATTTTGGTTTGCTCGATCTCAATGGTATTGCCATCGACGATGCGCGGAGGGCCGCTGAGTTTCGCTGCGCAAGCCGGAGACGTGATGATGGCGAGCAATGCGGTTATCATCGCGCGACGTTTCATCCCGACAGCCTTTCGCTCTTGGTCCGTGCGCTCAGAAACACGTGCAATCCGGCGTCGCCGCATTCGACTGCTTGATCGCACCATGTCGGTTACTTGGCCTGTGCTGCATCATTCGATGTTTGGTTGGTGGAAGCTCGATTGTGATTGCCAACCTACGGCCTGACGTAACGTGAGATTCAAGCGATTTCTTGTGTGAGTTGCGATGGGCTTCCGGCCTCGATCGTCTCTCTCAGTTGGCGCACACCGCACCGTGCTTAAGATCATCGGGCACAGCGTCGAACTCGGTGCATAAAAAAGCAACTGAGTGCTCCCGGAAAGAGAAAGCAATCAAAGTAAATGAACATGGCTTGCAACGCGTTCGCGAGCGCCATCGTACGGCGCACGATCGTTCGATGTAGATTCGTCGATGTGCCAGACATCGGGCGCGACCGTTAGAGCATGCTGTCTTTACACAGAGCGTAGCCCGAAGTTTTGAGGTAGTTGGTGCACTCTTCCTCGGAAGAGATTGAGGAGTTCACCAACCTTTCGCCAGGCGGCCTCGACATCACGAGGCGCAGCTCGCATGAGGTGTTTGAGTTTGGTGAAGACCTGCTCGATCGGATTGAGGTCAGGGCTATAGGGCGGCAGGAAGATGCGGTGGGCGCCTCTGGCGCCGATAGCTTGGCAAGTCGCTTTTCCTTTGTGGCTGCCATAGTTGTCGAGAACAAAGATCTAGCCAGGTGCGAGGGTAGGGGCCAACACGTTCTCGACGTACAGCGTGAAGAGCTCACCATTGATGGGGCCAGCGCGCTGATCCGATCGTGACGCAGCGTCGCGATGAAGGTCATGGTCTTCCAATGGCCGAAACGTGCAGATGCTTGGAGGCGCTGCCCACAAGGCCTCCAGCCGCGTAGCGGCGCCATATTGGTCTTGATCCACGTCTTGTCGATGAAAACCAGCCGCGCGACATTGATCCTGCCTTGGTGCGCTTTCCAGCAGGTCCGCTTACGGGCGACGTCTGGGCGATCCTGCTCGGCTGGCAGAAGCGTTTTTTTGAAGCTGAGCTCCTCGGCGAGAACAACAGTCCACACCGCCCGCACGCCTGTTTTGATCCCCGTGCAGTCAGCTCCCAGCTTGCGCAAGGTGAATGGCCCCGAGCGAATGCGTTCGCGCAGCCAGTAGGCGTTGGTATCCGACAGAACCCGCTTCTTATGACGGCCGATCTAACCGGGGCCAGGCCCCCGATATCCCGTCTCAGATTCTTCCAATTCGTCACGCAGGGACGGGCTGATCTGTAGCGCCTCCGCAATCGAACGAACCGTCTCGCCCGCGTCAGCCCGCGCCATGGCTCATTCGCGGATGTCTTCCGAATGGGGGCGCGTCATCCATGCTGGCCTCCGCCTCCAGCATGGAGGTCGAATCAGAAATCCCACCCGAGGGGAATCCCGATTCCAGAAAACAACAAGCTCCTAGTCAGCTTACGGTCAGTTTCGCCTGGCTACTTTGGCGCGGCCCAAAGCGCCTCAAATCAATAAGAAACCCTCTTGCCTTAGGAGTACGGATCCTCATGTACGGTCGAATTGGTGGGTATTATGAAGCAGTTACGTGGGCATCCCACGACGAACACGCGGATGACAGAGATTTCGAGGGCAGGTTCGCTAACATGCACCTGTCCGCAGCGGAGCCGACCTCCTCTTCTGCAGCGCCAACGTATTCCCTCGTGACCAAGCCTCCGATAGAGCCGATCGACAAGGATACGTTTCGCAGAGAAGCAAAGATCTTCCAAAATGATCATGAAATAATGCGCATCGCCGAGAATCCGCGGGAGTACTCGCGTTTCGTATCGACACGAGCCAAGAACGTCAGAGAGGCTGCGGAGGACTACGGCTCGACCAGAGATTCGGAGGAAGCGCGATACTACAGCTATAATCTTGGAAACAAAACTGTCGCACTGCTGCGGACGGAAGGCGGATACAGCATGAACGAATTCCACGACGACAGGTGGCGAGAACTGTTTCCCGGGCGAGAACACATCACCTCCGTCGTCGATCTTCAGCTTGCCCATCCCTTGGTGGAGAACGCAGGCGATATTCTACTCGAATATCAGCTTCGGCGAGATGCGCGAGAAGGCGAGCAACCGTTGCTTAAATGGTATCCACTTAACGAAGAATCGAAAGCTCGCGCGGCGAAGTTAGGTTTCGTAGAGGTCGACGATTGCAATATGGTACTTGATCCTACTCAGCATCCTGACAAATGGACAACGAATAGCGCAGGTGAATGGCAGCGCGCCAACAAACCTGAACGATATCTCGCTAAAGTAGACGACGGCGAGCGTCGTAATACCCATGTAGCAAGCTCCGGATACGCGTACGAGGATGACTTTATGTGACTTTAACCGTGAGCGTCACGAGAGGAGCACTGGTGCCCGGGCTTGACTTGCGCGGAATGCTCTGGATAGCCCGGTCGGGATGATTGACGCTGCCGGCGCGCGGTGATGGGGTGATCCCGGTTTGGAGCGGGTAACGGGGATCAGAATGACCAGCGAGTCGCAGCTGCGCGAGAAGCTTCGGAAGATCGAGGCGTTGTTCGCGGGTGCAGGAACTGCTGGTGAGCGCTTGGCAGCGGAAGCCGCGCTGCAGCGGGTGCGTGCCCGGGTCGAGGAGCTCGCTCGCCACGATCCACCGATCGAGCAACAATTATCACTTCCTGACCAATGGTCGCGGCAGCTGTTTCTGGCACTTTGCCGCCGATACGGGCTGCGGCCGTTTCGTTACCGCCGCCAGCGACGCAACACGGTGATGATCCGCGCGTCACGGGGCTTCGTTGACAAGGTTCTGCTGCCGGAGTTCACCGAGCTGGAGAGGGCGCTGCAAGTCTATCTGCACGAGGTGACGCTGCGCGTGATCCGCGAAGAGATTTATGACGACACCAGCGACGCGCAGGAAGTTCCCGACGCCCTCCCGTCAAATTGATCAGGCAGCGAGCTTTGTCTCCAGAGCATCGCGCTCGGCCTTCCATGTCCACGGCAGCAATGTGTGCAGCTGATTGATCTTGGTGCGTCCGGAGACGATGCGCTCGAGAACGTCGGTCAGATAATGCCGTGGGTCGATATCTTGCAGCTTTGCCGAGTTGATGAGCGACGCGAGAATGGCCCATGTCTCGGCGCCGCCTTCGCTGCCCGCGAACAAATGGTTCTTCTTTCCAAGCCCTATCGGCTTGATGGTGCGCTCGACCGTATTGTTGTCTATTTCAATGCGTCCGTCATCGATGAAGCGCGTCAGGCCTTCCCAATGGTTTAGGGTGTAGCGGATGGCCTTGCCAAGGCCAGACTTCTTCGAGACTTCCAGCAGCCGCGCCTCGAGCCAGGGCTTGAAGTCCTCGATCAGCGGTCTGGTGTCAGTTTGCCGAACCGCAGCCCGCTGCGCCGCCGGCAGACCACGGATGCGGTCTTCGACGGCATAGAACATCGCAATCCGTTGCAGCGCTTCCGCGGCAATCGGCGACTTCGTCGCGACGTGAACGTCCCAGAACTTCCGCCGCGCATGCGCAAAGCAGAATGCCAGTTGCACCAGATGGCCGCCGTTCTTGATCAGACCCTTGTAGGCGGCATAGCCGTCAACCTGCAGAATGCCCCGGTAGTCTCCGAACAGCTGTTTGGCGCGGATCGCCTTGCGATCCTCGGCGAACACGTAGACCACCGCCGGCGGTGCCGGGCCGCCCCACGGCCGGTCATCGGTGGCGATCGCCCAGAACTGGCAGATCCTGGTCCTGCCACGGCCGGGATCAAGAACCGGCAGCGGTGTCTCATCGGCAAACAGCCGCGGGAAGGAGATCACCGTGTCGCGCAACAGCGCGTGAAGCGGCCTCAGCCACCAGGCGACGCGGCCCATCCACGAAGCCAGCGTCTGACGGTCGAGCGCGATGCCCTGCGCGGCAAACATCTGTTCCTGGCGATATAACGGCAGCTGGTAACCGTATTTCATCACCGCGATGTGAGCCAGCAAGGCTTCCGTCACCATCCCGCCCTCGACCGCCTGGGCCGGCGCGGCCGCCTGCAGCACACCCTGGCGGCACCCCCGGCAGCCATAGCGTGGGCGCATGATGCGCTTGACCCGGTACTGCATCGGAACGACATCGAAGGCTTCCTTGACGGTCTCCCCGATCCTGTGCAGCCGTTCGCCACAACAAGGACAGATGTCAGTCTCGACGTCGATCACGACATCAATGCGCGGCAGATGCTCCGGAAGCCTCCCCCGGTTGCGTCGCGCCGGTTGCTTTCCACGAGCCTCGGATCTGTCGGGCAGCTTGGCCCCGGGCGCATCATCATTGCCGGCCGCAGAAGCCGCCTGCGCCGCAATGGTGAAGAGAGACTGCTGTCCGGAATCCAGTGTCTCGGAGCGGGGACCGAAGATCGTGCGCTTGTACTGCGACAGGATCACCAGGAGCTTGTCGTTCTCCTGGATCGCAGCATCGCGCTGGGCGATCGCCGCATCACGTTCGGTCGCCAGCGTGCTACATTCCGCCGACAACACCGCAAGCCGTGACGACAACGCCATCACGGTTTGCTGGAGCAATGCTGGATCAGAAGGCAAATCAATCATGCAGCGTGTTTCTACTACAGCTCTGCATGAATGACGAACTACTCTTGACGATGATCAACCAGCTCGTGTTGGTTGATCCACAACCCGCATCGGCACACGCTTCCAATCCGAACCGTCAAGCAGTACCGAGAGCTGAGCATGAGATAGCGGCATGACGCCTTCCTTGATCGGCGGCCAGGTGAACTGCCCCTCGATTCTCTTGTAGTAAAGGACAAGGCCGCTTCCGTCCCAGGTCAGAATCTTCACGCGATCTCGGCGCTTGGAGCGAAACACCCACAGCCCGCCGTCGAACGGATCGGCTCCAAACGCCTCGCTCACCAGCAGCGCCAGCGAGTCCATGCCGCGACGGAAATCGACCGGCTGCGTCGCGATCCAGATCGACAACCCAGGTCGGAGCCCGATCATCGGCCAACCGTCCCGACTGCCGCCAGCACCTCGCAGAGTGCCCGCCGGTCGACCGTTCCCACGACACGGATGCGAACCGCGCCGACCTCGATCTCAATCGCCCCCTGCTCCTCGCATACCGGCAATTTGCCGCCGCAGCCAGTAATCGTGACCGGCACAAAGCCTGGTGCCACGCCTCCATCCCTGCGCGCCGCGACCTTTGCCCGCGTTGCCTGACGACGCCAAAGAAATAACAGGCCCGGGCTGATGTCGTACCGCCGCGCCACCCCGGAAGCGCTTGCACCCGGCGCGAAACTCTCCGCAACAATCGCCGCTTTCGCATCCGTCGACCAGCGCCGTCGGCGGCCAGTCCCCGTGATGATCTCGATGCGCTGCAACGTGTTAGAGCCGTCCTCAAGGATAGCCGTATGCCTATCCTTAGCGCCATCCTTACAACTATCCTTTGACATGGTGACCTCGTGAAAAACCAATCCACGAGGTCTTCCTAGCCGACCAGATCAGCCCTCAGGGCGTGGTCACCGGATGACGCTCACCTTTAACCGGTGAGGACACGTTGACACACTTCGTCTATCTTCCCTGATTCTCGCGAACGATGGTCGTAGACTGCAGTGCGCGCCTGGGGTGCGCCTGCCTCATTTGCCGCATCCCGTGGGCTCAATCCAGCTTGAAGTGCGCTCTGGCCACACGACGAGGGCCAGAGCATGAAGCGCAATTGTTTTACGGAAGAGAAGGGGTATTCGGTGCCTACGGATTGCGCCACCGGAATTCCGCCTTCGGACTTGAGACAAGCCAGTGAAGTGCATTTCCGTGCGGCCCGCCGCGCTCATTCCGACTGAACACGAGCCAGGTTTCAACTTGCCCGGTTCCGGGGGGGGGCCATTTCCGCATCAAAGGTTTGATGCGAGATCGGTATTTGTGCGCCCTCCAATGCGCTATCTTTCAGAATACGACATGGTCGATGCGCCGGAATTGGTACGTGGTGAATCGGTGAACTTGTAGAACGCTGCCCATCCCGCCAGTTGACGGTTGGCCGGCGATCATGTCGACCGTGCTGACACTTTGATTGCCGGAAAGGCTACTGTGAGCCCGCGAACAAACACCTTCGCCTTTTCCTGGGTATCGTTGTGACGACGGACAAGCGCCCGTGCGCCCCTCGCTTGCGAATGAGGTTCCCGCGTGGCGTCAGCATGAACGTGTCCGTCGGACCGCAATGAACACATCACTCAACGCAGCGAAGCCAGGCGTCCCGCGCACCTCCACGCGGGCGCCCTGGAACTCAACCGTCACGACGGCTGCATCCCCTGATCTGGAAGGCCACGCGGCGGCCGGTAGCGCCGACTCCGACACTACCGGCACGAACGATCTGCGTGCGATCCAGCCGTCGCGGATCGGAGTTTTCCGAAAGCCGCTCGTCGGCCGCTGGCATCAGCGCCGCGAATTTGGGGCAGGGCAGGGACCTCGGGGTAATCGTGCAGACGTTGCCAGCGGTCTATCGTAAGCGACGTTCGCGTCCCATTCGCAAAGGTTTGGCGTGGGGATTGCAGTCTGTTGATCAACGTGTTTGCAAATCGTTGGCGGGGGGTATGGAGGCGGCAACGACGGAGAATTACGAGGTGCGGCCGAACGACCAGGGCAGGAGCTCGTCGATCCGGGACTGCGGGTGACCGGTTGCGATCGCTTTGAGCGTCGCTTTCATCCAGACGTAGGGCTCCACGCTGTTGATTTTGCAGGTGGCGATGAGCGAAGCTATGCGCGCCCATGAACGACCACCTTCGTCGTGACCAGCAAATAAACTATTTTTACGCGTCAGAGTCAGCGGCCTGATTTGATTTTCGACGGGATTGGTGTCCATCTCAACGCAACCATCGTCGAGAAACAAGGTGAGGCCATCCCAATGGTTCAGGAGATAGGCGATCGCCTTGCCCATCTCGCTGCCCGGCGACAGGCGAGCGGCTTGCTCGCGCAGAAACCTCTCGAGTTCAGCGACGAGCGGCCGTGATCGCTCGTTACGGGTCGTTTGCCGAGCCGGGGCGTCGGCGCCACGGATCTCCTTCTCGATCGCATAGAGTGCGGCGATGCGCGCGAGGACGGCTTCGGCGATGGGTGAGCCGGCTTTCGGAGTCGCTGCGATGATCTTGCGCCTTGAGTGGGACCAACATGCGGCCAGCCGCAGCGGCACGCCGCCTTTGCGCTTGGGCCGTGCGAGCCGATGATAGCCCTGGTATCCGTCGACCTGAAGGATGCCGTCGAAGCCCTCGAGGATGCGCTCAGCATGGTCACCACCGCGTCCTGGCGCGTAGTGGTAGACCACGATTGGTGGATCAGCGCCGCCGTGGCCGCGATCGTCGCGCAGGACAGCCCACAGATAGCCGGTCTTCGTTCGGCCCCGGCCCGGATCGAGCACAGGCGCCCTGGTCTCGTCTATGAACAAGCGGCCCGATTGCTTCATCACGACGCTCATGCGCTCGACCAGCGGCGCGAGGTGGAAGGCGACCGTTCCCATCCAGTCTGCCAGAACGGCGCGATCGATGAAGATGCCATGCCGAGCCAGAACCTGCGACTGACGATAGAGTGGCATGTGCTCGCTGAACTTGGCGACCGCCACCTGCGCCAGCAGCGCCTCGGTGGGGATGCCACCCTCCACGAGATGGGCGGGCGCCGGCGCCTGAGCAACACCGGTGCAGCCCTTTGCGCAGGCGTAGCGCGGTCGCACCGTCTCGATCACACGATACTGGGCGGCCATGACATCGAGACGGCGGGAGCGATCCTCGCCGATCTGGACCATCCGGCCGCAGCCGCAGGGACACTCGAGGTTCTCGGGTTCGATCACCTGCTCGATGCGCGGCAGGTGCGCGGGAAAGGCACGGGCAGCGCGCCTGGTCCGGCGGCTGGACGGCGCCGTGCCGGCGCGGCGCGCACGATCGTCCTGGCGTTCCTGGACTTCGGCGATGGCAATCTCGATGTCCTCGAGAACCAGTTGCATCTGATCGGGATTGAACTTCTCCGAGCGTTTACCGAAACGTGCGCGCTCGTACTCCTTCACGAGCAGTTCGAGGCGTTCGACGCTCTCTTTGGACGCAGCCAGTTCACTCTCGACATGAAGGCGCGCCGAGCATTCATCGTCTGCGCGACGACGCTCGGCTTCAATCATCGCTTCCTGCGCGCGGAAGAGCGCGCGCAAATCGGCGGGCAGCGCTGCAAGACGGGCGGGATCAATGGGGGACGGCGGCACATCCGCAAGCTATCATCCCAAAGCCCCGCGCGAAACAGGTTGTCGGGTCTGAGTCAGTTCGCCGCAGCTGGCGTCGCGACAATCCGTTCGCCCACTCGCTTCCAGTTCAGCCCTTCAAACAGCGCTTCGAACTGCACGCGCGTCAGATGCATGACGCCGTCGCTGATCTGCGGCCACTCGAAACGACCATCGCGGCCAAGGCGCTTGTAGACCAAAACGAGGCCCGTGCCGTCCCATAGCAAAATCTTCAGCCGGTCGGCGCGCTTCGAACGACAAACCACGATCAGGCCCGAATGCGGATCGAGCCCAAGCGTGTTTTGCACAAGACCGGCCAGCGCGTCGTGCCCGCACCGGAAGTCAACAGGACGCACAGCAAGCACAATCCGCAGTCCCTGCGCCGGAATGATCATGCGCCGCGCTCGATCGCAGTCACGATCTCCGCGATCCGCACCGCCGACACGTCCGCATCCAGGCGGACCGAAACCTTGCCAATCGTAATCTCGACGGGCCCCTCGCTCTTGCCTGACGCCACTGGATCGCTCAGCTCGATCGACACGAAATCCGCCGCGTCGTCCGTGACCAATGCGAGCCGGCCAGCACGCGCCAATCTGCGCCACGTCGTCAACTGCTGGGCCTTCACACCATAACGCCGTGCGACATCACATACCCGGGCGTCGGGCTTCATGCTCTCGAAAACAGCGCGCCCCTTGATCTCCGCAGACCATAACCGGCCTCCAGAACGCGTCCGGCGCGTAAGCTTCCCCACAAAGCCATCAGCTTCGGCTTCCTCCCCCGATTGTTCCATCGCCTTCAGTCTCCTCTCGGCTCTCTGACAAGCCAAGGATCGCAGAGCGAAAGCCGAAGCGAAACCAGTCAATCAAATGGGAGAAAAGCTCCGCTTACGGTCTATCCTTTATAGACCAGCTCGAGATCGGTTCGCGGAAAGTCGTCACCCTTGTGCAGCAGTGGCGCGCGATAGGTCTTGGCGCAGGCAGAGGCGAAACAGTCGCCAAGATTGAGCTGAGCCGGATGTCGCGCGTTTCCGAACCGATCGAATGCCATGGCGGCGGTCGATATCATGCCGTCGGCAATCGCGCACACGCGGATGGATCCGGCGTCGAGAACTTTCGCACTGCCGCCTCCGCTTCCGGCGCACCCCATGCGTTGACGCGCATGAGAGCACAGATCGTTCGTATACCGCGATGGTGAGGTAAACGGCGCTTTGGCGTCCGCAATTGCCATGACGACCTCAGCCGCGTCTGGCTCGCGTAGCAAGATTACGACCAGGGCTGAGGCATCGATCATCATCAGGCATCACCGGACAGATCGTCGAAAAAATGCCTTATCGGCGGTCAGGCCGGTTTTGGGAGCGCGGGTGCGATGCGGTCGAGCAGCGGTTGCACCTCCCAGAGCGGCGTCTTTAGGCGTTCACGCTGAATTTCATGTTCGCAAGCCTCGCGAATGCAATCGAGGATCGGCTTGCCTTTGAGGGTGGCAAGTTCACGAATGATCCGGTCAGTGTCGCGGTCTTTAATGTTGTAGGCCATGGGTACCTCTGCTCAGGTATATAGGTGTCCATACTTAGGTACCTTAGCAAGGGCGCGTTTCCACGCTCTAATTGATATTACAATTATATTTGTCGCAAAATGGGTCGCGAGAGAGACGAGCCACCAATTTGCAGGTCCGGTTTCATGCAGCAACGACGAGCTCTGCGGTCGGGCCTAAATCGGGATCTGGCACCGAAGGACTGCAGGCCGTGTTCGGTCCGATCTATGCGGTCAGCCCGGTCTTCAAAAGTCTTGATGCATAGGGACCAGGCGGCGCCTCCGCACGATAGCGAGTGGCTCAGCTGCGCGAACTTTGTGGTCAGACGATCGGGTACGCCGGCGAAAGGCAGAGCGATCCAGGCTTAGCGAATTTGACAACATCGAGCGCTCCGTCGGCGCGGAGAAGGCGTCCGACCTTCGGAAGGCCATCGCGATCCAGGGGCGCAGTGGGCAGCCGTGAACTGCCGAGCTCTTGTTACAGGCTTGAAGCGGACGGCCGACTCAAAGCCGAATTTGTAACGAGAGACGGCGCCCGGCGGGTGGGGAAGAGCGAAAGAAGCATGCTTCAGATCAGGATTTACGACGCGCAAACGATCCGCGTGAGGAAATCTAGATCTTCCGTCCCAATTCTGCAGTCGATCCGACGCAGCATGGCTGCAGAACTCCTCGCCGGGGGTACTCGGGAAAGGGCCCGCCGCCATGAGGTATGCCGGCGTCGCTATCACTGCCCCGTTCCCGGGTACCCTTTTAACCGGTCTCGTCGCTGCACTCGCTCCCGCGTGCCGCCTTCGGCGTCACGCTCCTGCGGGTGCCATTGTCCGTTGAAGCGATGCGCTGCGCGCACGCCTGGTCAGAGCAGGGGCCGCAAGCATCGCTAGGCCAACTCCCCCGAAGAATGGATCTAGAGCTGGCCGCGTCGCAGATTGGCGTCCGCTCGCTGCATGTGAGCGGGGAGGGCTAACCGGCTCTCGTAAGCTGGCACGTGCGCGCCTGGTCAAGGCATCGCTTGCTTCGCGGAATGGGCCGAGAGCAACGGTACTGCCCTATGACGAGCTGCGAGAGGCTGGCGGTTTGTCGCAAAAACGTTACAGGACAAGTCAGCGCTTCCGAACGCGTGTGCTTTGCTGCTACTCCGAGGCGCTCAGCGTCAAGGAGCTGCGCCGCGATCTTGCTTTGTGTGACCATTGGCCGAGGCCTTTCGCGCCCTCTCTATTGCTTCCCGTTCACTTGGCTCTATCCGATCGAACCAGGAGCCTGGAGGATAGGCCGCGATACGCTTAGCGAAGGAAGATTGCGGCTCCCAATCTTGTCCCTCGCTCTTCTCGAAAGTGATGACGCCGTTGTGGGTAAAATAATGGGGGCCTGGGATGTTACAGTTCACCAAAAGCAGAACGCGCCACAGATCGCCCTTCTCGGTCGGCTTGGCATTGGGTTTCGACACGTAATCCACTACAACGGGTTCAATGATATGGCAGCGGCCGTGCCGCAGAAGATTGCCGAGCTTGCCTTGCGCAGTCGTCACGAAGTTGAAGTTGGCCGGATCATGCAGAAAGTGAAGATTCGCGTCCCTTTCGCCATCTGTAACCTCACTGGCGATCAACGAGAGCGCCAAGGCGCGCCAGCCCAATTCAATCGGCTTTGCATATGTCGATGCAAGTTTAATCGTCCCGTCAGTCGCGATCTTCCAAGTGATAGCGTACTGTTCGTCTGATCTGTTGTCCGGGTGCCTGGTCCATGAAAAATAAACGTACTCTGTTCGGTCAATTCCTTCAGCGACTCCCCACGATCGAGGCACAAAGTGAGCCACCTTCGAGACCTTGGAAATGATTTGTTCTATAGTCTCACCATCTTGCGCTCGCCACGTTGACTTGACCCTTTCGACAAGCGTGTGGTCGTTGGCGCGAACATTGTTGCTCGTCGCCGCCAGCCCGGCCAGGCAGATCAGCGACCGAGCGATACAGAACCAAAGCACGCGCTTTCCAGACTTTTTCTTCATTGCTTCCGGCTCATCTGGTTATCATCCACACGTCAATCCAAAGCGGCACGTCTTCCTCAGCGTGCTTTGCGCAGATCGCAAGAAGTTAGCGGCAACGTGACGCAGGCGCCTGCCGATGTCCCGCGCGAGCAGGCGCCGTCCCTCGATGTCACGCGCCGCTAACTTCAGTGGTCAGCCAAAGCCTCAATTTGCAATGCTGGACCTGCCCAGGAGGAGAAGCCTGGACATGATGAGGACTTGCATTGTTCGTGCCAGGCAATAACCGGCAGTTCGCGGCAGATTTGTGCTGTCTTTGTCGACTTACCGACCTACGCACGTTCTAATGTTACCATTCAGCCTATTCGCCACGACTTCCGTGAATGATTCTTGTCACGCACTGAATCTTCGACAGCGGGCGAATGCCTCGCTGCCAGAGTCTTGACGACAATTGGGAGCAGGTATGCCGCCATCGATCCGTGTGATCCGGGGGCGTTGCCGCTACTACGAATGTCGAGGGCGCCCCAGCCTGTTGTGCTTGGCACTTTGCGGCCTACACCAACGCGGAGCCGCCCTTCAGCGGCGGGCGATTTGGAATCGATGTTAAGGAACTTCACGGATCAAGCAGGGGACGAGACGTGGCATTCTCCGCTCGCGCAACGTTAGGGGCCGTCGTCTACCTGCTCGTCATTGCAGTCAACATTCAAGGAGCTGCGCTTCCACGCAGCCGTGTCGACCGGCAAGAGGGAAGCCTCAGGTCTTGCTAGCTTCGGCTCGAACTACTCAACACTTCCGAGAGCATCTGTCTGACGGGGCGGCTCATAAAAGGCCTTGCCATCCAGCCGAACAGACCGACAGTAAAGACGGCAGCAGCAAAGACGCCGAGGGCGCTCCAAACAGCCATTTTCATTGCGAGGGTCTCTTTTGGTTGTGGTGATTCAATATGCTTGCTTTGGCCAGTATCACCAAAACGTCGGCGTGACGCCTACCAGGATTGGCTGGTCGCACATCGACACGTCCGCTGAGCACGCTGCTGGATTAAGCGAATACCTCTTGCGCGTATTCGCCACTGATCCATGGTTATTAATGGAGAAGGGAGGGCGCATCGAAGCGTGCTCGATGAATCGTTCAAAAGCCGGGCCGCATGACAAGCGTCTTGCGCGGCGCCGTGAGCTTCTTCGTGCTGGGCGCATTCGTCTCGTGCACAGATCTGACCCGCCGCCCGACGCCAATGCGTCTCCGAGATGGTCATTCCGATATCCTATGACTGGAGATGGCTTCTACGTCGCGATCAAGCGTGGCCTCGGAGGAGCATTCGCGTAAGAGAGGTCGCAGCACCAATTTGAGAGGTTGACGGCCGAGTTCTCTTGCCGATAATCCAAGTCGTCGAGGTTCTCCGGTTTCCGTTTGATCCGGAGCTAAGAGGGAAGCCGGTGCCAATGCCGGCGCTGCCCCCGCAACTGTGAGCGGTGAGCCACTGTCCAACAAAGTCACTGAAGCCCGCGCGGCTTCGGGAAGGCCGGACGGCGGCAATGACCCGCGAGCCAGGAGACCTGCCCCGACAAAATATTCATCCACGGGCGGGGTGTCCCGGTGGTGCGCCAAGCAGCCGTCGCTCGGGCGACTTCTCCTGCCTGCGTCCGCCATGGCCTTTGCCCCCAACATGGGGTTAGCGCTATGTCTCTTCTCTCCCTTCCGGTTGCCACGCTCGGAACGCCGCGCATCGGTCCAAGACGCGAGCTCAAAGTCGCACTCGAAGGCTATTGGGCCGGAAGAATTAGTGAACAGCAGTTGCTTGAGGACGCAGCCGGCCTACGTGCCGCGAACTGGGCGCGCCAGAAGTCCCTCGGTGTCACCGTGATTCCGTCGAACGACTTCTCGTTGTACGATCAGGTGCTCGACACCAGTGTCATGGTCGGCGCCATCCCGGAAGTCTACGCCTCGAAAGCCGAGCCCGTTTCCCTCAAGACGTATTTCGCCATGGCACGCGGTTCACAATACGACGGCCGGGGTGCGAGTTGCGGCCACGGATCTCGCGGCGATGGCGCACCCGCGCAGGAGATGACCAAGTGGTTCGACACCAACTACCATTACATGGTCCCGGAATTTCATCGCGGACAGACTTTCAGGCTGTCCTCTCGCAAGCCTATCGACGAGTATGAGGAAGCCAAGGCCCTTGGCTTTCAGACTCGCCCTGTCCTGATCGGCCCGGTCACATTCCTAAAGCTAGGCAAGAGTGCTGATCCTGCGTTCCAGCCACTGTCACTCCTGGATGACCTGATACAGGTCTATATCGAGGTTCTGCAGGAATTGGCCAAACGCGGGGCAAATTGGGTTCAGTTCGACGAGCCCTGCTTGGTTCTTGATCTGGATGAGGAATCAAGACAATCCTTGCTACATGCCTATGACCGGCTCGCCAAGGAAGGGCCGGCCATCAAGATCATGGTCGCCAGCTATTTCGGTGGCCTCGGCGACAATCTTCCCACCGCCTTGCGCCTACCTGTCGCCGGGCTGCACGTCGACCTGGTTCGGGCGCCAGCGTTATTGGACCAGATCATTACCGCCAAGCGAAGTGATCTCGTCGTGTCACTCGGCGCGATAGACGGCCGCAATGTGTGGCGGACGAATTTGTCGGCACTGCGCCAACGGCTCGATCCCGCTATCGCGAAGCTGGGCAAAGATCGCATACAAATCGCTCCATCCTGTTCGCTGCTTCACGTGCCGGTCGATGTTGAACTCGAGACGGAGCTCGCTTCAGACATCAAGGGTTGGCTAGCATTCTCCGTTCAGAAGATTCGCGAGCTTGCGACCTTGGCGCGCGCTCTTGCAGGCGATCAGGATGTTGCTGGCGCTCTTGCGCAGTCGGAGCGCGTCACCACCGATCGTGGGACTTCGCCAAAGATCCGAGATGCCGATGTCGCCATCCGGATGAGAGCGATCAACCAGGCCACGCGCCGGCGCGCCAGTCCATTTGCCAGCCGTGCCGAGATCCAGCGCAAGCGCTTCAAACTACCGGCGTTTCCGACAACGACGATCGGATCGTTTCCGCAGACTGCAGAGGTTCGTAATGCCCGCGCAGCGCACGCGCGAGGCACGATGAACGACGGACAATACGACGAGTTCCTCAAGGAAGAGACTGCGCGTGCCGTACGTTGGCAGGAGGACATTGGCCTCGACGTGCTTGTGCACGGCGAGTTTGAGCGCAATGACATGGTGCAGTACTTCGGCGAACAACTCGCCGGCTTCGCATTTACCAAAAATGGCTGGGTACAATCCTATGGCTCGCGCTGTGTCCGGCCGCCGATCTTGTTTGGCGATGTCTCACGGCCGAAGCCGATCACCGTGGGGTGGTGGCGGTACGCGCAATCGCTAACCAAGAAGCCGATGAAGGCGATGTTGACCGGACCAGTGACGATCTTGAACTGGTCGTTTGTTCGCGATGATATTCCCCGAGCCGAGGTCTGTCGTCAAATTGCGCTCGCGATCCGAGACGAAGTCGGCGATCTCGAAAATGCTGGTGCAGCCATGATCCAGATCGACGAGGCTGCGCTGCGCGAAGGATTGCCGCCGCGCCGATCGGAGTGGACGGCTTATCTCGAGTGGGCCGGGGATTGCTTCCGCATCTGCTCATCGGGCGTCGCCGATCAAACCCAGATCCATACCCACATGTGCTACTCGGAATTCAACGACATCATCGATGCGATTGCTGCAATGGACGCGGATGTCATCTCGATCGAGACTTCGCGGTCGAAAATGGAGCTGCTCGACGCGTTTCGGAACTACAAATATCCAAATCAAATCGGGCCGGGTGTGTACGATATCCATTCTCCGCGCGTGCCCGAGTCGAGCGAGATGAAAGAGCTCGTGGCTTTGGCTCGAAAGCGGCTGCAGGATTCGCAACTTTGGATCAATCCGGATTGCGGTCTGAAGACGCGCAAATGGGAGGAGGTTCGCCCGGCGCTGGTGAACATGGTCTCCGCCGCCCGCGAACTACGCGCTGCATCCACTCCAGCCGACCGTTGACCTGGTCTGGTCTTTCGTCGAGAAGGCCGGTCGCCTGTCAACGATTTGCGGGCTCGATAATTGTGGGAGGCATTGGTGAGCAGAAAAAGGCCCGGCCGCCTTTAGCGGCCGGGCGGAAGTGTGTCCGGGAGGAGCGACGCTGCTAGGCAACGTGCTGACTTCCATCGGCGGAAGGAGGGCGCCGATGGTTCGATTACGGCGGGGACATCCGCCGAAATCTGACCCCAGTTAAGGCGCAAGCTCAGCGTAGCTCAATCATGCCCTGGTATGCGGCCGATATAGCCTAGATTTGAAATCTACACCAAGGTTTGTCACTTATGAGTAGTTTCGCAACGCTCTGCAGGGCCGAGAAATGTGGGGCGGTCGTGCCGGGCGATCATGGACGGGCACCAAGCGCACGTTGGTACGCTTTTCTGCCGGAAACGATGGGCTCGATCAACGGGACCATACGATAACGCGCACAGCAAGGATCTTATCGTGGTGACCAATGCAATCTGCGGCTTGCTATTGATCCCGCTTCAGCTAGTCATTGGTCTAGTCAAGTTTTTATACCAACCTCTGTTGGAAATCTTGTGCGGCTCGACGAAGAGCCGGCGAACGGGATGCCGATCAGCGTGCTCTTGATCGCCGCGACTGCTCGCGATCCAGAGCATAAACCGGTTTGGTGATGTCGAACTCGGATCTGAAACGGCTCGGTTCGGCTTCGTCTGGTTTAGACCGCCAGACTATGTGTAGCCCCGCTCCGAGTAAGGTGAGCGTCGAAGATCGATGCGACGCTCCGGGCCAGGAACTCTGCGCCACCGGCTATCGAAAGCCGGCTATCATCCATCACCACGACGCCATCGGCGATAAGGCCGTCGAGGCGAGAACGATCAACGACGGCCAAGCTTGGATCCCGGCCGTAACGACGGGATGTCTCGGAAAGATCGACTGTCAAATCGCACATGATTCGTTCGATAATCTCGGCGTGGAAGCGATCGTCGTCAGTCAGTAAATAGCCCTTTGCGATGGCCAGCCGATCCTCGCTGATGCGAGCGAGGTAGTCCTTCGTCGGGACGGCGTTCGCGACAAAGCCCTGTTGCATACGGCCGATGGCGCTGGCGCCCAGACCAATCAAGGTGTCCGCGCTATCGTCAGTGTAGCCCTGGAAATTGCGCCTCAACCTGCCTTCCTGGCTCGCCAGGGCGAGATTGTCGTCCGGTAGGGCGAAGTGATCGATTCCGACGCGGACATATCCCGCATCAACCAAAGCTTCCGTGATCGTTTCGGATTGGACGTGGCGCGCAATGCTGTCGGGCAGGGTGGACGCATCGATCAGACGTTGATGCTTCTTGAAGGAAGGAATATGCGCGTAGCCAAAGGCCGAAAACCGGTCCGGATGAAGCTCGAGGCATCTGGCGACGGTATCCAGGCACGAAGCGACCGTCTGCCGGGGCAGGCCATAGAGCAGGTCGAAATTGATACGTTCGACGCCGGCACGGCGCAACCGATCGACCGAGGTCGCGGTCTGTCCGAAGCTCTGCAGACGGTTGATGCCCTGCTGAACAACTGGATCGAAGCTCTGGACACCAAGGCTCGCCCGGTTGACCCCGCAATAGCCAAGAGCCTCGGCCATCGGCTCGCTCAACATGCGTGGATCGATCTCTACGGCGATCTCGGCATCAGGCAGGACCGCGAATGAATGGCGCAACGAACCGACCAGATCAGCGAACGTTTCAGGTGTCATGATCGTCGGGGTGCCGCCCCCGAAGTGGATATGAGTGATCGGTTGCCGTCGGCCAAGGGTTTCTGCAACGAGGTAAGCTTCGGTCCGCAGTCCCGCTGCATAGAACGAGATCGGCTCCTGGCGCTTCGTGACAGAAGTGTGGCAGCCACAATACCAGCACGTGCGTCGACAAAACGGCACGTGCACGTAGATCGATGCGGATTGCTGCGCGCCCAACGACTTGAGCCACATTTGATAGTCGGATTCGCAAATCGAAGCTGAGAAATGGGGGGCCGTCGGATAGCTGGTGTAGCGCGGCAGCCGTTGCTGCCCGTAGGCTTGTGCCAAGTCCGGTCGCATTCAGAGTGCCTTTCTTCCCTGGCCAACCGATTACCGGACACGCGGCGGATAGGCTTTGCGCTGGCTCAAAATATCCGCGTTGTTGATGGCGATAGCGGCCCTAAAGCCAAGATTGGTAGGGCATGCCGGCAACGTACGCATCGCACTTTGGATCGCGATGAAGGTCCTGCCCTCTTCCGGGCAAGAAGAGGTCCAGCAGTGCCGCAACGATCGATCGCGGTCGGTCGGTGGACGTAAGGGGCACTCATATTACGTAATATCACTGGGGCGCTGGTCGAGCGGTATTGCCAATTGCCCGCGCGACGTTCACGTCACGGGACCAGCCGGACCCCGGCCGTGCTGTTTGCGAAGGGACCGGCTGCAAGTGATCATCGGGCGCGGATGTCGCGCTGGCCGCGCGCGGCGTACGCGCCAGAAGGACTGTCACCTTCATTTCAATGAGATGAGCATGACCTGCACGGCCCGGCGTGCAGAGTCAGTGATCAATTACGGTCCATCGGCTTTGGCGCCATCTGGCGGCTTGCCGGCCATTGCGGACGAAAACGCCACCGAACTCCGTTCGGCTTCAGCTTCTTGCTCTAATTGTAGAATATGCGCTCTTAGTGCATCGGAAGTCGCTTCCGCCGTCTCGCTGAACAGCAGATCCCCATGATCAGTGCGGGCGGAAGCGATTTCCGTCCAATCCTCAGCCGATAGAGCCTTGACGGCGGCGGGGAAGAAATCTCGCTCTTCCCACATCATGTGGTGCCGCTCCCGCAATATAAAGTCGCGTACGATGTTACCGACGTCTTGTCGAAGGATTTCACGATCCGCGAGGATAGCATCGATAGCTTGAGCAAAATGGTGCAGGCGGTCGATGACTTCCTGGTGTTCATGCGCGAGATCGCCGACGATTGCAGCCGCATCCGGATCGCGAGTTCTAAGCTTGGAGAAAATCAAATCTTCCTGAGGATGATGGTACACCTCCGGGTAAACCTCGAAGTAGCTGATAATCGCGCGAATGACCTCATAGTCAGGACGGGCCCCATGCTCAAAGATCTCCAATTCACGTTGGAGGGCGACCAGAAGTAGGTCAATATTGCGATGCTCTCGAAGCAAAAAATCGATGATCATTGCGGTGCTCCAGGGCGGAACAATGTAAGCGAGCGATCCTGCCATCTGTGCGCGATCGCCCAAGCCGATGTTCGGGTGTCGTTCACGTGCTGCGATCCGTCGGCGCTGATCGGTGCAAGGAAGTCCGCGCATTTCACAGCGCTTCTTGAGCTTAGCCCAAGTTCTGTGCAACGTGGCTCGGCAGTTTGTCGTTACGTAACTCGATTCGGCGCAAGGTCGGCAAGGCAATCACGCCATTCTGCTCGAGTTGAGTGAGGGTGCGCGAGACCGTTTCGATCGTCAAGCCAAGATAGTCGGCAACATCCTGCCGTGACATCGGCAGCTCGATCGCAGCGTTCTTCGTAGTACGACGAGACATATCGAGCAGAAATGCCACGACCCGCTGTTCAGCGCTGCTGATCAAAAGCATCAGATGCTCCTGAAAGCGGCGGAGCTCAAGCGCCATCGCGTCCCAGAGCTGCCTTGTGAGCTCGCAATCTTGGCTGGCGCGAACGATGAGGGCGCTGCGCTTCACCATCAAAAGGTGCGTCTCACAGACCGTCTCCGCCGAAGCGATATGGCTGTCTCCGGCCTCAAAGCCGAAGATGTCACCGGGCAGATAAAACGCACCAATCTGACGACGCCCATCTTCCATAATCTTGTAGGTTCGTACAGCACCCGATACCACCTGGTATAGGTGTTCGGCTGCTTCGTCCTCGCCGTAGATCTCGCTATTGCGAGCGAACCGCATCGGGGTCGCAACCATACCAAACGGTCCATAGGTACGAGATTGCCTGCACAAGACGCTGCTCGGATGATGGCTGATCTCGTGAATACTTGTGGCCTGAGCGTACATGGCGGACTCGATCTTCGAAACGTCAATGGAGCGGAGATTGGCCGCTTCTGATGAACTGGAAAATTTCGATGTTTCCCCTAAGTAGAACCCACTAAGTATTTATACGTATGCCGTGAGAAGAATTCTCGATGGGGGCGACGCAGCCTTTCGGTATCTCGAATGCGGCTCAAAGCCGACCAGCCGCGTTTGAATGAGGAAGCTGCATTCTGACTTGGCCGTTCGGCTTGAAGTTGAGCTCGGGCATCCTCGGGTGGGCGGTGACCAGATTGTCCCGCTCCTCTAGACCGGCAGCCTACGTGCAACGTTCGAAAACCGCGGCGCATGTTCAGCGGTTTCGCCCCGCCTCGTCGATGGAGCGACGGCGGGCCCGCGAAAGCCGGGACAAACGGCGCTCCTGTTCTCCAGATCGGCGGGCGGCTGGTGCCTTGCCCCGCGCCCATCGACTGGGTCCGGGGCGCATCTGGCGGCATATCGCATCTATATTTCTTGCCTTCAGTGCGACATCAAAACCGGAATGACGTTTGCACGAAGCAGATTTCCCGAAATGCCACCGAGCAGCCTTTCCTGCAGCCGAGAGCGGACGTATCCGCCCATCACCAGCAGGTCGAGGCTTTCGTCCGCCACAAGCGACAGGAGGGCGCGGTGTACCGACTGGGGTGCTGGGAGCGACACGATCTTTGCAGGAAGGCCCGACCTTTCAAGATACCGTCCCAAATGGTCGGCGGAGCTCTCCGCCGGGACCTTGTGCGCATCAGTCATCGCGATGATGGTCAGCGCGTCCGCTTCGCGCAGCAGCGGCATCGCGTCGTGCAACGCGCGGGCCGCAAGGCGGCTGCCGTCCCAGCAAATCCCAATTCGTCTGGCCGAAAAAGAGCCGTGGATGACGCTTGGCAGATACAGAACTGGCTTGCCGGCCTGGAGCAGGACGTCCTTGGGAATAACGTTGTCATAGCTCTCGTAGCCGCTCTGGGGCTGCGTGACGATAGTCATGTCGTGCACTCGCGCGCTGGCGCAGATGCTTCGACGCGCCTCCGCTGGAACCGCACTGAGCGCGCGGCTCGCATAGGATATGCCGGAGCTCCTTGCCCGCAGATCAAAGACACGGAGTGCCGCTTCGGCTCTCTCCAACGCACGCGCCTGCTCGATTTCAAAGACCGAAGTGACGGCCACCCCGCTGAGTGCGGCGAGCGGAATAATGGTCCTCTCATAACCGATGGCCACAACGTCAAGATGCGCGCCCGTGCTCAGTGCGAAGGAAATCGAACCGTTCACCGCGGCCCGCACCGGGAGCTCCGTGGGAAGATGGACCAATATGTTCCCGAACATTGCCGTTCTCCGGGCGTGAAAGGATTGCTGCCGATCGGAGCACAAATCTGGGCCGGACAATTGATCTGCTTCATACGCTCGCCGATTTAGTTAGGCAGGATCAAACCGGCCACGGACAGTTCGCGCAGAGTCCGATGCCAAGTAGAAGCAGCATGGCATGTGTTGCATCGCTCATGTCAACTGCGAATCCTGCACGATTCGTGCACAGCGATTTTTGCTGCACAGATTAGGGGGCGGCCCGAGATCGCGGATGCCGTCGATTCTCCCCGTTGCCTGCTCGACATTCACCCTCATCGACAACAGGTACACTGAGAGGATCGCCAGTACGGAAGATGATGTGCGGCTGGTTAGTCCGCGGTCAAGCCGAATACGCCAATGCTCAAGCCTCTCCAACGGCTGCCGGGGGATCAATCAGCAACATGAGAGGACATTGTCGCAGACGGAGAGCGGGCGCAGCGCGACGTGCGGGTGCATCGTTCGCTGGGCTCGTCTTGATTTTCTCCATTGCCGGTCTGTGGCCTATGCTCAAGGCTCCGCTGGACAATGCGTTTTTAAGGCGCGCCATGCTCGCGATTGAGGATCATTCCTGGACGAATTCTCCAAGATCTTTCGAGCCCTTGTTCGTCGCCTGGACCGTGCCGCTCGCGCCCCTGCTAGAATCCTGCGGCGATGGCAATCCGCATCAACTCAGACATGCTGCGTACATTGGTCTTGGCCATCAGGTTGGCGCGATAAACCTCGACCGTCCGGGGGCTGATGCCAAGATCATGGGCGATTACCTTGTTGATCTTGCCGGCTAATAGTCCCTGCAGGACGTCACGTTCGCGCGACGAGAGGTCGGCAAGGCGCCCTTCTGCCTGCAGTTTCGCTGCGTCATCGTCTGGCTTCGTTGGCCGCGCTTCCAAAGCAGCGTTGATGGCACGCAACAGCACCTCATCCTCGAACGGCTTCTCGATGAAATCGACCGCACCCGCTTTCATCGCTTCAACTGCGAGTGATACATCACCATGACCGGTTATCAGGACGACCGGACAGTCGAGGCGATCGGCCTTCAGCTTGCGGACCAGTTCGAGGCCGCTCATTCCTGGCATGCGGATGTCTGATACAACGCAGTCGATCGGACCGCTTGCAATGTCATTGAGAAACTCGGTCGCGGTCTCGTAGGTTGCTACCCAGAAACCACTAATATCAAGCAGAAACGCCAGCGAATCCCGCATCGCGGCTTCATCGTCGATCACAAGAATGCGCCGCCCGGTCATGCTTCTTCACCGACGTCCGCAAATGGCAGCGTGAACTGAAAGATCGTGCCGCCACCCGGATTTGCTTCCGCCACGATGTGGCCGCCATGGGATTCCACGATTGTCCGGCAGATTGATAGTCCAACACCCATGCCGTGTTCCTTCGTCGTGACAAAGGGTTGGAACAGGCGGTCGGCGACATCAGGGCTGATACCGGAACCCGTATCAGCAACGGTAAACCTGGCGAGACCATCGACCTTGCTGACTCCGACGGTCAATTCGCGGCGCGGACAGGAAGCCATCGCCTCGATCGCGTTGCGTATCAGGTTCAGAGCGACTTGCTGGATCTGGATCTTATCTACGATCATTGACGGCAGATCGCGGTCGCTGCGCATTGTCACCCGCACGCCTTGCTCCTTGGCGCCGAGCAGGGCCAGCGCTACAGCCTCTTCAAGTAGCGTGAGCGGATTTTCCACAGAATGCTGCGTCTCGCCTTTGGCAACGAACTCCCGCAAGCGCTTGATGATATCGCCGGCGCGCAGAGCCTGTTGGACGGCGTGTTCGAGTGCATCACCAATGCGATTGGCGTTCGGCTTGTCTGACGCCAGCAGAGCCTTTGCGCCGCGCATATAGTTTGTGATGGCGGAGAGCGGCTGGTTGATTTCATGGGCAATAGACGATGCCATCTCACCCATGGCTGTTAGCCGCGACACATGGACGAGTTCGGACTGCAGCTCCTGCAGCCGCCGTTCCTGCGCCCGCCGTTCGGTTAAGTCTCGGATAAAGCCGGTGAAGAAGCGTTCGCCGCGCACTTTGGCCTCGCCGACGGCAAGCTCCATCGGAAAGGTCGAGCCGTCGCTCCGCTCGCCCACCACGATGCGACCGATGCCAATGATGCGCCGCTCGCCGGTGGTCAGATAACGTTCAATGTAGCGGTCATGCTCGGCCCGGTAGGGCTGCGGCATCAACTTGGATACAGTCTTTCCAACCACTTCGTCCGGCAACCAGCCAAATAAACGCACTGCCGCGGCGCTGAACGAGCGAATGATACCCTTCTCGTCAATGACGATCATGGCTTCCGGTACGGTGTCCAGGATCGACTGCAGATGAGCTTGCCGATACCGCGCCTGCTCCGATTCCTGCCGCAGCCGGTCGCCCATGAAGCCAAGCATGGGACCTAGTACCGCAAATGCGGCAATATCGATCATGTTTGCGGAAACGGTGATGAGGCTTTTCCCAAGAAATGCCGCGCTGATGACGAGGCAGAGCAGGGTCGCGAAGCTCGCTGGTCCGCGGCCGCCGGCGAAAGCGGCAAAAACGATCGCCGGAAGGTAGATGATCGTAAATGAGCGGTCATCGAGATACGGATTGAGCGCCGCGCGGAGCACGAGGGCGAGCGCGGCGGCTGCCGCGGCAGTACCATAGCGATACCAGATGTGGTCGGACATATTTGCCGGCAGACCCTCTTATGAGATCGATCCTACATCGTTTGGCCGCGGGAGGGCCACCGGAGGCAGATGCGCGTCAATTCGCGCCGTTATATTGTTGCAGGATAGCCATCGCTATTTGAACCAAATGCGCCAGTGCGTGGGCTGCACAGCGACGTGTTCTCCGGTCTTCGCCTTGATCCAGCCGCCAAAGATGCGGCGGCAAGGGAAGACCAGCCGATGAATGGTATTACCCTCGATCACGCCAATCTCAAGGTCGCGATCGAAGGGCGCCGTCTCGATCCGCTCCCACGTCACGTTGCCATTAGATCCTGGACGGTGTTCATCGCCGCCGACTGACAAATTCAAGTAACCTTTCAGACAGTACGAACCACATCGCTTGTCCGCCCCGCGACCTGGTTCAGCCCAATATTGCGCAGGCGGCGCGCGGTTCGATCGCAGCAGTCGCCGCCTCGGGTCTGTCGGCGGAGGCATCGTCGAACCCATCGTGCTGGGTCATGGCCCTCTTGCCGATCCAAATATCGGGATTGATGCTACGAAGCACCTTGCCACCTTCGGTCGAACTGATTCGAACCTGCTCAAGCCTTCCCCGGTTGGTCATGATCGGGTGTTTGCAGAAACTGGACTGGACCGCGGCCCACAATTGAGCCCCTCGCCGAGCGAGTTTCGCCGTGGCCTGTCATATCGAACATCCTTTGTTGGTGGGACATCTCCTTGCTACGGCGTCGGTCGTGGGACGGATCGGCTAGCTGCGCTCGGCCCCGCGCGTCGGGCCGGTCCGCGGGTCGATGACGTGGACACCATCGCAGGCGATGCAGGTTACCGGGTGCAGGTCGTTGGCGCTTGGCTCGACTGCGTCGTTCGGCAGCAGTGCTTGAACACGGTCGCCCGTATTTGAGCACGAAAAGATGATGGGGCGCCAAGTCTTTCTGTGAGCCATATGTCTGACCTTGACTGGAGATCGTTTCTATCGCTCGGCCGCCGCTGAAGTATTGATCCAGGTCAAAAAAAGCGATGCGCGTCTAGAACGACCGACGGCGTATGGCTGCCGCGAGCAGGACAGGGGCCAAACATGTTCCCGTTCAGATGATTTGCTCGCCTCGCGCCTTGATCCCGACAAGCCCTGGAACGGCCGGATTGATGGAAATCAAAATAGAGGCGATGCAATCATGCGAATGTTGAAGCGCACTGGACGCGCATCGGACCATGACACACGTGTCATCAATGATGCGAGAGGCGCAAAGGAGACCCTTAGTGATTGCTCGCCTCGCATTGTCGGTGGTCTTGCCGGCGCTGATCGCAGCCATAGGCTTTGGCGCGGAAGCCCTGAACCTTGGCCTTATCGAAACCTTGGCTGCGGCGAGCTTGGTCATCGGCTTTGCCATTGCGGCGGCAGGGTGGGTCGTCAGGCGCGAGATAGGGGCGGTTCGCCCCATTTGCTCACGATCACGGGGACGCAGGTCTGGCTAACGACATGCCGGGCCGCCAGCACGCGTCAGAACAGTCTCTGTCACGGTAAGTGACCGATTACTTTGGATGCTGCTTGAGACAAATCAAATACTCTCCGCGCGCTAATGGCAGAATAGGCACGGATAAGCAAACCCACCGCAAGAGGGTAGTCATGCCTTCATTTAACGTTCGCTTCATTAAGACCGTCTGTGACGATACCGGCCACGAGCATCGTGCCTGTCAGGCAGCGTTCAAGGTCGATGCCGCATCGCTGAGTGCTGCTGCACAGCAAGCGGAGAGCGACTTTTGCAAGCAAAAAGGTGTCCGCGATTGGACCATTTTCGCGGATGCGATGGAGCTTCGAACCCCGCCTGCGTTGCCCCCGGCATGGGGCGGCTAGCCTGAGTTCGGCTAGCGCAGGTCCTTGCGAATTTCATGGCGATGGTCAATCCGCGAGTTCAAGCGCGATCTTTTAAAACATCGCGCCGAGTCGATTCGAAGGAGCTCGCGATGCTGTCGCTAATGCGGCAGGCGGGCTGTTGCCCGCAACACGAAATGGGCCTCGGCGCAGTCTCGCAGGCGCCCCGGGGTAGAGCGATCCGGATCGAACGATTTGCTCTTACATTTGATGCAGGTCAAAAACAAACCTGCCTCCAGCAGCTATGGCTGCTTCGAGGGACATGACACATGGTCAGCCAACCTGCACATATCGGTAGTCCTTGGCGGTTTAGGAATTTGCTCAGCCGATTGCGAGCGAGCCTGTCTCGGACGTCCGAGCTGGCTTGCTTGAGCCCGCAGGACATCGATGCGATCGCGCGCGAGCTTAATCTGTCTACATCCGCTTTTCGAACCCTGGCACAAAGTCCGGGCTCTCCCGAACTCTTGAGCAAGCGCCTCGCACTTGCCGGTTTTTCCGAGCATGCGCTTGCCGCCCGCCATGGCGACGTACTGCGCGATCTGCAGCGAGTATGCGGCCTATGTCAGGCCAAAGCCCGTTGCGTCGCCAACCTCCAAACAGGGAACTATCGAAATCCGCTGAAAGACTGCCCCAACGAACAAACCCTGCGCGCGCTCGGTCGTGAGGTCGACGACGGCCTCCCGCAGCGCTTTTGCGATTGATGAACCCAATCGCTTAGCTCGCCGGAAATAATTCCCCAAGCATCCCGCTTTCAAAGAAGGCCAAGCCATGACAAGCCCATCCTTTGCCTCGAAATCCACGACGATGGGTGAAGCAGGCCTGATGTCGGTATTTGCAGTTTCTGCCTACGTCTTCTTTTTCGCCGGAGCGATGGGGCACGATTCTGCGTTTACCTTCCACGCATTGCTGGCTTCCGCCGCCAGTCTGACCGCAACGGGCGTCATCCTCAATCGCTACTACGAACGGCCGGCGCAATTACCGCCGGCGCAGATCAATGGCCGACCGAACTACAATCTCGGTCCGATCAAATTCGCCTCGGTGCTGGCGATGTTCTGGGGCATTGCAGGCTTTTCCATCGGTCTGCTGATCGCCTCGCAACTTGCCTGGCCTGCACTGAATTTTGATTTGCCCTGGGCGAGCTTCGGTCGGCTCCGGCCCTTGCACACATCGGCTGTGATCTTTGCGTTCGGCGGAAACGTGCTCATCGCGACCTCGTTCTACGTCGTGCAAAAGACCTGCCGCACCCGCTTGGCTGGCGATCTGGCGCCATGGTTTGTGGTCGTTGGCTATAATTTCTTCATTCTGATCGCAGGCACTGGCTATCTGTTCGGTGTCACCCAGTCGAAGGAATATGCCGAGCCGGAGTGGTACGCCGATCTCTGGCTCACCATTGTCTGGATCACTTATCTCATTGTGTTCGTGGCGACACTGTTGAAGCGGAAGGAGCCGCATATCTTCGTCGCCAACTGGTTCTATCTCGCCTTTATCGTCACCATTGCGGTGCTCCACCTTGGCAACAATCCCGCATTGCCGGTATCGGTGTTCGGTTCGAAATCCTACATTGCCTGGGGCGGCGTGCAGGATGCCATGTTTCAGTGGTGGTACGGCCATAACGCGGTCGGCTTCTTCCTGACCGCCGGCTTCCTGGCGATCATGTACTACTTCATTCCGAAAAGAGCCGAACGGCCGGTCTATTCTTACCGTCTCTCAATCATCCATTTCTGGGCGCTAATCTTCCTCTACATCTGGGCCGGACCGCACCATCTGCACTACACCGCCCTGCCGGACTGGACGCAGACGCTGGGCATGACGTTCTCGATCATGCTGTGGATGCCCTCATGGGGCGGCATGATCAACGGCATGATGACGCTCTCGGGCGCCTGGGACAAGCTCCGCACCGACCCGGTACTTCGTATGCTCGTGGTCTCGGTTGCCTTTTACGGCATGGCGACATTTGAAGGTCCCACCATGGCAATCAAGGTCGTCAACTCGCTTAGCCATTACACGGACTGGACGGTCGGCCATGTGCATTCGGGCGCACTGGGCTGGGTTGGCTTCGTATCATTCGGCGCGCTGTATTGTCTGATTCCCTGGCTTTGGAATCGACAGCTGTATAGCCTCAAGCTCGTCAACTGGCACTTCTGGATCGCCACGATCGGGATCGTGCTCTACATCTCCGCGATGTGGGTGTCCGGCATCCTGCAGGGGCTGATGTGGCGCGCCTATACTTCGCTCGGTTTCCTCGAGTACTCGTTCATCGAGTCGGTCGAGGCCATGCATCCCTTCTACATCATCCGTGCCGCGGGTGGCGCACTGTTCCTGATCGGCGCGCTGATCATGGCCGCCAATCTCTGGATGACGGTGAATGCGCGGGAAGCTGATCAAATCCAGGACGCTCGAGCGCTCCAGGTCGCGGAATAGGTCATCGCATGTCGCTCTGGAACCGACACAAGATCTTTGAGAAGAACTCGATCATCTTAATCGCTGGCATCCTTGCCGTGATAGCGATCGGTGGCCTGGTCGAGATCACGCCGTTGTTCTACCTCAAGAGCACGATCGAGGCGGTGGACGGCGTGCGGCCGTATACGCCGCTCGAGCTTGCCGGCCGCAACATCTACGTACGCGAGGGATGCTATGTCTGTCACTCGCAGATGATCAGGCCGTTACGCGACGAGGTCGAGCGCTACGGGCATTACTCGCTGGCCGCTGAGAGCATGTATGACCATCCGTTTCAATGGGGCTCGAAGCGGACTGGCCCGGACCTCGCACGTATTGGCGGGAAATATTCCGATGAATGGCACGTCACGCATTTGACCAATCCGCGCGCGATCGTGCCGCAATCGGTGATGCCGGGCTATCCGTCGCTGGCGAACACCGAGGTCGACCTGACCGACATGGTCGCACATCTGCGCACCAATCGGGCGATCGGCGTCCCCTATAGCGAGGACCAGATCAAGAACGCTGTCGCCGACATGAAGACGCAACTCGATCCTGACAGCGCGAACGTCGAATCGTTCCAGAAGCGTTACCCGAAGGCCGCTGTGCGCAATTTCGACGGCAGGGCCGGCAATCCGACTGAACTCGATGCGCTCGTCGCCTACCTGCAGATGCTCGGCACGTTGATCGATTTCAAGCTCTACGACGAAAAAGCCAATCTGCGCTGAAGGATCCTCTGATGAAAGCGGTTATTTCCATCGAGAATCTGGCATCGAGCTTCGTTGTGACGCTCTGGACGCCGCTGTTCGTCGGCATCTTCATAGCCATCGTCGTTTACGCGCTGTGGCCTCGCAACAAGAGGCGTTTTGATTCTGCGGCGCGCATGCCGCTGCGCCGGGACTGACAGATCATGACCGAGCACAACGACATCGATCACATCTCCGGCCGCTCCACGACGGGGCACGAATGGGATGGTATAAAGGAACTCAACACGCCGCTGCCACGCTGGTGGATTCTGAGCTTCTACGCCACAATCCTTTGGGCGATAGGCTACTGGGTCGTTTATCCGGCATGGCCGCTCCTCTCAAGCTACACGACAGGCGTGTTTGATTATTCGACCCGCGCCAGCGTCGTCAACGACCTCGCAAGTCTTGAGGAGCTGCGCGGCGAGAAGATGGCCGTGCTGGGCAAAGCGTCTCTTACCGAGATCGAGAAGGATCCGGCCCTGCTGGGATTGGCTCGCGCGCGCGGCAAGACGGTGTTCGCGGACAATTGCGCGCCATGCCACGGGAGCGGTGGCGCGGGTGCCAAGGGGTATCCGAATCTCAATGACGATGACTGGTTGTGGGGCGGATCGCTCGACCAGATCCTGCAGACCATCCAGTTCGGCGCACGTTCCGGGCATGCCCAGGCGCATGAGGGACAAATGCTGGCCTTTGGCCGCGACGGCATTCTCACGAAAACCGAGATTGTCACCGTAGCAAACTACGTGCGATCGCTGTCAGGCCTGACCACGGCAGCCAAGTTCGATGCTGCGGCCGGCACCAAGATCTTTGCCGAGAATTGCGCGGTCTGTCATGGCGAGAACGCCAAAGGCAATCAGGCGCTCGGCGCACCGAATCTGACTGACCGGATTTGGCTGTACGGCTCGGACGAGGACACGCTGGTCGAGACCATCAGCTATGGCCGCGCCGGCATCATGCCGGCTTGGAGCGGGCGGCTCGATCCCATCACAGTCAGGGCACTTGCCGTCTATGTCCATTCGCTCGGCGGCGGACAATAGGCGAGATGCGCCGCAAAACCTGCGCGCCGGTGACCCAGGATCAACGCGAGCCATCCGCGCCCGATGTCAGGTCGGTCATGAAGCCCACCGTAAACAAGACCGTTTCGCTCGATGAGCCAGTGAGTGACGAGGATGGACCCCTCTATACAGCCCATAGGAAGGTCTATCCGCAGAGCGTCCGCGGTACTTTCCGCACGATCAAATGGCGGCTGATGGTCGTGTGTCTGGGGATCTACTATCTGCTGCCCTTCGTGCGTTGGCATCGCGGCCTCGGCGCTCCCGACCAGGCGGTGTTGCTCGATTTTCCAAACCGGCGGTTCTACTTCTTCTTCATCGAACTGTGGCCCCAAGAGCTCTATTACTTCACCGGTTTGCTCGTGCTTGCTGCCATCGTGCTGTTCCTGATGAACGCACTGGGCGGGCGGATTTGGTGCGGTTATCTGTGCCCGCAGACGGTCTGGACCGACCTGTTCTATGCGGTCGAGCGCTGGGTCGAGGGCGACCGTCGCGAGCGGCTGAAGGCCGCCGCGCGCCCGATGACAGCAGGGCGCGCGGCAAAGCGCGTGCTGAAGCACGCAATCTGGTTGATGATTGCCTGGTGGACCGGCGGCGCCTGGGTGCTCTACTTCGCCGACGCGCCGACCTTGGTGCACGATCTGGCAACGTTCCAAGCGCCCGCAACCGCCTATATCTGGATTGGGATCCTGACCGCTTTGACATATCTGCTGGCTGGCTACATGCGCGAGCAGGTTTGCGTTTATATGTGCCCGTGGCCGCGCATCCAGGCCGCGCTCACCGACGAATGGGCCCTCAATGTCGCCTACAAATACGACCGCGGCGAGCAGCGCTGCTCATTGAAGAAATCATTCGATCTGCGCGCACGCGGCGAAAGGGTCGGAGACTGCATCGATTGTAATCAATGCGCGGCGGTCTGTCCGACCGGGATCGATATACGAAATGGCGCCCAGCTGGGCTGCATCCAGTGCGGGCTGTGCATCGATGCCTGCGATGCCGTCATGAAGAAGATCGGGCGCAAAAGCGGCCTGATCGGTTACGACAACGACATCAATATCCGCCGGCGGATGGACGGCAAGCCGGAGCTGTTCAAGCCGGTGCGCCCGCGCACGCTCGTTTATGCCTTTTTGATCACGATCATCTGCGCGGTGATGGTTTATGAGTTGTTGTCGAGAACGATGCTCGATCTCAGCGTTCTGCATGATCGTAATCCCATGGCTGTCAGACTCAGCGATGGATCGGTTCGCAACGCCTATACCGTGCGTTTGCTCAACAGGCGCGACTTCGATCGGGTAATCGCGATCGACATCGATGGGCCGCCCAAGACGTCCGTCCACGTCGTCGGCGCCGATTCGGTGACCGTGGATCGGCCGATGATCGTCCTGGCTCGCGATACGACGACAGAACTGCGTGTGCTGTTGACGGCGCCGGTTGACGGCATGGCGGAACGCTCGATGCCGGTGAGGTTTCGGGTCACCGACCTTGGCCTCGGCGAGGTCGCCTCCGCATCGGATCATTTTGTTCTCCCCTGACGATCACTGACGGGATGTGACCATGACCGCATCAAATCAAGTCACGTGGCCCATTACCGGGCGCTTCGTCCTGATCGCGATCCTTGCGTTCTTTTCGGTCGTGATCGGCGCCAATCTGGTCATGATGCGCTTTGCCATCGTTACGCTGCCGGGGACGGAGGTTGACAGCGCCTATCGTGCGAGCCTCGCCTATCAGCGCGAGATCATCGCGGCACGGCAGCAGAACGAGCGAAACTGGCAGGTGCAGGTATACATCCACCGGCAGTCGGATGGTGAAGCTGAGCTTGCGATCGAGGCGCGCGACCGCCTAGGTGCGCCTCTCGCCGGAATGAATTTCGTGGCCCGCCTCGAGCGCCCGGTCGACCGCCGGGCCGATCGGGCGATTGATGTCTCGCAGGCCAATGCTGGGATCTACCGCGGCAGCGCCTCGGGCGTCGCTGTCGGACAGTGGGATCTCGTGATCGAGGGCGACGATGACGACCGCCGCATGTTTCTGTCGAAGAACCGCATCGTCCTGAATTGAGAGCGTGTGCACATGCAGTCCGACATCGACTTTTCTCACTTTCTGAAGAGGACAGGCGCGGGCCGTCTCCAGCTTGACCTTGCGGTGGAGGGGATCAGTTGCGTGGGCTGCATGGGCAAGATCGAGCGCAATCTGTCGAGCATTCCGGATGTGACCTCGGCACGCGTGAACCTCACCGATAATCGGCTGGCGCTCGAATGGAAGGCCGGAGCCCTCGATCCAGCTCTATTTGTCAAGCGGCTCGCCGAATTAGGCTATAGGGCATATCCGTTCCAGCGGGACAATGCGGAGACGCTGGAGGCGGAGAGAGCGCAGGAATTGCTGCGGCGGCTGGGCGTCGCCGCCTTTGCCGCGATGAACGTGATGATGCTGTCGATCCCGGTATGGTCCGGAAATGTCTCGGATATGCTGCCGGAACAGCGCGACTTCTTTCATTGGCTCTCCGCGCTGATCGTCCTGCCGGCCGCGGCTTATTGTGCGCAACCATTCTTCTCTTCCGCTTTTGCCGTGCTGCGGGCGCGCGGAACCAATATGGACGTTCCGATCAGCATCGGCATTCTGCTCGCCCTGGCGACATCGCTGATCGAGACCATCGCTCATGCCGAGCACGCCTATTTCGATGCGGCGATCATGTTGATCGCCTTTCTGCTCGCAGGTCGCTATCTTGACCAGAACATGAGGCGACGCACCCGCGCCTTCGCCAGCAACCTTGCAGCACTCAAGGCGGAGACTGCGGCGAAGTTCATTAGCCCGACCGAGATCAGAACCGTTCCGGTGGCGGCGATCAAGCCGGGGGACATCGTGCTGGTGCGCCCCGGCGAATGCTGTACAGTCGACGGCAACGTGATCGAGGGAAGCTCCGAGATCGATCAAAGCCTTATTACCGGCGAGACTTTGCCGGCGATCGCGACGCCCGGCAGCGCGGTGTTCGCCGGCACATTGGTACGGTCCGGCACCCTGCGCGTCCGTGCAGCGGCGACCTCGGACGGCACACTGCTTGCTGAGATTTCCAGGCTGCTCGATCATGCCCTGCAAGCGCGCTCGCGCTATCTGCGCCTCGC
Organism: Bradyrhizobium elkanii USDA 76; assembly: GCF_023278185.1. Taxonomy (NCBI): domain Bacteria; kingdom Pseudomonadati; phylum Pseudomonadota; class Alphaproteobacteria; order Hyphomicrobiales; family Nitrobacteraceae; genus Bradyrhizobium; species Bradyrhizobium elkanii. The sequence goes on along the minus strand of NZ_CP066356.1, from coordinate 6,992,306 downwards.
CGAACGCGCGTCGCGACTCTATGCGCCGATCGTTCACATCACGGCCTTCCTGACCATGCTGGGTTGGCTTGCCTCTGGCGCCACCTTTCATAATTCGGTGGTCACGGCGATCGCAGTCTTGATCATCACCTGCCCCTGCGCGCTGGGTCTGGCTATCCCCGCGGTGCAGACGGTGGCCGCCGGCGCACTGTTCCGTTCCGGCGTGCTGCTCAATGCCGGGGATGCAATCGAGCGTATCGCCGAGGTGGATCGGGTGATCTTCGACAAAACCGGGACGCTGACGCTGCCTGAACTCGATGTCGCCAATCTCGCTGGCATTCCCGAGGATGTCGTCAAATTGGCGGGCCGGCTGGCGCTGTCGAGCCGCCATCCGGTCGCCGCCGCCCTGGCGCGTGCTGCCGGCGCAAACGAGCCGTTGGCCGATATCGAAGAGGAGCCGGGACGGGGCGTCCGCGGTTACTATGAGGGCGCGCCGATCCGGCTGGGCCGCCCCTTGTTCTGCGGCGCTGACAGCCTCGCTGACGAGATCCTGTGCCATGATCCCGAGGCCTCCGTCGTCGCGTTCAGCCACGGCGAGGCGAGGCATGTCTTTGCCATCAGGCAAAGGATGCGGCCGGACGCGGTCGAGGTCGTCACAAGCCTCGCACGCCTTGGCATCATGGTGGAGATCGTTTCCGGGGATCGCGAGCCGGCTGTTCGGCGGGCGGCCGAGACGCTTGGCATTCACAAGTGGCGGGCCAACGTCTCGCCGACGGACAAGGTCGCCCGGGTCGAAGATCTGACGAGCAGGGGATACAAGGTGTTGATGGTCGGCGATGGCTTGAACGACGCGCCCGCGCTCGCAGCAGCCCATGCCTCGATGTCGCCTGTCACCGCTACCCATATGAGCCAGGCGGTCGCTGATGCGATCTTCCTCGGTGCGCATCTTGGGCCCGTGATAAAGGCGGTCATTGCCTCGCGCGGGGCGCTGCGGCTGATGCGGCAGAATCTCTGTCTTGCTGTCGTCTACAACGTCCTGGCTGTGCCCGTTGCGATCGCCGGCTTGGTGACGCCGCTGATTGCCGCCGCGGCAATGTCATGCTCGTCGGTGCTGGTCATGCTTAACGCGCTGCGGGCGCGAAGAGGCGAGGCCCTCTGATGGAAGTGCTGATCTATCTGGTTCCGCTCGCCCTTTCACTCGGCTTCCTCGGTCTGCTTGGCTTTCTGTGGTCGCTGAAGAGCGGCCAATATGACGATCTCGACGGCGCGGCCTGGCGCGCCATCGCCGATGAGGAGCCCGATCAGCCTCCAGTGCCGGTCCAAATAGTGCCAACGGACCAGCGCATTTGTGGAAGCGGGCGTCGACGCGAGTACTAACTCGCCCGTCCAGGCGGTCCACCGCCGCAACTGTGGGACAGGCGAAGGTCGGACGGTTAGCAGCCTGTTGATGGCGGCAGGGCGCCGTGATCAGCAGCGGCTGCTCAGTGGCCCACTCGCTATCGATGACCATAGTATGAGAGCGCGATGGTGTCTGCCGGATTCAATGCCTGATCCCCTCTGAGCTGGATACAAATCTCGACCCTACCTGAAGTTCTCTGGCTAATCGCAATTCCCTTTCTCATGGTGTTTCAAAGACTTGTAACAACCTGCTAGGTTCCAACAACGATGTGTCAATTAGGAGACTGGATACGCCAATTCATGGCCAAATTTCTCGATACGAAAACCTCCACGAAACTAACAACTGGGAAGGCGCTGTAGCTATTGCTTCTGAACACATGACAGAGCCTTGCACCTTTGCGCGAGGTCTATGCTTGCCTCCTTTTTACGGTCGTCGCTGTGAAAAAACTATGTTAGAAGCCGCTCCTCTCAAAAGGAGCATTCATTGTGAAAAAAGCAACCAAGAAACGCGTTAAGCGGCGCGAGTGGACTAAGGCAGATATCAAAGAACTCAAGGTCCATTCAAAGGCTCGGACCCCGGTCACGAAAATATCAAAAATGACCAAACGCTCTGTCGGTGCGCTACGCCAGAAGGCCTTACATCTCGGAATCGGACTGGGACATCAGCGGTAGCTAATTGGGCTGCGCTGTTGATTGCTACAGTAGGGCGGCTCCCGGGCCGCCCTTATTGGCTGTTGGATTGTGTCGCAACAGCTGGTTCCGCCCAACCGTTGATCAACCAGCTTCGAGCCCGGGTAATTTCCTATCGATTTCAGCGCCGCGATTGTTGCTGCTGTCCGAGAACGTAGCATTGTCGGAGCTTTATAAAGTGAGGTGATCGAATCCAGCGAACTCAGTGAGTACAGTCTGCATTCCTGCTACGACGAACGTCTGGTCTGCTTCTCGGCGTGTACCTGCCAGAGGACTGGCCGCTTGGTTCTGCAGCCGATCAGCTTTGACGAGGTCCCGGAGTCCTCAGCTGGCTGATGAGAGGAGAGCTTCTCACCTACGACGTTAGGGGCGGTTACCTCAACAAGGAGCTTCTCCAACACAGGGCAGGGCGTGTGTGTCCACGATCGGCGGCGCGTCAAAGATCTTCGTGGCTTCGACCGACGATCGATTTGCAGATGAAGATGGGCTTTTCACACCACGTGCTGGGCGGAGCCTGGCGATGGCGGAGCGGCCTCGAGCGTCCGGCATCTTCGATGAGATTTTTGGAAAGCGCTTTGTGGCAATATCTCGGCAAAAAGCTGGTGACACGCTAAGTCACATGAGCCCGCAGATCTAAGCCAGCTCTGCGCGATTTGCTTAAGCGCGAGATTCAGCTCCCGCCACATCGAGGTCTGTACAGACGACGCGCCCGAAACCGCTCAAGAATGTTCAGCTTTCATCAGGGGTCGGCTCGTAGCTACCTCGTTGTTACTGCGACGGTCCCCTTTGGCTGACCACAGTTGAGAAGGTCGTCGTTATGGCCTAAGAGTGGATTCTGCAAAAATTGGGACGCGGCGCAGTCATGGGCCCACGGGTTAGCCGATAGAAACAACCTTGCGAGTGGGGCGTTCCTCGAAGATCATTTGGGCGCAAGAGTGCCCCGCCCAGCCTGCTGGTGAGCTCGAGCTTCGGAACGATACGGCGCGCTCAGCAGCAATAAAAACAGCGCTCGGTTGGCTTGATATCTGGCGGCCGAGCGGCTGCGCCCTGAGCCCGTCATCATCTGCTTGCCCTCGTCGGTATGCACGGACCACAACCACCTTCGTCGGCGCTGCTTCAAGGAAAACTCGAAGACTGGAAGCGTTGACATGGCTACGTGGCATCATTTCTGACGGACGTGCGTTTGGTCTTCGGAAGGCCAGAACCGCTCTCGCGGTAGACCTTCTCCAGACGACGCCTGACTGCAGCCAGCTTGGCAATGAACTCGCTTGATCCGTTAACCCCGAATTCATCAGAAGCGAGCTCATCCAGTGCTTCCTGCCCTGCCAAAGATGCCAGACGTTTACGAGTTTTGGCTGTCAGCGTCATCTGCACGACCCGAGCGTCGCTTGCGCAGTGCTTGCGCCGCAGGAATCCATTTTTCTCGAGCAGCTTTGAATGGGTCGTGACGAAGGAAGGATCGACGTGCATCAACTTTGAAACCATGTTGACGGGGACACCATTCTCTTTCCCCAAATAGGCCACGGCCATCAGGATCATCCACTGTGGCCCGGTGATGCCAAGGACATCGGCTCGGGATCTCGCAAGCTCTTCGAGCCACGCACTGATCGATCTGATCTCCCACATGAACGGCCGGATCGTCTCCAGTTCGTCAGTAGAGGTACTGCCAAGCGCGTTTGCTGGGCCAGGCAAATCCGGCGGCATCGAAGCTCTGGTTCCATCTTTTACCAGCTTGCCTTAGCGCGAATGAGAAGTGGCGACAACGCCGTAAGAGCAGGCAAATCAAATGCTTGGTACGGTACGGACGAAAGGGGAGTGTGCCAATCATGAACTGGCCGGAGCAGTTGCGGCAACAGAGCGCTCATTGTCTTGACGAACCGGCGGCATCCACTTGTCGGGTCGATCCCACACGCCGGTAAGATTGATGCCCCTACCAACGAGACGTCCATGGTCTGCTTCATTGGTTACTCGCCGGCTTGCTCACTCCTTTGCCGGATCATCGAGCGGTCAAAGTCTCGAGCGAGGAACGTTAGAACATCTGCGCCGCGTGTCGCGAAATCTCGACGCGCCATCTTTCCCTCTGATTAAAGGATACGACTTGCTCTTCCCACGCGGTCGGACTGCAATGTCCAGCACCGCGAGCCGTTGGGCGCAGACCATCAGCCTCGATGAGATCGGGCCGATTATGCAGAAAGCGATCGATAAGCGACAAGGCAAGTTCAACGACGAGGTCCGCCGGTGGGCTATCATCGAAGCCAATGCAAATTGCTTCCGAAGCCGAGACGATACGTCTTGACGCTCGGTTGCCTGGGGCTAGTGTCGTCGCTTCACGCCTTCGCCAACAGTGTTGTGTGGTGGTTGCCCGATAAACCGCAGTATAGTCTTCTCATCCGATTCCATATCGGCGGCTTGCCTTCGTATAGTTGAGCGGGCTTTTGGTCACAACTAGCCTTGCGAGTAGGCGGCAGGCTGCCGATTGCAATTGCCAAAAACGCTTGCGCGATTCATCAATTCGACGGATTCAGACCATGAATTGCAGGCGCCTCCCTCCTCGTATGGCAAAGTGTCGCGAGCGATCGGCCGATGGGAAATTGCGCGGCCGCCGTCGTCCTCGAGCGAACAAGTGTGTGGTCCGGGGGGCGCTTTCCTCGAGCGCATCAGGAGCGGTATTTTGAGCCAGGATGCAAACCGCGGGGCCACGGTCTGCTTTCTGCTCGGCCTTCCACGGTCCGGAACGACGCTGTTGGCGCATTTGCTCCAACAGCATCCGGAAATTACAGCTCCACCAGAGCCTTGGCTCATGCTGGCTCTTGAGGCGTTTGGCAGGGTGGACCATCGTCACCCGGCCGGAACATCTCTGATCGAAACGGCAACTTCCGAGTTCTTGGGCAGGATCGATCGCGCTGCCGTCAGCCGTGCCTTTGCGGATGCGGCGTACGGTGCGTATCTGTCCTCGGCGGGCAAGCGCATCATCGTGGACAAGACACCACGCTACTGGATGGTGCTCGACTATTTGGATCTTCTTTATCCTGAGGCGCCGCATATTCTTCTGATGCGCAATCCCTACGCCATTGCCGCATCCCTGAAGTCGACTTGGGGAGTCCCCCTTCAGGCGAAAAGCTCCCGTTCGGTCAGCTTGTCCTCGCTTGCTGATCTCATGCTCCGCCTGCCTGACGTTATTGCCTCTTCGCTTGCTGATCTGGTTCTCGGCCTGCCCAAACTCGCTGCGCACCGCGATCGCCGGCAGACGATGGTGGTGCAGTACGAACGCCTGGCGGCGTGTCCGGAGGAGGAAATCCAGCGTCTCATCGCTGGCCTTGGCTGTGATCCAAAAGACACCGCAGCTACGTCGACGGCTCGGGCCGATTATCTTCACTCCAGCAGCTTTGGAGATCGGAAAATCCTTGAAAGAAGGACCGTCGATGAGAAGTCTGTCGACGCGTGGCAGGTCCAATTGAGCGTCGAAGAGATGCAAACGATAACCGATCTGATCGGCGTCGAGCTGATGATACAGCTCGGATATGAAGCGGAATTGCGGTGGTTGATAAAGGGCGCGAGGTCACCGAGCTATATCGTCAGATATTTCGAATGTGGTGGGATCTGCGCCTCAGCAAGGAACGGGCATGGTCGAGCATTTCAGCCAACCCCGGTAAGCTGACCCCTGGCATTCGGCGGCCAATCGAGAACTCATGCTCCACACCAAATGCGTCCACAGGGCACGATGCGCAGCATCTATCCGGAACCGACTTCGACCAAAATCAGGAGCTGACGAGTTCGATGGAGGCGCAGTTGCGCATGGCACTCTTGGCTTCGGAATCGGATCGAGGTGCACTGCAAGAGGCCGTTCGGCATCGCGACGCCGTTATCGAGGCGCTGCGGGGCGAGATTGTGCGGCTCAAGGAGGGGAGCAACAATCACGAGCGATGATCCTCCCAGGACTATGGTCAAAATGTGCTGCCTGCCTTATCGAGCTCGTTGTCTAGCTGGCAAGCGGAAGTAAGTCCGCCGGCTCGCGTGTCCAGCCGCGCTTCGATTGGTTGCTGGCAGACGCCGAACGAAGGATGGACGCTATCCGCTGTTTGACCCGGTGGACGCCGATGCGCTATGGCAGGCAGCCGATCGCTGCAACGCCTATCGGGCCTATCGCAAGGCAAACGCGGTACTGAACGAACTAAAGATCCCGCATCGTAGAAGACACATGCTGCCGAAACATCTGCGCCGTCTCGAAGCTGAATCGATCGAAATCATGCGTGACGTGGTCGCCGAGTTCAAAAAGCCGGTCATGCTCTACTCGATCGGAAAAGACTCGAGCGTGATGCTGCATATTGCGATCAAGGCCTTCTATCCCGCAAAGCTCCCGTTTCCCCTGCTTCACGTCGACACGACCTGGAAGTTTCGTGAGATGATCAGCTTCCGGGACGCGACAGCCAAGCGCCTCGGCCTCGACCTGATCGTCCATGTAAACGAGGAGGGCATCGCGCGCGGGATCAATCCGATCGACTCCGGCTCCGCGCTTCATACCCGGGTGATGAAGACCGACGCCCTGAAGCAGGCGCTCGACCTCCACGAATTCGATGCCGCCTTTGGCGGCGCCCGGCGTGATGAGGAGAAGAGCCGCGCAAAAGAACGGATACTCTCCTTCCGTTCGTCCGGGCACGTCTGGGACCCCCGCAATCAGCGGCCGGAGCTCTGGAACCTGTTCAATACGCGGATTCGCCAGGGCGAAACCATGCGCGTTTTTGCGATGTCAAACTGGACTGAGCTCGACGTGTGGGAATACATTATGTGCGAGAAGATCCCGGTCGTCCCGCTCTACTTCGCCAAGCAAAGACCGATCGTGCGTCGAAATGGCGCGACGATCATGATCGACGACAAGCGATTGCCGCTTCGGTCTGGCGAGACGCCACAAATGCGGATGATCCGTTTCCGCACGCTGGGCTGCTATCCGTTGAGCGGGGCTATTGAATCCGACGCGACGAACGATCGAAGACATCGTCGCAGAGATGCAGACGCCCGGCCACGAGCAGTATACTCGCAACATGGCAACGGGCGCCTCAAACGCCCAGCTCGCTATCATCCTCATCGATGCCCGCAAGGGCGTGCTGGTTCAAACCAAGCGCCACTCGTTCATCTGTTCGCTCCTTGGTATCCGCCATCTCGTCCTGGCAGTGAACAAGATCGACCTCGTCCACTACAGCAAAGAGAGCTTTGATCGGATCGTCGCCGACTATGTGGCCTTTGCCAGCGATCTTGGCTTCGAATCGATCGTTCCGATCCCGATCTCTGCCAGGTACGGCGACAATGTCGTCGACCGCTCCGGCAACACTCACTGGTACGATGGTCCCTGCCTGCTCGGCCAGTTGGAGAGTATTGATATCCGGTGCGACAGCTCCGGGCAGGCCTTCCGCTTTCCAGTACAGTGGGTGAACCGGCCGGACCTGGATTTCCGCGGCTACGCCGGGTCCGTGGCTTCGGGAAGCATCTCGGTGGGCGACGACATCGTCGTCGCAGCGTACCTGCGCCGAGGCCGGCGATGCAATCACGATCACCATTGAAGACGAAATCGATATCGGCCGTGGCGATCTCCTGGCACGTCCGACCGAGCGGCCGGAGCTCGCCGACCAATTCGCCGCTCATCTGATCTGGATGGATGAGGACCAGCTCGTTGTCGGGCGCAATTACATTCTGCGCATTGGATCGCAGACCATAGCCGGCAGCATTACCGCGATCAATCATCGGATCGACGTCAATACACGGGAGCACCTGTCAGCCGGGACGCTTGGCCTTAACGAGATCGGCTTTTGCAATATATCAACCACCCGGCCTGCGGCGTTCGATCCTTACGAGGCCAATCGCAAGACCGGATCATTTATCGTCATCGACCGGTATACAAACCGTACGGTCGCGGCCGGGATGATCGCATGTCCACTGCGGCGGGCGACCAACGTCGCTTGGCAACCCGTTGCAGTGGGACGGAAGGAGCGGGCCGACCTCAAGAACCAGAAGCCCTGCATCATTTGGTTCACCGGCCTGTCCGGCGCAGGAAAATCGACGATTGCCAACATCGTCGATCAAAAGCTGTTCGCAATGTCCCGGCATGCCATGCTGCTGGATGGGGACAACCTGCGGCACGGATTAAATGCGGACCTCGGCTTCTCCGAGGTCGACCGCATGGAAAACATTCGGCGCGCCGGGGAGGCTGCCAAGCTGATGGCGGACAGTGGCTTGATCGTAATTTGTTCGTTCATCTCGCCCCACAGGAGCGAACGAGACATGGTGCGCAGTCTGGTCAGCAAGGAGGAGTTTGTCGAAGTCTTTGTCGATACGCCGATCGAAGAATGCGCGCGTCGCGATCCCAAAGGTCTTTATTCAAAGGCGAAGTCCGGTAAGATCAAGAACTTCACCGGCATCGATGCGTCCTATGAAGCGCCGATAAGACCCGAAATTCATCTCAGGACCATGGAGCAGACACCTGAGCAAATGGCCCAGGCCGTGATCGATGTGTTGATGGCTCGCGCAATTCTTGGCCGTTAGTGTTCGTCAAACCTGTCACCTCGCATCGCACCATCGATAGCAGGAGATGCCCCCCACTAACCTGCTGGCCCGGCCACGGCGACTCAGGTTAAGCAAAGGCATCAATCAGACTCAGGCTCCAAAGGAACAAAATGGTTGCGTCCACACGTCGATTGCCCGCTTCTGGTTATGTGCTCGAAATCGACGGTCAATTGAAAACCGAATTCGCAACCAGGGATGGGGCCTTCGCAGGAGCCCAGGAGCTCAAGAAGCGCCGTCCCATGCTCCAGGTCAGAATCTATGACGCCAGGACAAAGGCCAGAGAGGAAGTCCGACTTCCAGTAGCTTGAAGTTTCGCTTGATGCCGTTTCCCGCGCGTCCGACTAGCGTCATGCCTAGGCTCTCGTAACCGAGCTGCCGGCGTCTCGGACATCCAGCTTCGATCTCTCGCGCACGATGAAGAAGGGCAACTCGTTCCTCCGGGTCTAGCCGCATCCGGCGCAATTGTTTGCCAGTACATTGACTTGGGAAGCAGGAGCAGCCTGTCCCGACGCTCGGGCGCTAGGCCTACCCTCCGGCGCGCTGTCTTCAGTTTGGGCCGTATCCCTCACCTGCGCGCGAGCTTCAAAGGGCCGTCTGCGGGGCTGGCTGTGAACATGTCTGCACGAGGCGGGCCGGCAGGGGACAATGCGAAAGCCGCGGGACAGGCTCGCGACGCGGGTCGCCCCCCACACTCAATTCATGCCGGACCGCTCACCTCCTCAATGAGCCTGCAGCTTGCTGGCGTCAGTTCTCGTGGGGAAAAACTCGACCCAAGGCCGCTAACGGCCCCAGCGAGGGGGTAGACGCTAAGGGCGAGGCTATCGCTGGCTCGATTTCCGGCATTTTCGACGCTCTGTCTTGAGCTTGAGCGACACCGGCCTCGAGCCGGACGCCGGATCGAGAGTGCGCTCGACATTTGGCAGATCTAGCAGAGGAGCCAACCGAGCAGAACGGCTCGAAGGAGCTAGCCGTCGAGGTCAAACGCCTCATGACTGCGGGCAGGCTCATCGGTCCGCAAGCCGTTGAGCTGCTCCGCGATCGAGTTGAGCATTCGAGCTCCACGACGGCGCACTCCCCGCGGCGACACTCTGGATCAGCCGTCAACCACGACACGCCCACCGCCGTGATGATGGACTGCGGGACGATCCTGACGTCGAACTATGAAAACTCCGAGCTCGCTTGCCGCAAATCACATCGTTCAGCCGCTCGAGTTGGCTTATCGCTCCTTTTGGAGGTGCACGTCAGAAAAAATTCACACGAGAAGAGTTCGGGAGAGGGTTGAAACGCACCTAACGTCAAGTTGTACGATCTGAAAATGGACGGCAAAGGTCGTCAACGTCCCGAATTCTCCAACGAGTGACAGTATGCGAATGTCCCAAGTCTCAGGCTCACGCAGGATCAGGCTCATCAGCAACGGAACGCATCATGTCCGTCAGGCGCGGATCGATATCCGCACGCGATGGACCCGATGTGCACGTTCGTCCGAACCTCAACGTTCGCCTGAATGCACGGTTTGGCGTAAACCGATCGACGCCTAGCTAGCAATGCGATGGCGCTCAAATCCTTGCATGCATGATGTGGTGGGCTGCTGGCGATGCTTGCCCGCGCCTATGGTGTTTCTCCCAGCAGCAGATGAATCGAGAAAGCCTGCGCCCAAGGGGGTGAGGTCGCATCATCGCGCTTCAGATCCATCGACGAATACGGTTTAAGGGGAATTGGTGTGACTAGACAACGCTCTCTGCTGACGCCTGGTCCATTGTCGCTGTCGCTGGCGGTCAGGAGCCAGATGCTGCTCGACCTCGCATCGCGCGATGGTGAGTTCAAGGAAGTGACCGCCCGCATGAGGCGGCTGATGCTCAATCTGCTGGGAGGTGCCAAGGACTATTCGGTGGTCCCCATTCAGGGGGGCGGGTCCTTTGCAATGGAAGCCGCGCTCTCTTCATTCGTGTCCAGGAACGACAAGCCGCTCGTTTGCATAAACGGCATCTATGGCGAGCGCATTTTCAAGATTCTGCGGCTGTGGGGCGTCGAAGCGCTGAAGCTTGTCAAGCGAGCGACCGAGCCCCTGGACCCCCAGGAAGTTGCCGAGCAGCTGAGCCGAAATCCCGGCGTTACTCACCTATGTCTTGTGCATTGCGAGACAACAACCGGAATCGTCAATCCGCTTGACGCGATCATAGAGGAGGCGAGGCGGCGTGGTGTGAAGACGATCGTCGACGGCATGAGCTCTTTTGGCGCGATTGACATCGACCTAAGCCGTGGTGGACCGGATGTCCTGGTCACATCGAGCAATAAGTGCATCGAAGGGCCGCCAGGAGTAGCTTTTGTCATCGCGTCTCGCGAGCTGCTGGAAAAAGCGGTTCAAGAACCAAGGTCATTTGTGCTCGACGTGAGAGACCAATGGCTCTCGCTCGAGCGTACCGGAGAGTGGCGATCGACCCCACCCACCCACATCGTTCAGGCAACAACGAAGGCTTTGGAGATTCTGGAGGGGGAGGGCATTGATGCCAGGCGCCGCAGGTATGAGAAGGTCAGAGACGATCTCGTCCAAGAACTCGAAGGGGTAGTGTCTCCGCTGCTATCCGCCGAATTGCAGTCTCCGGTCTGCGTCGCGTTCAGCGCGCCGTCCGGAATCGCGGATCAGGCAGGCTTCGATGGGCTATATCGTCACTTGGCGGCCCACAATCTTTATATCTACTCGAAGCTGCATCTTGCGACGCGGAGTTTTCGGGTCGGCTGCATTGGCGAGATCCAGCCCAGTTGGATCGAGCAGTTGGGGTGCGCCTTTCGTACATATTTTCGGTCCGGCCCGGCTTCATCCATGGGGACGCCGTCAACCCGCCAGGCCTGCGAGCGTGGGGTCGAGATGTCATCGTCCTTCGCAAAGGACTCGCAGCTGCCGTTCTCTGCCGAAACTGCTGTTCTGCACGCCGGCTACCGACGCGATCCGGTGACGAAAGCTGTCGCAGTGCCGATCTATCAGAACACGGCTTACGAACTTGATGGCGATCTGAATCACATTGCGGACGTCTATAACGTCAAGGCTGATGGATTCACCTATACGAGGATCATCAACCCGACGACCCGCGCGCTGGAAAAAAGGTATGCCGCGGTCGACATGGGAAGCGACTCGCTCGCCGTCGCATCAGGTCAAGCGGCAACCTTCCTTGCCATCGTCAACCTGTCAAGCGGCGAGGTGGGGGACAATATCGTCGCCTCACCGTATCTCTATGGCAACACGTGGAATCTGCTCCATAACACGCTGAAGCGTCTTGGTATCAGCGTCAGAACGGCAGACCCCCGAAGGCCCGAGACCTTCGAACGTGCCATCGATGATCGCACGATCTGCCTGTTCGGAGAGGTGATTTCAAATCCTTGCCTGATTCCGCTTCCGGTCAAACAGCTGGCTGAGATCGGCCGAAAGCACGGCGTTCCGTTGGTGGTGGATAATACGACGACCCCGCTGGTATGTCGGCCGTCAGATCTCGGTGCTGCGATTACGACCTACTCCGCTACGAAATACATATGCGGCCATGGCACAACGCTGGGCGGTCTGATCGTTGACAACGGCAAGTTCAGCTACCGCGGCGCCTCTCGCTTTCCCTTGTTCAACAGTCCTGACGAGGCGCATGGCGGGATCATCTGGCGCAACGCGCTGCAAGATGTCGACGATCTCGGAAAAAGCGAGGTTCTCTTGAAGGCTCGCATGACCTGGTTGCGCGATACTGGCGCGGCCATTGCCCCCTTTGCGAGCTTTCAGCTGATCCAAGGCCTTGAAACGCTGCCCCTTCGCATGAAGCAGCACTGCGCAAACGCCAGGATCGTGGCCGACGTTCTTAAGGAGCATCCAAAAGTGCGCCGCGTCTTCTACCCGGGGCTGTTCGAGGGAGCCGATCGGGAAACTGTCGACCAGACACTCAATCCCGCATACGGACACGGCGCGATGGTCATGTTCGAAGTTGAGGACGAGCAGGCCGGGCGGAAATTCATCCAGAATGTCGACCTGATGTATCACGTCTCGAATGTCGGGGACGCCCGTACGCTCGTAACGCATCCTGTTTCGACCACCCACACCACTGTTCCGCGGGAGAAGCGCGAAGCCGCCGGCATATTTGGCGGCTCGATCCGACTTTGCGTGGGCATCGAAGATGTCGACGACATCGTGCGCGATCTGGACAGGGCGCTTTCCGCAATCTGACAACTTGTAAGGCGATCAGGAGGAGGTTCTCATGAATCAGGCAGACGCTTGGAAACTGAGGTCGTCTCGTTATGAGGCTGTTCAGTTCAGCCGGGAGATCAATAAGCAATTGTCCGAGCTGAGGCCGGACAATGTGATGGGAGCGATCTACATCGCCAAGGATTACGCTGTAATTGCCGCTTGCACGCTCGCGACGCTCTGCGTCTCCTGGTGGCTGTACCCGCTCGCCGTTCTTCTGATCGGTGCCTACCAGCGCGGCCTGACGACGATCGCTCATGATGCGGCTCACCGTACGCTCGCGAAGAACACGACCTGGAACTACGTCCTCGGCATTCTGTTCGCGGCCTATCCCCTGTTCCAGCGCCACTGGGCCTACCGGATCTCGCACGTCTATCTGCATCATCCGTATCTCGGCGACCCGGAGAAGGATCCCGACCTGAAGTTCTTCATGGCCAATGGTGTTTACGACGTCCAGCCTCCCAAGCGGTACGCCTTCAATATCATCTGGAAGCCGATATTTGGTGGCGCGACACTGGCCTACCTGAAGTATCTCTGGACCAACCGGTTTTCGATCACAGATTCCGAGGACCAGAGCCGGTCAAGCATACTTGTCGACAAGTATGGCTTTTACCTCTTCTGGATCGGCATCCTGGCCGGATCATACGCTCTTGGGCTGCTCCACATCGTGATCCTGTTTTGGATCGTCCCCTATCTCACAACGTTTCAGGTTCTTGGCTGGTTTGTCGAGCTCGCCGAGCACTCGCCGATGTGCGAGAGCGAAACGAAGAACGTCTATCTAACCAGGAATCGGAAAGGCAATTTCCTGGAGCGGGCGATCCTTGGACAAAACCTGGACGAGTATCACCTCGAGCATCACCTCTCGCCGGGTATCCCATTCTGGCTGTTGCACAAGGCCCAGAAGATCCGGATGCAGGATCCGGGTTACGCAAAGGTTGCCGCGAGCTGGGGAGGGCTCTTCGTCAAGGGGCCGCAAGGTCAACCCAGTGTCATAACTCAGTTGAAGGAGCGAAATCGACGCTTGTATGAGCAATCGCTTGCTGATGCCCATGCGAAGGGGCACGTGGCGTGACATTGCAACGCTCAGACAACGCTCGCGCCGTGGTCGGCGTCACCTCGAACCGTCTTTTGGTCGATGGTGTGCATCGCGACTGGCTACGGCAAAAATACCTCAAGGCCCTCCTTCATCATGCGGGCGTGGCATGCGTCATATTGCCGACGATCGACGCGGAAGATGTGAGGCTAGAGGTCGGCCTGGCGATCATGGGCGCGCTCGACGGTCTGGTTTTGACAGGGGATGAATCGAATATTGACCCTGCCGTCTTGAAGGCACCTGCATCACTTCCGCCGGCTGACCAACAGGACGTTGATGGTGGAATTCGTGACCGCCCGCGGGATAGGCTCTCTGCGGTAGCCATTGGGAGCGCCATCGCGCTCGGAATGCCGATCTTGGGCATCTGCCGCGGGCTTCAGGAGCTCAACGTCTATTTTGGCGGCACTCTCCATCCATCGCTTGCTGAGTGGAGACTGGGAAGTGGCCTGATGCATGCCGAGAAACCAGATCGTCCAAGAGACCGTCAGTACGATGCCGCGCACAGCGTGAGGATATCTCCTGATGGTGCGCTCTTTCCGATCGTGCGCGCCATCGAAGCGCAAGTGAACTCCCTGCATAATCAAGGCATCGAGCTGCTTGCCGCCGCACTGAGGCGCGAGGCATGGGCGCCTGACGGACTGGTCGAAGCGGCTTCGGTCATCGGCGCGCCGACGTTGCAAATCGGTGTGCAATGGCACCCCGAATGGCACGCCTCAACTGATCTCCTGAGCCAGCGACTGTTCACGGCTTTTGGAGAGGCGTGTGTTGCGTACTACCAAACAAAGAAACATTAGAGGCGGATTGTGACGTTTCAAACCAAGCGCGGTCCGCCCAGGTCGAAAGGTGAGTCTTCCGGAACTGGTGGACAAGCGTGGTCCGGGGGGCGGGCCGCGCCGCCCCGCCCGCAGAGGACGGGTGGGCGATTGACAAGACGCTTCGCTCTGGGAGTTCTCTTTGTAGCGCTCTATGTCGTCCTGAGCGCGGCAGGCGAAGTTTATGCGGCATCGTATTTTCAGCGGGCGGATGCGTTCGTCGCTCTCCTCGTGTCCTTTGCCGCGGTCTGTCTGACATTTAATCTGCTGGCAGGTCACGAGAGAGAAACGGCACGGGTTGCGAAGTCGGCGCTCCTGGTGTTCGTGTCGCTCAATGTCGTGACCGCGATCAGTTGGATCGGGTTGTTTATCGGCCTGAAATACACCGAACCGGCGATCGTCGTCGCGTTCATGGTGGCGCTAGGACCCGCTGCGACGGTGTGGTTAAACGCGCTGATCAGGCGCCAGGGCGTTCCTCCAGCATCCGATATCGTCGTGAGCGTGACGATCGCGGCAGTTGGAAGTTACATGATATGGATCTCGGCAACCGGCAACGCTGGCGTGGAGTGGGGAGCTCGATCGTCCTTCGGCATCGTCTTGGCAATCGTGGCCGGCCTATCGCTCGCTCTTACAAATATACTCGTCAAGCTGCTATTCGACCGCGGATTTTCGGGTCGACAGGTGTTGGCGCATCGTTTTTACGGAACGATCCTTTTGCTGCTGGGACTGGTCGACCATTCCTCCATCGTGCTCGAGATCTCGCAACATTGGCTTGCGATCGCAACGATTGGGCTATCCACGATCATCGTTCCATTGCTCTTGTTCCAGGAGGGTATTCGCCGCGTCGAGCCCTTCACGGTCAACATGGTCCTGTCCACCGCTCCTGTCATCACGTTTCTGTTCCAGTACTTCGATTCTCGTATCGTGCCTTCGCCGCATACGTTCGTTGGAAATGTTCTCATCACGGCTGTTGCCGTCGGCAACGTCTGTTTGCAGTACCGGAGGTCCGCATGAACGAGCGAAACTGTGTAATCGTCGACGCATATTCGACCGGCCGCTTCTTGCCGGAAGAGTTCAAGCGGTATGGAATTTCAACAGTGCATGTGATGTCGGCTGCACAGATTCCGTCGATCTTTCAATCGCATTTCAATGCTAATCTGTATGATGAAGTCATTCGCCCGCCCGAGCGCATGGGGTACGACGAGATCGTTGAATATCATCTTCGGGCTCTCCAGGGCAGGGAGCTGGAGTTCGTCATAGCGGGGTGCGAGACAGGAGTTGAGCTGGCCGATTCGATCTCGGAGCGGCTGGGCTTGCCTTCAAATGGCACCGCCCTTTCGGCCGCCCGACGGGACAAATCGCGCCTGTCTGAAGCGTTGGCCTCAGCAGGCGTGCGATCGATCAGACAAGTGGTGTCCGACAATGCTGAAGTGATCGCAAGATGGAAGCGTCAAGAGACCTTCGATGAGCTTGTGATCAAGCCGCTGAACAGCACAGGCACGGAGGACGTGTTCTTTTGCTCGACGGATGCCGATATTCAGCGCGCTGTAACCGCGATCGTCGGTAAGACGAACCGTGTCGGAACGCTCAATCAATTGGCGCTTGGACAGGAGAAAATCAACGGCCAGCAATATACCGTAAATGCCGTCTCGATCGACGGCGAGACCTTCGTCACGGAGGCCTGGACCTATGACACTGTTCCTATTGAGGGCGCGTCTTCGGTCTGCTCACTCGAGCGGTTATTGGGAGGTAAGGAGCCAATCGTTCTTGAACTATCCGACTACCTTGAACGTGCGCTGCGGGCGCTTCGGATCACCGACGGACCTGCTCATGCCGAGATCATCGTCGATGATCGGGGACCGGTTCTGGTCGACTTCGGAGCGAGGCTGCAAGGAACCATGTCGGCAAAAGCCAGGACGATGGCGTTGGGCCATAACCATTTGACGCTCACCGCGTGGCGTTACGCAGATCCCAAAGGCTTTGCTGGGTATATGAGGCGACGCGGGGTTTACAAGCGGCAGGCTCATGCACTGTGCGTCTCGCTGATCTCCGACATGGGCGGTGTTGTTGCCGGCTATCCCGGACTCGATGCGATCGGCAAGCTGCCGAGCTTCGCGGATGCCATTGCGTTCGTTCCGATAGGGCAAAACCTGGTTCCGACGATCGACTTGGCGTCGACGCCAGGCATTGTGTATCTCGTGAACAACGACCTGATACAGCTTGAGGAAGATTATCGCCAACTGCGTGCGATGCGGATGGACCAGGTGTTCGATTTGGTGCCGCAGGAAGCGAACCAATGACCGGCATCTGCGACAGTTGCACGAATTCAGCCGCTGCGGCGATGATCGGTGTGAGCGACTTCGATGGCATCCTTCGAGGCAAACACGTCCTGGGTGAAGATCTTTCCGTCGGGAATAAGGTCATCAAGTTCTCTGAAGCGGTGCTCGCGTGGGATTGTTCGGACCGCGTCATTCCGGCGGGCTTCACGCAAGAGCCGCAGTCAGTATTTGGGGACGCCGATCTGCGCGTTCTGTCCGGCACCGGCCGTTCGGTGTCTTATGCCGGCGATCAATATCTCTATCTGGCTGAGTTTGCGGGCGCACATGAGAGCGTCTGCCCGCGCGGTATTCTGCGTAAAGTCCTGCAAAGGGTTGCCGACCGCGGATACAGCTGCAGCGCCGGGTTCGAGTTTGAGTTTATGCTGTTCAAGGAGAACGCCGACATAATTGAAGACAAGCCGTTCGGCCAATGGGCTCCTTTGACGCGGGGCCCATTCGGCTACTCGATTGCGCGGTCTGTCGCGCACAGGGAGCTGTTCGGTGAGATCCTGGCGCTTTGTGAGAAGTCCAGAATCCCTCTCAGCGGGCTGCACTTTGAAACGGGACCAGGCGTGATTGAAGCGTCACTTCGTCATTGTGATGCCCTGGAAGCCGCCGATCGAGCAATCATATTCAAGTCGATGATAAAGGCCTGGGCGCAGACGCGCGGCATGATGGCTACATTCATGGCCAAGGTTTCAGAGAATTGGCCGGGCCAGTCCGGCCATATTCACGTCTCGATGTCCGCAGATGGTCAGAATGTGTTTTACGATAGTGAGGCGTTTCGCAACGTCTCGAAGCTCATGAGGCAATTCATCGGCGGACAATTGAAATACATGAATGATTTCTGTGTGCTCGCTGTGCCGAATTTCAATAGCTACAAGAGATTGGTACCTGGTTGTTGGGCACCAATCTATCCGAGCTGGGGAATCGACAACCGATCCTGCGCGGTACGCGTCATTCCGGGAGACCCGTCTGCACATCGTCTCGAATACAGGCTGCCCGGTGCAGACCTGAACCCATATCTTGCCCTCGCATGTGCCATCGGTTCCGGCATATTGGGTATCGAGACAAACGCGGCGCTCCCGGCTTCGATCGTCGGTGATGCAAGCGCGGAGGCCTGCCTTCCGTCTGGGAGGCTGCCTCAAAGCTTGGCAGAGGCAACATATCGGTTTGCACAGTCTCCGGCAGCCAATGATGTCTTCGGTGAAAGGTTTGTTGAAGCGTTTTCTTGCTCCCGCCGTTGGGAATGGGAGGCCGTTCAACATCGGGTCACAGACTTTGAACGCCGGCGGTATTTCGAGATCATTTAGCCAGCTTGAGCTGTACAGACCGGCGCCTTCCAAGCATCAACTGATCGGCCGGTTTCAATAAGTCATCCATGCTCTCATTTAGCAGCAGGCGGACGAGCGCTCCAATTGGTGAGTTGCTCCTCCTCCTTGGAGGGAAGGCTCCCGCGTCTTGCGGCCGATGAAGGCGTCCGGCCTGGCACTCTAAGTAATTCCGCAGCCCGCGAGATCAGCTCACAAACGCGCCCTACGTAATCTTGGAAAGCCTCATGGTGCACGCGCGAAGCGCGATCGGTGTCGGCCATGGCCGCGCTTATTGCTTCGGCAGCGGGCGCGCGCTCGGTCTCCCAGCCGACAGCGTGACGCAGACAATGCGCCGATGCATCCTATGTTGTTAAGGGAACTAAGGCTTTGTTGCTCTTATCGTCCGCTCGACCTCATCGGTCAGTGTCCGATGATGAGCTGCCAGCTTGGCGAATAGCTCTTTCTTAGTCGGACTGGTCGCCAGCTTGCTGATTAGCTCACACTCTTCCGCCTCGATCCGAAGTTTTTCCAAGCGCGCCTGCATGTTCTTCATGGAAGGCCTCCCCGCAAGAGGCGGGGATCATCTCATGGGGAACCTGACGGGAACAAGCTATGACAACAGACGGCGACCGATGGAAAAGATGGGCTGAGCACATCCCGTTCGTCTAATCCGAACTAGGACACGCCAAGAATCAAATCAGGACACGGGGCCTGGATACGGATAGCGCTCTACTCGTGCTCGTTGTGGCAAGGACACGCCCTGCGACAGATTAGAGCCCGGTGAAAAACCGGACAGACAGGCTAGCCAATATCTGCGATCCTCTCCGACATTTCAGGACGGAACAATTTTGGGGAGTTTCCAATGCCCGCGTGGTCCGCAGCGGACGAACAGCGACTACTGCAATTGGTTCGAGAAACAGGCCTCACGCAGCGCGAGATCGCTCAGAAGCTCGGGCGGACTGAGGCAGCGGTGAGCGGGCGATTGATCCTTATTAGGAAGCGCGCCGCGGAGAGGGCGGATTAACCCCAAGTGCGGAGCCAATTTTTGTAAGGATTCAACGCAACGCCGCCCGCTTAAAATACATGCGAGCGGCGCTTGCTCTAGCCCCAGGAAGGTTGTTGGCAAAATCCTGATACGTACACTTTGGCACAAAATGCAAATCGCGCGCATACCTAAGAATGGTTAACGCGTCCGTAAGAATACGGGAAAAAGTGGCAAAGCTCGGTTCCCTTGCTCGGCCCGCCTCTTGTGCGCCAATTAGCATACGCTCACAGAGAGCCAGCTCATCCTGCGAACACGGTCAGGCTCGACCATATCGACCAGGTGGCGTGAGGCTTTCTCAGCTTCGCTGCAAATCGTTCGTCGTTCCCCGTCGTCGGCCTTCTTCTCATCCAATAAGGCGATCCTTTGGCTTAACGTCGACTCGGCCTCGGCGGGTAATCCCCTTGCTGGGTACGCCGCAGGCTCGTGGATCATTTGCCGCGCGGCGAACAGGATGGAAGTGGAGCGTCGACCATGATGAGAGGGCTACGCCGGGCTCGTGACGCAGGGAGGGCGTAGCCCGACCGGAGTTACGAGCCCGGCGTCGGCGCGATCCACAGCGGACCGCGCCGACTGGTGATCGCGGCCGGCTGGTTATGCAAGTGGTTCTTCCGCCAAGAGGAATCACTCGCGTGCCAGGCCGACACATTACCGATCACCAAATGAGGCTCTACATGAAGTACCGTCAGACCGATAGCCCGCCCGTGGCCGCCGCCAAGGCGTCGTTCAGCACCTCGACCGCTTACCGGATCGAGCAGGATCGACGCCTTCCGTCGCAGAAGAAGGCTCCCCGCGGCCGTCGCCGGCCAGATCCCTTGGCCCGCGTGTTCGAGACAGAGATCGTGCCGATGCTGAAGGCCGCCCCCGGTGTGCGGCCGGTCACGATCTTCGAGGAGTTGCTCCGACGCCATCCTGAGCTCGGCGCCGGCATCCGTCGCACGCTGGAGCGCCGGATCCGGGCCTGGCGGGCGATCCACGGCGAGGAGCAGGAGGTCATCTTCCGGCAGACCCACGAACCCGGTCAGCGCGGCCTGTCCGACTTCACCGACATGGGCGAATTGGGTGTCACGATCGCGGGCGTGCCGCTCGACCATCGTCTCTATCACTTCCGGCTGGCCTATTCCGGGTTTGAGCACGCCCACGTCGTGCTCGGCGGTGAGAGCTTCATCGCTCTGGCCGAAGGCCTGCAGAATGCCTTGTGGTCACTCGGTGGAGCGCCACGGGAGCATCGCACCGACAGCCTGTCGGCCGCCTTTTGCAATCTCGACCGCGACGCCAAAGACGATCTGACGCGGCGATACGAAGACCTCTGTGCCCATTACGGCATGCGCCCCTCCCGCAACAATCGTGGCATCGCCCACGAGAACGGGGCGATCGAGAGTTCGCATGGCCATCTCAAGCGGGCGGTCGGCGACGCGCTGTTGCTGCGTGGCACCGCCGACTTCGACGATCTCGCTGCCTATCGTGGCTTCATCGATGAGATCGTCAGCCGCCGCAATGCCCGCAACGCCAAGCGGATCGACAGCGAACGTACCGCACTTCAGGATCTGCCGGACCGCCGCACGTCGGACTATGAAGAGGTGATCGTCCACGTGACATCGTCCGGCGGCTTCACCTTGCGCAAGGTGTTCTACACGGTGCCGTCGCGCTTGATCGGCCATCGGCTGCGGGTGCGCCTGTATGACGATCACCTCGACGTGTTTGTCGGCGGCACGCATCTCCTCACCTTGCCGCGCGGGCGGCCGCATCCCAATGGCAAGCACGATCAGGTCGTCGATTATCGGCACGTGATCCATTCCTTGCGGCGCAAGCCGATGGCGCTCCTCAACCTGGTCTACCGCGACCAGCTGTTCCCCCGGGAAGCTTACCGCCGAGCCTTCGACGTCTTGCGCAAACGCTTACCGGACAAGAAGGCCTGCCGGATCATGGTCGATCTCCTCGCACTCGCCCATGAGCGCGGTTGCGAGGCCGAACTCGCCGATCAGCTCACGGCCGACCTGAACGACGGCCGGCTGCCCGACCTCAACCGGCTACGTACTCACTTCGCCCCGGATCCCGCCCAGATGCCGAACGTCGTGGTGCGCCTCGCACCGCTCGCCACCTATGAATGCCTCATCGGTACTGCCGAGATCGGAGGTGCCGCATGAGCACAACCAACGTAGTCGACACCGCGCGCCTCAATCTGTTGCTCAACGAGCTGCGGCTGCCCGCCATCAAGGTGCTGTGGCCGCAATTTGCCGAGCAGTCCGATAAGGAAGGCTGGCCGGCGGCGCGCTTCCTCGCCACCATTGCAGAGCACGAGATCGCTGAACGCAGCCGTCGCCGCATCGAGCGCCATCTCGTCGAGGCGCGGCTGCCCACCGGAAAGACCTTTGACAGCTTCGACTTCGAAGCCGTACCGATGATCTCCAAGGCGCAAATGACCGCGCTCGCCGCCGGCGACGGCTGGTTGAACAAGGGCGCCAATCTGCTGCTGTTTGGCCCGCCCGGTGGCGGCAAGAGTCACCTGGCAGCAGCAATCGGCTTGGCCCTCATCGAGAACGGATGGCGCGTCCTCTTCACCCGCACCACCGATCTCGTGCAGAAGCTCCAGGTGGCGCGCCGCGAACTCAACCTCGAGGGTGCCATCAACCGCCTCGATCGCTTCGATCTCGTTATCCTTGACGATCTTGCCTATGTCACCAAGGACCAGGCCGAGACCAGTGTGCTGTTCGAGCTCATCAGCGCACGCTACGAGCGACGCTCCTTGCTGATCACCGCCAATCAGCCCTTTGGAGAATGGAACAAGGTCTTTCCGGACCCAGCTATGACCCTCGCGGCGATCGATCGCCTTGTTCACCACGCCACCATCGTCGAGATGAACGTCGAGAGCTATCGCAGGCGGACTGCCCTCGAGCGAAAGCGTGGTCCAGGGCGGCCACCGGAGCACGCGACACAAAAAACGCTCGCTTGATTGACGCTCCGCGACAATCAAAGCAAACAAAACTCTTGCGCGCGACAATCATCGCGGCGATCATCATCGCGCCGCGACACTGACTCGCCATCCTGATCGCCGCGCTCTTCCGACCCAGATCGTCGCGCTATAATCATTCCCGTTGCGAGCGCGTGAGCAGCTTGGGGTTTTCCTTGTAACCCGACGAACTCCAGGTTTTCGATGCCAAAGTCGGTGAACGCCTGAACGCCATCTTCGCCGACGCCATAGACCCAGATCAAGCCGTCCTCGATCTGCATTTCGATGGCAATGTCGCTAACCCAGTCTTCGTCTTCACCAAGAGGCCTTCGCCGGTGAGATATACTTCGTCAAACGATAGGCAGCTTCACCGGCACCCACAATACAGTTTCACACCCATTCGTGAGGACCGGCACACGGCTCATCAAGCTGCTTGAGGCCAAAAGAAGAGGCCGTCAAGCGGCCTGCGTTGGTTCTACATGAATAGGGCAATAGCCATGATTGCGATGGGGCTCAGCCCGAGCGCCACGATGAGCGCACTAAAAGGTATATCACTGCCCATGACACAACCCTCGCGATTAAGGTTGAAATCCTATGCCCGGATGCTGGGTGGCCGCTAGTGCAATTTGTGCCACGGCAATTTCAAGACACGAAGCTTCTCCGGAGCGATAAGTGCTCGATGCAGCCGTGAGGCGCCGGAACTAAGTCGAAGTCTCGACTTGCGTCAGCGCCGAACCCCCTGGAGAGCGGCCAGCCTTTACCTTCGATATCGGGATTGAGCGAAATCCCTCGCCGGGATCAAAACGCCCGTCAGTGCCCCAAGGATCGCTCGGCGGATAGCAGTTGCCGATCCGCCTTGGCTAGATCCCTTGCTCCGATTGGCGAAAACGAACGCAAAAGGGCGGTACCGGTCGGAAGCAGATTGAGCGTCGGCTCGGAGCAGCAATGAAGAGGTCGCTAGGAATGATGCTCGCGCGTTGAGCGTTGGTCGTCGCTCATAAGAAGAGCGGCATCGGCGGATGAACGTGCCCCGGCTCTTGCTCCCAAAAGGGCTGGGGCGCATTCTGGCTCGTTGACAAGCGCTTTTCCATTACGTGGGCTAGAGCGCCCTGTTGATCTATCGAAAGATGGGTTAAAGGGTTTGTGAAGCTTTCGTCCTCGATGCTGCGGGCGTTTTTCGGGCTACTATGGGTTCACTAGCCAAGGTGATGACGAGGCAAAAAGGCGGGCTAATATCTGAATGTCCACGAGTTCATCGAGCGTTGGACTGACCATCGGCCAGTCGTTCGTATGAAACGCGGGTCCGAGTGAGCTAGCCAGCCGGAGGCCTGATTGGACTGGCCTTCCGTCCTTGGCGACGGCAATCCCATTTCCTGAGTTCACTTTCATGCGTAGCCGTTCGCTCGAACTCGTGCGCGCGCTGGATACTCGGCAACCATTTTCATCGGATGGCTCCGCAAACACCAAGTCCAGCGGGTGCTGTCTCTTACCTGTCGCCCTGGCTCTGCAAGATTTGCTTCATGAACTCAGCGCGCTCCTTTGTAAGTTTCTCAGCTCGATCATCATTCTGTAGCAGTGCTGGACCCTTGCGTTCTCGATCGTAGACCATCCAGCCCGTCCTTCCCATTCGAACAAGGAATCTGGATTGCGTAGGGTGTTCGGCGTAATTCACTGGCGCCCCCAATAGGCAGGTGCAATCCCACAATTGGGCTTTCCGCCAGCTAAGCGGTCATTGAACTATGTGAATTTTGGCAATCGACTTTAGACGAATAGGTTTACCAGGCACATTTCCATTAGGACCGTTGCTGTGGACGGGAAGAGCAGCAATTTTTCCGCCAAGGTTAGACTGAGAAACTTGGCTCCGAGCCGTACCGCGGCTTCGCTGCGGTTCATCTCAGCGGCACGGTCGACAGCGTAGCGGCCGATGATCTTTTGCAGAGCGCCGTAGCCCTCGACAAGAATGGCCCACGCAAAGCCAGCCCAAAGTACAAATGCCGTTTGCGCTAGCCCTAAACCGACACGGAATCTAGGCGGCTTCGAACGCTGGCGCGAGGGTATCTCGCTCAACCTATCACCCTACAACGGCTGCAACAACACCGCGAGCTGCTGGTTCGTGGCGAGCGGCTCTCCTCGAACGGCCCGCTCACATTGGGCTTCTCCACGCCTTGGTCAATATCGTCGGAACGGTTGCACACCTCGTTGCTGCACTACACTGCAAGTCGCGCGGGTCTCGTCAGATGCGAATGGTTTTCACGGAGCCAGCCCAGCCGCCGCAGAACGGACAATTGGAGTTGATCATGCCGCAAGCAGACGCTTGTAGCGGCGATAAGCGTCGATCGCATTGTTCGCAAGCATGAGCTGCCGATGCTCTCCAGCCCGCACCATGTCATCGATATTTCTGAGAAGAAAGCGGCTCACATCGCCAGGATCTGTGATCTCGCCGGAGCGTTCGAGCAAGTCCCAGGCGATCTGGATCGACCTCTCCACGAGGACTGGCAACGATTCACTCATACGAGACAAAACAGACGTCGATATCGATGGTTCCTGTTGTAAATGCCGGCGGATCGCGGCTCCAGCCGGACAACATAGCTTACCGTCGGGCAAGACGCCGCGAGGGGCGCCTCAGGACTATTGGCCCGCCGATGTCTGGACTGCCTATTCCCGCCTCTGCTGAACGTGCAATATTGGATCATGAAAGCACGAAATCGAAGTCTGCTCATCTTTCTTGTTGCCGTCGTGGGTATTGGTTGGCTAATTGGCGCAACCAACTTGCCTGGTGCATGGTATGCCGCACTGCAGAAGCCGACATTCAATCCTCCGAATTGGGTGTTCGCGCCAACTTGGACAATTCTGTATGTGATGATCGCAATCGCGGGCTGGCGCACCTACCTGCAGGAGGTCAATGGCCTGGCCTTGCAGGTTTGGCTCGGACAGATGGCGCTTAATTTTCTTTGGTCTCCTATTGTTTTCCGCTTGCACAACTTGGCCATGGGGCTCTCGGTCATCATTCTGCTGCTGGGCCTGATTCTGTTATTTATAGGCCTGCAATGGCGGGCCAATCGGCTTGCTGCGCTCTTATTTATCCCGTATGCGGGCTGGGTAGCGTTTGCATCGCTTTTAAACTTTGCTTTGTACCGCCTTAATTGAATTCCTGATGGACCTGCTAAACGCGAGTTAAGAGCCGCCGGCGGGCGGGCTCGGCGCTTTGAGCGATCCAGCCCGGCACCCGGCACGCCCGGTTGGGGGCGACGGCTTCGAAATTTTTCGGGTCCCTCTTGAAACCAAAATCCGCTTTGCTTTTTTGTCGCCTTCAAAGGATGGCGTCGAGGCTTGGTCAGGTGAGACGGGCACCGGTCCTGCCCGCTGCCGCTCGTAACCATCGTGCTCTTTGGAGGATTTGGCTTGCGCAGTCACAACTTTTCGTCTCTCCGGCGCTCGACCATCGGTTTCGATCTTGACCTCGCGGAAATGGCCAGCGGGCGGGCGAGGACAATTACCCGCCTTACAATATCGAGCGGATGACGTCCGTTACCAGATTTCGCTGACCGTGGCGGGCTTCGCGCCTGAGAACATCTCGATCACGCCGATCAGTCACCATCGAGGGCAGTATGCCTGAAAAAGGCGAGCGCCAGTTCCTCCATCGCAGCATTTCAACCCGCAATTTCAAGCGCCAATTCAGCCTTGCGGACTATGTGCAGAAGCTCGAAGCCAAGGCGGCTTCTCGCATGTTGAGAGTCGGATGCATCAGCGATTGAATTCTCCAACTTCGGGTAGGCGTTCGTGATCAGCTTTCGATGACGACCACGACTTTCACCTCGCAGCCTTGCGCCATCGGCGCCCTGGTCATGCCTCCCTGCATCTGGGCCACCATCAGATTGATCAGGCGGGTTCCCAAACCGCTCTTCGCCTCGGTGGGGCATCCGATTCCATCGTCCCTCACCGTGATCACGACCTTTTCGTTTCTCTTCCGGACTTCGACTTCCACGACGCCCGGGCGCCCCTCCGGAAACGCGTACTTGAACGCGTTTGTCACCAGCTCGTTGACGATCAAGCCGACGGATGCGGCCTGCGAGCTCTTGACGGCGATTTCGTCGCAGGACACCCGTATCGCGATCGGGCGCACTCCCCGGTGCAGATCCGAAAGGCTCCCGCACAACGCCTCAAGATAAGCGGGGAGGTCGACCGAGCTGTTGACCGGCGTGTCGCGCAGGCGGTCATGAACCTTCGCGACAACCTCAATCCGCGCCAGCGCGGATCGCCGCCTGCACGGCGGGATTAGGGTCCGATCGCGCCTGCAGACGGAGGATCGACATGATCGTCGCGAGGTCGTTCCTGGTCCGGTGCGCCAACTCCATCATGAGAACGTCCGCGTAGGCCTTTGCCTCCGAGTGCTTCTGCCGTGCGCAGGGCTTCCGTTACCCCTGCAAGACATAGCCCGCTAGCGAGAAAGATCAGGAGCGGCGCGATAGCGGCGCTCGGAGGCGGGGGGATAAAGTATCGCGCCGCGAGCGCCGCGCTCGCGCCGGTGGCGAGAACGCCTGAGCCGCGATCGAAGATGACTGAGGCCAGGAAAATGGCCGGGATGAACAGCATCAGCGGATCGGGTCTCAACTGATCGTCCAGCAGGAGCTTGGCGACAAATGCCAACCCGACAAGCCCGAGGCTCAAGAGGTACCGCACCCACAGGGGATATCTGGGCGTGACGGACATGAAGCGAAGCAGGAGCCGGTCCATGGAAAAGCAACGAACCGGCTTGTCGGCGCGTTCCTGTCGCTTGCTTCAAGCGCTTCGGCCGGGCGCGCGGACTGCTGAGCCTAAACCAAAGTGGGGTGCTCTGGGCCTGCCTCTCTTCTGCTCCTGAGGAACGATTCAACAAAGCGTGAGTTCGTCCCGAAAGAACCGACCAAAAATCCAAGAGGGTAATTCCATGACGCGATCAGTGGAGGAGCTGAGGGGGGAGTGCGAGCGAAGCCGTGCCGAGTTCGCGGCGACGGTCGATAGGTTGAGGGAACGGATATCGGATACCGCTGACGACCTCCGTCACAAGGTCTCGCCCCAACACATCAAGTCGGAAGTCTCCGATTACATCAGCAACAAGACCCAGAGCTGGGTCGAGGCGCTGAAGCAACAAGCCATGGACAATCCGATGCAGGCGGTCGCTGCGGGCACCGCGGTCGCAATCCCGCTGCTGCGCCTGGCGCGCGGTTTTCCACTACCACTTCTGATGATCGGGGCTGGCCTTGCCCTGACCTCGAAGACGGTGCGCGAGCGGGCCGCGGAAGCGGCCGCACCGGTGATGGAGAAGGCGGGAGAGATGCTGGATCAGCCCGCCGACCGAGTGGACGCGCCGAGCAGCGACATGAGAGATCGGCTGAATTCGGCTCAAAGTCAGGCCAGCGACATGGCCAGCGATGCGCAAGATGCCGCTGCCGCCCTGGCCGACGATCTTGGCAAGCGGGCGGCGCAGGCCGCCGGCACTGTCGGCGATACGCTCAAGAGCGGCATGGATGCCGTCAAGGGGAGAGCGGGCGCGGTCAAGGACGCGGCGGCCACGGCGCCTGCAAAGGCCCGGCAGGTCATCGGCGACAATGCCGCCTTGATCGCCGGTCTTGGGATCGCGATCGGCGCCATCCTTGCCGCGGCTCTTCCCGAAACAACCGCCGAAGCCAAGGCGATGGGCCCGGCGAGCGACAGCGTGAAACGGGCGGCGGGCGGGGCTGCACAATCCGGTTTCGAAGCAGCCAAGGATGCGACGATGTCGGCGGCCGACGCGGCGGCAAGAAGCGTCGGCGAGGCCGATCTCGGCGGGCACGCCAGCCGCATGACAGAAGACGTGGCCGCCAGACTCAAAGAGGCTGCCGATGACGTCGTCAGGGCGGCCTTCAGTCCTTCCCCAAACCCGAACACTTGAAAGAACGATCATGAGCGATGTGGACCTGACTAAAGAGACGAATTTCACGCAGAACCAGAATACCGGCCCTTCGCAGACCCTGAAGGACCAGATGGCCGATGCCGGCGCGGAGGTGAAGCAGCGCGCCGGCGACGCCCTCCGAGCGTCGACCGATGTCGCCAGCGACAAGTTCAAGGAAGCGGCTGACGCCGCCAAAGACGTGGCTTCCGGGACAGTGGACCAGATCGAGGACCAGGCGCGCGACAAGCAGCGGTCGGGTGCGGACTTCATGGCGCGCCTTGCCGATAACATTCGTGAAGCGGCGCGCGCCTTCGAGAGCGATGCGCCGTTTGCTGCTCGTGGCATGACTTCCGCCGCCGAATATGTCGATGACGCGGCCGATAAAGTCCGCGACGGAAGTTTTCGCGACCTGGTCGACGGCGCCACCGATTTTGCGAAGCGGCAGCCGGCCGCGTTTCTAGGGATTTCGGTCCTTGCCGGTTTCGCGGCAGTCCGTTTTCTGAGGGCGTCGGGCGGGCGTTCCTCATCTTCGAAACACCGCGAACAATCGTCATCCTCGCAGCAAAGCAACGTGTCATGAGCATCCAAAACGATATCAGGACAAGTCAGAACGATCTTAGAACCATCTCGACGCTGCTCGGCGACGCGTTGTCGCAGTTCGCCAAACTGTTCCAGAACGAGGTGGATCTCGCCAAAGCCGAGTTAGGCGAAAAGGTTCAGAAGGTCGGCAGCGCGCTGGTCTTCATCGCCGGCGGTGTCCTCCTGGTGATCCCAGCCTTGGTGATGGCGCTGTTCGCCCTATCGGCGGCGATGATCGGCGCAGGATGGTCACAGCCGCTCTCCTATTTGACGTCGGCGATCGTGGCCGCGGTGATCGCGGGTATACTGTTCGCGATCGGCATCAACCGGCTAGATGCCCGCGGTCTGGTGCCGCGGGAAACCATGCGGCAGCTCGATAAGGACAAGGATACCGTGAAAGGGATGGTGCGATGAGCAGCACGCAGACGAGTTTTTTCGATAGTCTCGTAACGGCGGTGCGGGAAAACCCGCTCGCCGCAGCACTGATCGGAGGCGGTGCGGTCTGGCTGTTGGCAGGCGACGAGAAGCTCAAGAGCGCGACGCGATCGGCGACAGCGGGGGCTTCGCCGATCGTTGATCTCGGCGCGCGCAATGTTCGCGCGGCCGCGTCCGGGCTCCAAAGGACCGCTGCGCCGCCGACCGCGCCAGAAATGGATCATGATGACGCCACGGGCTTCGGTGAAACCACACGCGAGGCCGCTAGCGCGGCTTCAGATGCCATGTCGGAAGCGGCGGACAAGATCAAGGATCGATTCGACGATGGCGTCGCCTATGCGCGCGAGAACCTCAGCATGCCCGGAAAAGAGGCTTTCACGAAAGCGCAGTCATCGTTGGCAGGCATGCTTGACCGGCAGCCGCTCGTCCTCGGTGCCGTGGGCTTGACAATCGGTGCGGCAATTGCGGGTGCGTTCCAGACTTCCGACATCGAGAACGAATGGGTGGGCGAGCTCAGCGACGATATCAAAACCGACTTGAACACGCGCGCCAGCGCCGTATCGCAAAGCCTGCGCGAAGCCTCCGATACGCTGAGCGCCGAAGTCGGCGCCGAAGCCATCGATCGGGTGAAGCAAGCTGGCATCGATGCTGCGAATGCGGCACGGGAAAAGGTGAAGTCGCCATAAGCCTGAACCGAACCGGAGAAGCTGCAATGTGGTGGACGGTCGCGAAAGAGGCGGCGACCGGTTGGTCGAGCCACAAGGATGCGCGGCAGGGCGCCGCCCTTGCATACTACTCGGTGTTTTCCTTGGGTCCTATTATCGTGATCGCGATTGCGATCGCGGGGCTGTTCTTCGGCTACGACGCCGTCACCTCACAAGTCACCTCCTCCTTGAAGGACATGCTCGGGGACACCGGAGCCAAAGCAATCGAAGCGATGCTGGCGGGAGCCAGCCGCCCCGCCGAGGGCATTCTGGCGACGGTTCTCGGCCTCGGCGCCCTTTTGTTCGCCGCGATTGGCGTCGTCGTACAGTTGAAGGACGCGCTCAACGTCGTGTGGGAGGTCGAAGAATCGGAAGAGAGCGGGATTTGGCATTTCGCCCGCAACTACGTGCTATCGTTCGCCGCCGTTTTGGCCCTCGGCTTTTTGCTGCTCGTTTCGCTCCTGGTGACCGCATGCCTGGCCGCGGCCGGCAAATTCGTAGCTCCCTACCTGCCGGAGGGCTTGCTACATGTCGTCAGTACGTTGGTGTCGTTTGCCGTCGTCACGATAATGTTCGCAATGATGTTCAAATGGCTACCGGATGTTTTGGTCGCTTGGCGCGATGTCTGGCTCGGTGCGCTCCTGACGGCTTTGTTTTTCGAAGTAGGGAAGGCTGCGATCGGCCTCTACATCGGCAAGCAAGGTCTGGAGTCGACCTACGGCGCGGCTGCCTCGATCGTCGTCGTGCTGATCTGGGTCTACTACACCTCGCAGATCATCCTGATGGGCGCGGAGATCACCCACGCCTACGCCAAGCAGCGCGGTTCGGTCAAGCCACGAGAGCGAAGCAATCGCACGAACGTGCGACCACTCTCGCAGCCGGCGCGTCAGAGAGGCGAGCAAGCACGGCGTTCCAAGAGCGCGCCCTGAGCGAAGGCAACCACACCGGGCACTTATCCGGCCGGTCGCGAGCCGAGGCCGTCGAACGTGTCAATCCGACGAGAACTTCCTGTCTGCCGGCCTCCGTGTCGAAGGGCCTGACCATAGACGCAATTGCGTGCGATATGTCTCCGGGACGGCGAAGACGCCCTGTACGTCGGGATTTGATAGCATTCCCGCGACGGGTTCGACGTCCGCCGCTCCGTTGTCGAGACGCGGCGCAGGAGATATGGCCGGATCGCTCGCAGGCCAGCGTCGGGAAGTCCGAGGCGTCACCCCGACCGAGTCAAGTCGGGAGGATCAAACAGCGGTTCCGCGGGGTAGCCTGTTGTCTTGGCCGCCTGCTGACGCCAGTGGAACTTTGCAGGTTCCGTGCCGTTGCTGTCCGGCGAGATGATCATGAGGACTAAAAAGCAATTGCAGGAACAGCAGAGCGGTCCCGCAAAGTTCTTCGGCGCCTTCGCGAGCCGGACGGCGCAAGCCGCGGGGCATGCCTCGACGTTTGCGCTCGCCGCGGCGGTCGTCATCATTTGGGCTGTGACCGGACCAGTGTTCGGCTATTCGGATACGTGGCAGCTCGTCATAAATACCGGCACGACGATCGTCACCTTCCTTATGGTTTTCCTTATCCAGAATTCGCAGAACCGCGACAGCGCTGCCATGCAGGTAAAACTCGATGAGTTGATCCGCGTCGGCGCCGCCCGAAATTCTCTGGTCGGCATTGAGCACCTGACCGATGAGGAGCTCGAACAGCTGCGCAAGACCTGCGAATCTCGCGCGAAAGCGGAGAAAGCCGGCGAGGACAGCGTCAAGGCGACGGGGCGAAGGGCCCGGCGCGCCGCCGAACGGGCGGCTGACTAGTGGAGGACGCTGCGCCATCCGATCACGCCTCGGGCGCTTCGGCACGAAATATTGAGGCGATCCTGCGAATTGAAAAGGAGGACGAGGAGCAACTCCTCCTCCATCATCGCGCGCTTCACGCCGTCGGCCGTTTCGTCGGCACGCCCTATTTCTTTGCGATCCAGTCTTGCGGCGTAGGCCTGTGGCTGTGGATTAACACGCTCGCACCGAAAGCCAGCTGGCACTTTGATGAATATCCCTTTCCGCTTCTTTCCCTCGTGCTTGCGCTTGAGGCTGTCCTTTTGACGTCCTGCGTCCTGATCCGGCAAAACATCTCGGATCGGGCTTTCGAGCGGCGCAATCACCTGGAGCTGCAGATCAACCTGCTGGCCGAGCGGGGGTCGACGCTATCAGCCCCCGCAGCGCCGCGATCAATTTAGGCGGAGCAGAAGGCTTCCTGAGAAACCGAGCCTCTTGCGGCAGCACTGGGTGCTGATCCAGCTCATCGGAAACGACCGACCACCAGCCTGATCGGCCAGCTGTCGCGGATTGCGGCCGTAATCCCTACCGTGTAAAGGCCTATCTGCGTGCGGCCACCAGCCTGTCAGCGTTGTCGCAGCAGCGGGGAGGCTCATCGAAGCAGGCGCGCTCTCCAACATTACGGGCATAGGCGATGCCATCGCCGATATGGTTGCCAAACTTTACGAGACCGGCTCGCATCCGAGCCTTGAGAAACTCCGCAAGAATGTGCCTCGATTGAAGTCCTGCTTGGGCATCGTGGGAGGCCGTCTGGACGAACAAGGATGAGGGCGCGTGGACTATTCCCAAAGGTCCGATTTTTGAAGTGAAGCTCCGCCGCAGTTAAACGCGAGTTCGCGGAAGAAACAGGTCATGTGCCGCCTAGCATTTTCATAGCACTGAGGGAGGCAAAGCAGCTCGGCGGCAAATTCGTGCATGGCTGGGCGTCGGCGAGCCGTTGGAGTGCGGTCGAGTTTCAAAGCAGCTGCTTTGAAATGGTGTGGCGCCACGGACGGCTGCAGCGCTTTGCAGAGTTCGACCGTGTCGCATGGTTGGGCGTCGAAGAGGCGTGGGTGAAAATCCTGAGGGGGCAGGCGATCTTTCTGGATCGCCTGCTAGAAACCTGTCAAAAGTGGCGTCGTTCAAGCTGGAGTCGCGCTTGGCATCAGTCAGGCGTCTTCCTCTTCGTTCTCGGCTTCAACGTTGACAACTGACTTGGCGATGCCCGTCAGGGTCTTGTCAGTCTTCTTTTCTTCGGTCAGGGTCTCTTCAAGTAGCTGGACCGCTTCATCGTAGCCCAGCTCTTCAGCCCATGTGGACAGTGTGCCATACCGCGAAATCTCATAGTGCTCGACGGCCTGGGCGGCTGCGACAAGACCGGCATCGAGCGCGGGCATTCCCTTAAAGTCCTTCATGATCTCGGAGCCTTCTTCGGCGATGCCGTTGATGGCGGCGCAGGTTTTGCCGCGCGCGGGCTTGCCGATGATCTTGAATACGCGGTCGAGCCGCTTAACCTGGGCTCTCGTCTCGCGCTCATGCTGCGTGAACGCCGCCTTGAGGTCGGGCGACTGCGCCGCCTTGGCCATCTTCGGAAGGGTTTTGAGGATTTTGTTTTCAGCGAAATAAATGTCCTTTAGCGTCTCGTGGAAAAGGTCTTCCAGCTTCTTCGGCTTCCTAGCCATGCGGTGCTCCTCATAAGTGGCGCACAACAACAATTGGCAGGGAACCCGGTTCCAATTAGGACCATAGCGGACCCTCGGCCGAGCGCGCGTCATGCGTTACGGAGTCGGAAGCAAGAAGGCCACTGGGAGGGGCTTCTGGCGGTACTGACTGCTTGGCCGATTTGGTTGCCAGCTGCAGGAACAACGATTTCGAGGTTGGGTTGGTCTGACGTCATTCACAAACCTGAGGAGGAAATTATGGGTTTCGGCAAAGGAGCGCTTCTCTGGCTGATTGGCATACCGCTTCCGATCATCATTCTTCTTGCAATCTTCATGCATCACTGAGGTGCGAATGTCTGGTTTGCCTCAGAAGCTCTGCTCGGGCTGCAGTAAGATGAACATGCTGGGTCCGATAAACGGCATTTTCCGATCAAGCATTTTCAGCTAGGTGCAGAACATTCGCGGAAAGCGATAGAAAAGATCAGCCGAAGGCGCGCGGTATGCTCGCGATCTCAGGAGCGGGGCCCGCGCGCTTTCTTTTGGGTGCGATGCTTCTGAGTTCAAGAACTGCACCTTCCGCGCGCTCATCTTCTCGCATGCCAAGACAAACGAATGGCGCATTTCGCCGGAGCCGTCCATTCGGGAACGTCGTCATGCTAACCCGGGTCGGTCGCCTTGCTAGCGCCGTCAGGTTTGGCCGGGACCGCTCCGATAGCCCGCGTCGATATTCTTGCTAAAATCTATCACGCCACGTCCACCTGCTGCCGGGCTCGGCGAGTTTCTGGCGACAACCCTCGAGCACGCAGGAACTAATGGGTCTCGCTCTGTTGGAGCTGGCTTTCCGGGATTTAAGACAATGGCGAAGGACGATGAACTTCGGTACGGGCCGCCCGGTGAGAGCGAGGTTCATATCTGCGTCGATATGCAGCGAATGCTCGCTGAAGCCACCGACTGGAAGATGCCGTGGCTCCCGCGAGTTCTCCCGAATATCCTCGCCGTCACAGCTGCCCATCCCGAGAGAAGCTTGTTCACTCCTTTCATTCCGGCCGGCAAGCCGGGCCAATGAGCGGGTATGTGGCGGCACGACTCCGAACGGTGGGGCGATGACAATCGACAGCATCGGGCCAGAGGTGGTGGGATTAGTCCCCGACCTCGCGAAGTTTGCTCCCCCGGCCTGCACTTTCGACAAACACGTTTATTCGCCGTGGAAAGGCAGCGATCTTCATCAGCAGCTATGCAGCGATGGCATCGATACGGTCATCATTGCCGGCGGAGAGACGGATATCAGCGCCAATTAAGCTGAGGTGCATGCCCCGTCGCGGCCGGGCGCAACGATGGAGCGCATGATCGCAGCCATGGCCCGGAGCGGACCGCGGTGTTCTGCTGAATGACCCTCTTAAGGCCGGTCGCCTCAAGGTCGGCCTAAGGCCATGCCGGGCCGACCTTCCCGAAGTCGTCAGCGCGCGACCGGGAAGACGGTCTGACCAGGCAAAGAGACCATCGAGGGTGTCCAACGGGACCAGGGCATAACGCAACTCCACGCAAAACCAAGAGCCAAGTTTGGCTTGGGTACGTCAAGTCGAGTTGCTACAGCTTGCCGGCCCACCGTCGCATACCAATCCGCAGCGAGGCCCCGTTGTGGGGTCCTACGGGGCCTCGCCTTGCACGGTAGGGGTTCTCAGCCTGGAGAGAGCTGAGACCCCAAGTGAAACTGTCTTCGGCAATCCCGTCAAGGGGCAGGAAAAAACGGCACTTTTGCTTTCCAAAGTTCACACGGGTTATTTCCGGAACCGGCGTCGTTTGCATTATCCGAGCAATAGGGCAGGCAATTTTTATTCCGTATTCCTTCAGCCCTAAAACGACGACCGCTGCCTCTCGGTGGACAGCGGTTCGGGCGATCCGGCCTGGCGCCAGCATGATCCGGATGCTGGGGCCTTTTTGTGAATAGGAACGAAGCGCATGCCGCGGCATCGGCCGCCTGTTCGGTGCCGCACCGCTACTGGCACTGAGACGCCCAGCCTCACACTGGCTCCAGCTTCGCAGTTGGGGCTCTTTCTTTTCGGCCAACAGGTCTTTGCCGACTTGGATTCGCTTGGCGTCGGATCGGCCTCAGCTACCTTCTCGCTGGGGCCGTTTCCTTCCGGGAACAAGCAGTAGCCCGCGAAGTTATCTCTCCACGATGGAGTGGGACTACTTAACGGCTTCGGTGCTCCCCAGTGCGCCGGGGCCGTTCGTTTCTAAGGTGGGACCATGTCGGAAGAAGGCCGCGATTGGACCTCATTATCGTTTTTCTCAGCATTGCCGGCGCAGTGCTGTTGTTTGACCTTATCTTCTAGCCCCTCTGTTGTCCATTCGAGGACTAGCCAATACGTCTTTGCCGGCTTCGTGGACTTATAGTAGGTGCCGCTTACGCGCTTCTGAGCCGGTCACGATCGACGGCGCATTCAATCCCGGCCTTCCATTCAGCGGGTGCGCCGCTCGATAAAGGGGCGACCCGCTCGCCAGGTCGCGAACCAGGCGGGGCCCGCTTTAGTTGGAAGCAGTGCGCCTGTGAAGCCGGGCTTCATTAAACCCGCTCGCGCGCCTGCGGAGCAAGGCTCACTTGGGGAACCACCTGCACGAGATCAATACGATGGCTAGCGTATCCAGCTCCATATTAACGGCGGGCGCCGGAAAGCTTTTCCCGACTGGAGGAAGCGCAGAAGTCAAGCCGCTCGTTTCATTGCTCACAAGACGCCGAAACTGCAGCCGATGCTGATGGGCCAAAGGTTTGATCACCATTGTGGATTGCAAGAGTTTAGAGGGCTTCGTCATACAGCTGCTATAAAATCATCATGCGTGAGTACGAGCGGCTTTTGGTCACTTGAGCTTGAGAACATGGCCGCGGGCCTGACCCGGGCCACAAGCGCGGCTACGCGGAGAAGACCGCCGCAATTTTCGACCGTTAGGTAAAGGATATTGTTGGATCAGGTGTTCCGCCGCAAGCTCCCTGAAGGAGACGCTGGGAAAGAGCGATGTTGATCTGCCGATCAAGGAGCTGCCGAAGGAAAGCCTCCGGTGGTCTGACGTCGCTCTCCCTCCCGAATAGGCGCCGCCGTTCTAGGCTTGCGAGATCGTCTGCGCGTCATGTCACCATGGCTCTCACCCTCTTTGGTCAACGAGTTACTTGAACTCGGCCCGGACGGTTCTAATTCAATGTATAGCCGAACCGAGCTTCGGCCAATTGGAGCATGATAAGAGGCAAGCGCGTAAGCGCTTAAGAAGTTGAGGAAAGGGACATGAGAAAGCTTGCTTTTGCAGTCGTCGCGGCGGCAACGCTCCTCATTGGAACGGTTGCGCCGGCTTCGGCCCATTGGCGTCACCATGGTTGGGGCGGTCCGGGTATTGGCCCCGGGCTTGCTCTCGGGCTGTTCGCTGGAACATTAGCGGCCGCCACCGCACCCCCGGTCTATTATGGACCGGTCTACGGCCCGCCACCCTACTACTACGGCCGCCCGTATCGGGTCGTCCGCTACTATCGGCCGGTTTATCCCTACTGGTACGGCTGGTGACGAGGAGAAGGCGCGGTTCCGGCCGGGCCTTCTGTCAATTCCCGCGATACGTCGCTCGCTGCGCGAGAGGAAACTCTCGCGCGCGAATTCATTTGCTCCCGCAAAAAGCGTGCTTCGCGCGTTCGGGGAGTATGTCGAGGGCGACGGCATGTGCTGGGTCGGTATCCCGTCGCCGGCGGCGGATTGCGACCTATCGCAGGATTCGGTCCGCCGGCGGCTTGCCTGGCTCGAGGAGATCGGCGCGATTGACCGCACTTGACGAGAACGGCCGCCGCAATGGCGATGGCCGCGGCAAGCGCACCACGGATCCGATCCAGCTGCCGGTCGATGCCGGTATCGCGGCGATCGAGGCGCGTGCTGCCGGTCGTGACGTCGACGAAAGCCAAGTAAACTCAACGGCGATTAGCCCTAGCTGCTAGCAAGGGCTAAAATCCAGTCCCGAAACGATTGGGACTGCGCTAGCCCTCGGCCAACGCTGGCAGCTGTGCGACCACCTAATCTCTGAACCTGAACCGGAAGATCCCCATAAATCCCCTCGGGGCGATTTCCGGAGATCACAAAACGATCGAAGAAGGCGAGACGGTCGAGTTCGCAGCGGCATTCCAGAGCTATGTCGACCATCCGGTCATGCGGCGACTTTTGCAGCGAAGTAGAAAATGTTTCTGGCCTGGTTCAGCGCTGGATATAAACGCGACTGTCGGGACGACGTTGCGGACCTTTGCGCTCGCCAGTGTCCGACGGCGTTAAACACCGTTTGATGAACGCACGAAACCGGCCTTACCGACAGCGCACCTAGCTATTCTGTCGGCGGGAACGGTTTGGAAGCATCAACCACCACTTCCGGCAACGCAAATGATCCGCGCATTTGGATTGATACATCAGCGCAGGTTACCGCGCGATCATCCAATACGAGCACGTCTTACCGCTGCTTTACGCGCGGATGGTTGGAGGGATAAAGCTGATGGGATTCGTAGAACGAAACAGCGTTGGTTGGATGGTTTGTCTGTGAGCAACCGGCGCCGATGGTGACCGAGCAGATCGTCGACGACCCGGCGGTGATTGGTTTTCTTAATCCGCCGGCTCCGGTGCCGTCCTCCTGCTACCGAACTCGGCTTGAAACGGGCCTTTTGACGAGCTCGGCACATGGGCCGCGGCTCAAGGTAGTGATCGCGGCGAATGCGAACGTCCAGGACGATTCGGATCTCGCGAACCGAAATCCGCCGCGTAGATTCTCTGGTCCAGCACATGATCGCGGTCGTCGGCCTCTCCGACGCACAAGTGGACCAGCTGCTAGTTCGGGCAAACGCCCCGTCTGACTGGGTCGCGGAACGAAAGCTAAATTGACTAATTTGAAGGTAGAAGCTCGATTTACTCTCCGCGTCGATGTGATTGACTACCTAGTTCAGAAGCGCGAAGCTCGCTGTCAGGGCGCTCGCGGGATTGTTTTCAATCATGAAGATGCTTACGGAATACTTGGAACGCGCCGTTGAGTTCGAGAAGTTAGCGGTCACTGAGCAGAATGGAGCGTTCAAGGCAGAGCTGTTAAAGCAAGCCTCGGCATACCGACATCTGGCAGAGATGCGTGCGGCGAAATATGGTTTGCCGAAACCAAGCCCTCCAGAAATCAAGTGAGACTACCTACGCTGGAGCCCATTAAAAAGGCCGGAAACGACGAAGCCGCCGACCATGCTGCGCTCGCCATAAAGGCGCTTCGCAAGGCAGCGACCGGACAGCCCGCCGTGCAGCTTGCGCGCCAGCTTTTTCGCGGCCTGCCTCGTAACGCCGCAAGACTTCGCCAGCGCCTTCAGGACCCCGGCTCTTGCTCCCGAAGACCCGGGGCATATTCTCGATCAGTTTGGAGCGGTCCCGGCCGGCACCTCGCTGGGGCCGTTTCGCTTCGGGGAACAAGCAGCAGTCCAACGACGTTGAGTAGCCACGTGGGACTACTTGCCGGCCTCAGCAGTCTAAGCTGGGGCCTTTTTTGTCAGGGGACGGTTTTCGCGAGTTGTAAACAGCTTCGCCAAAATCTCAGCCTGCTCTTTTGTCAGCTTCTCGGCGAACGCCCCGTTCTTTTCTATCTGAGCCGGCCCTTTGAGTTCGCTATCGTAGACCATCCAGCCGTTGCCACCCTGCCGAACGAGGAAACGTCCCCGCATCGGGCGTCCAATAAATTCCATCTGCAACCACCATCTGCGAAATACGAGCTTCGTCGATTAGCTCGAAGGATGGAGCGTCGGCATTGAACTATGTGAATCGTGACGATCAACTTTGGACAAGCACCACCTGGCTTCCGCGGCGAACTGAAAACGGCCCCAACCAGGGGGCCGCCAACCCGAGCGATACGGGTTTTCCTCCAGCAGTCGGGGGGCGCCTGAACAAGCTGGGGGCGGTGAGCCGACTCGTCGCCAAGCCGATCGTTCCTATCAACGAGGACCAGGATCATCGGAGATACGAGTATGAAATTGGACAGACGGCCAAAATCGAATCTGCAATCATCTTTGGCATCTGATGAGGAAATGATTCGGAGAAGCCATGCCGGTATGGTCGCACGAGGACGAACTGAGGTTATTGCAGTTGGCGCGAGAAACCGATCTGACGCAGCGCGAGATTGGTCAGAAGCTCGGGCGTTCGGAGTCGGCCGTAAACCTACGTCTAGCCATGCTAAGGAAGCGTGCCGCCGGGAATAAATAGGGCAACGTGAAACGGGAACCAGGCGGCCAACTGTGGGTTTTGGCGTGCAGGTAATCATGGCAACTCGCATCGGCGCGCGCCTCACTGCGCTGCTGCAAATGATTCGATGACGGACGTCACGCATTTGACTCCAGGTGGCTTCTATTGGGTCCTTGTGCGCTCAAGCACGAAGCATCCCGAGTGGCAGCCGGCGCGTTGCGCTACTTGCCAAGGCGACGGCGTGAAGTGGGACTTCATCGGCTTCAATAGCGACGTCGGTCATCATTTCGTCGAGGTCGTCGACATCGGCCCAGAACTATCATCCTAAACGCTCGTGTTAAAATGCCCAGGAAGACTAGCGACAGCCCTGCTATCGATCCGCTGCGCGGATTCCCCATTTCTGTACAACCGCTGCGGCCCTGTCCCTTCTGCGGCGGTTCGGAAGTTTGGATCCACAGCGACATTGACCCAAAATTTGTAGTCTGCAAGGAATGTTCAGCTTTCGGTCCCAATGCGCCGACCGTTAGGCAGGCGGCCGAGCGTTGGAACAAACGAACCACCCCCTAAAGCCGAAGAACGGCGGAAGCGATTACTCGCTGGGACCGTTCGGGAACAAAGTTGCAACCGCGGCGTTTCGCGACCGCTTGGTTTGAGTGGTTTCCTTGGCCCCAGCTTGTATCCCTCGCTGGGGCCTCTTTGCGCGCATCAGACAGGCCGTCCGAAATAGGAGTGGCCCCGACAACCTTGGGGGCCTGCGGAGGCCGATGTCGGGGCCACTTGCCAGTCCCGCGTCGGGATTTGGCCTCAGAATGATTCTACAAGTTTCTAGACCTCGCAAGTAGGATCCCCGCTGTCTCTGCGAAGAGGTCTTTGCTTGGCTGCAGCATCGTCACGAAAGTTCAGCTTTCGCGGTACCCAAGGTGCTGGGGCCTTTTCTATACGGCGTAGGAACGAACGTGGCCGAGTCTTGTTTATCGGACGCTCAGATGCCGCCACTGCCCCCCGACTGCATCTGGGCATCAGTAGTGGCCCCAGCCAGTCCCCTCGCTGGGGCCGTCTCTTTAGAGGAGCAAGGTCGACAACTGAAGCGGCCTTACTCCCCATTTTCTCGATGTGCCTTGATTTCTGCGCGCGCGCTGGCGCTGTCCTGGATGGATTTCCGCAGATCTGCCAGCTGCGCGTCCCGCTGATCGGCGAGCGTTTTTCGTTGTATGCGCAACGCTTGACTTTCGGCGATAGCAAGCTGGGAGCGCGCGAACAGTGGATCGATCATCGGCAAGCTGTACTACAGCGCCTAAGTTCCGGCCCTGTCTTAGGATACGTCCGATTTTCTATCGTTGATCCCGTATCTGCTTTCCTCTTTGGGAAAGGGCTCATGGGATTTTCGGCCCGCAAACGTATCCGGCACTGGATCATTGAGGAGTTTGAGCGAGTGCTCGATTAGCTCGCGTGCCTGACCGGCGAGCTTTTCAAACCACATTTGGTCAGGACGATAGTTGCGCTGTTCGGCCATAGCCGCGCTCCCTGTTGTGCAGGCGGGAGCGCTATCGGTCTCTCAGCCACCGACGCCTACGGGCAGAGCCTCGGCCGGTGATGAGGGTAAACTACCTCAGGACGTAACGGTTCAATATTGAACTTAATGCTTGGGTCGAAACGACAAATGCCGCGCGTTTGTAGGCGGCCTTACCTCAGTTGGTCCGCCTACTTAAGCGCACAGCGCGGCCAAGCGGTATAAGACTAGGCCGCGCACGTACATTTGAGGCGCGGCCCTAGTGCGCAATGAGAGCGGTCAGCAACAGCACTGCAATAAGCAAGGAACCGCCGAAAATCGCGATAGCGAGACAGACACGCGCCGGGATCGAATAGGGATCGAAATGGGGCTGTTCAAGCATGGCGCTCTCTTAAGCCTGCAGGCGGGGAGCGCGATCGGTCTCTCAGCCACCGGCGCCTACGGGCAGAGCCTTGGCCGGGATGTTTAGACAATGCTCCGGATAGCTAGAGGTTGCAAGGAACCTCTCAGCCTACTTGCGCAGCAGCACAACCGACAACTCAGGCGAACAGGTCTTTGCCCGGCTGCAGCATCCTCACGAACGTCCCGCCCCTTGGTGTACTGTAAGCCGGCCCAGTACTCGGCCGGCGTCGCCTTTGTCCTGGTAGATCATCGGATAGTTGATCGTCTCAATGTAGATCCGGTCGTCCTGGATCGGTTCAAAGGCGCGGGCGTGCTCCATGATCCGGCGGGCAGCCTTTCTCCGGGTCCGCCCAGCGCCGGTCTTCCTTCATCTTCATCGTCGAATTCCATCCCGCCTTTGTGCAGCATAGATGTGAGGGGTGTGAATCTGGCTTTCGGCGGGACGGGGGCTATCAAACGTCGCGCCGCAGGGACAGCGCATCAGCGACGACGGCAGTTGAGAAGGCAGCTTTTCGCCGCGGTCCCACATGGCCTGCTTGCGCGCGATCCAATCGCGATGATCGCGCCAGGCCTGGAAATTCGCTTTGGTTAGGGGCGGCAGCAACTCGCCCCATGCCACTTCGAACGCCGCGCGCGCTTCAGAAAGGTCGCGGCCGGGCCTCCGCTCGACCGGTCGCAGCCCGGATGAAAGCCGCATTCCATTCCCACTGATCGGCATGGTTCGGTGCGCCGGTGCGCAGCCCGATTGAGCCAACGACGACGTCGCTATAGAGGATGTTCCATTTCTGCCCGGCTGCGGCTCTGTCGCGCCGACGCATGAGCTCGGTCACGTCGCATCTCCGGTCGGGAAGCGCCGCCACAGCTGCAGCAGCTCCGCGGCCGGCCGCTTGCCCGCCGTACTGCACTTCACGTAGCGCAGGCGACCGGCGAGATCGCGCACATTGGTTGTCGGAACGTGGCGCAGCGCGGCTAGGCGCGACCGCGCGCGGTGTCTTGCACCGCGAGCAATTGATTTCGAGCCACGGATAGCCGGCTTGATGGCCTGGTCGATCGACGGCGATGCGTCGACCGGGCCCGCCGTCGGCGCAGATCTTTTTGTTCCAGCTCTGGCAGAGCAGATCGTCGGCCTCGCGGATGAGCGCCTCGCCGGCGGCGCAATCCATTTAAACTTAGCCGTGCCGCACCGCTACCCGACTTCGATAGGTATACGTCTCGCCCAAGGTTCGGAATGTCCCAAGTCTACGAGATGTTTGAAACCCTTGACGGATTGGGCACTCGGAAGCCGCCTGAGGCGTCGGGCTCCTCCTCCGCCTCATCGGGCAGCGGCAGTTTGGCTTCCGACGAATTGGCTAGCTGATACGGGGAACAACCCGCTGGTTTCGCAGTTCTTTTGGCGCCGCCGGCCTGAGTGTCGCTGGGCGCCTCATGGCCCAGCTAAGTCAGGCGACACGGCGGCTCGTACCATTTTGCTCCATGGAGGATTTGGATATGAAAACGACCCGTATTGTCGCTTGGCAGCCGATCAGCCTTACTCGCCTCGGTGGGGTCTCGCAGCTGCATCTTCCGTCTGGCCGCTCGTTAGAACTCAAGAGCGGCGATGGCTTCTGAGGGAGGGCAAGTCATGTCAATCAAGTCAGCACTCCCTGCCATCCATTCGGAAGCCGGGTTGTCTCGGTATCTGCAAGAGATCCGAAGCTTCCCGCTGCTCGATGCATCCGAAGAAGTGATGTATGCAAGGCGGCTTCGGGATTCTGGGGATCGCGAAGCTGCCTACCGTCTGGTGACGAGCCATCTGCGATTGGCCGCCAAGATCGCGCTGAAATATCGGCGCTATGGATTGCCCATCGCCGACCTCATCTCGGAAGCCAACGTCGGATTGATGCTGGCCGTCAGGCGGTTCGACCCTGAGAAGGGATTTCGCCTGGCGACTTATGCCGCTTGGTGGATCAAGGCGTCCGTACAGGAATTCGTCCTGCGATCATGGTCGCTCGTCAAGCTCGGCACAACCGCGGCGCAAAAAAAGCTGTTCTTTAACCTTCAAAAGTTGAAGAGACGCCTTGGTACGCCGGACGATGGCGAGCTTTCGCCGGAGCACGTGAAGCAGATCTCTGACCATCTTCAGGTCAAGCAAACCGACGTCGTCGAGATGAACGGGCGGATTCGTGGCGACATGACGCTGAATGTTCAACTCAGTGACGAGGAAGGCGAACAGTGGCAGGACAGGGTCGCAGATTCATCTCCTGATCCTGAAACCCTGCTCGTGGAGGCCGGAGACCGAGAACGGCAGAAGGCCGCACTCTCGGAGGCGCTGTGTGCGCTTTCTCCGCGAGAACGCACCATTGTCGAAGCCCGTTACATGGCAGATGAGCAAAGAACGCTTGACGATCTTGCCAATACCTTCGGTATTTCGCGTGAGCGTATCCGCCAGATCGAGCAGCGTGCGTTGCAGCGTATCAAGTCGACGC
Organism: Bradyrhizobium elkanii USDA 76; assembly: GCF_023278185.1. Classification (NCBI taxonomy): domain Bacteria; kingdom Pseudomonadati; phylum Pseudomonadota; class Alphaproteobacteria; order Hyphomicrobiales; family Nitrobacteraceae; genus Bradyrhizobium; species Bradyrhizobium elkanii. The sequence goes on along the minus strand of NZ_CP066356.1, from coordinate 6,948,256 downwards.
TGTGCGCACGCCTTCCGGAGCTTGCGGCTGCTTCAGCGAGCGCATAGTAGAAGCAGAACATAGAAACTGCTGGCCGGCTGCTGATCGATGAATCAGCAGCCGGTGCAGATATCAAGCACGATGGCTCCCGCCGAGAAAACACGGTCCTTGCGGCCGCCGGACTTTGTTCTTGCCCGGGGGCTGGCCGCTTTGATCACTGACAAGCTGCTTAACGGTGGCCTCGGAGCTTCGCACTGCTCGCGACGAATCCGCTTCTTTCGCCTGCAGCGAGATCACCATCCCGATTGGAGCAGCAAGTACCATTAAGCTCCGCATCTCTGGTTACCCTCCTTTCGACGATGCTCCAATTTGCCGCGCAGAGTTGTTCTGAAGCCGAGACAACGTCTCGGTTTGACGGTTTTCAATTCTCAAGGTGCGCTGAGCGTTTCCGGACGCAGGAGAATGCTCTCCGGTTACGAGCCGCGAGCAATATCGACGATCCGGCGTTCGCCGCAAAAATTTTCTTCCAACCTCTTGAAAGTGGAACCCTCGCTCCTAGGTGGATTTTTGCCCGGGGGCTGTTATGGACCCGGTTTTGGACATCGCTGAACCTACCTAAGGAGGATGTGCATGCATTTCCGTCCCTTGCACGATCGCGTGCTCGTGCGACGTCTCGACGCCGAAGAGAAAACCGCCGGCGGCATCATCATTCCAGACACAGCAAAGGAGAAGCCGCAGCAAGGCGAGATCGTTGCCACTGGCCCCGGTGCACGCAACGAACAAGGCCAGCTCGTTCAACTCGACGTCAAGCCCGGTGACCGTGTCCTGTTTGGCAAGTGGTCTGGTACCGAGGTCAAGATCGACGGCGAGGAATTCCTGATCATGAAGGAGAGCGACCTTTTGGGTGTCATCGACAAGGCTGGCGCCGTCAAGAAGGCAGCGTAGCGCTCACAGTCATAAGAGGAAAGCTGACAGTCATAAGAGGAAAGGAGAGATCAAAATGGCTGCCAAGGACGTAAAGTTCGCAACCGAGGCCCGAGAGCGCATGCTGCGGGGCGTCGACACTCTGGCAAACGCGGTGAAGGTCACACTCGGTCCGAAGGGGCGTAACGTCGTGATCGAGAAATCGTTCGGTGCGCCGCGCATCACCAAAGATGGCGTAACCGTCGCCAAAGAGATCGAACTGGAAGACAAGTTCGAGAACATGGGCGCGCAGATGGTGCGCGAGGTCGCCTCAAAGACGAGCGATGCAGCCGGCGACGGGACCACGACGGCGACCGTGCTCGCTCAGGCCATCTTCAAGGAGGGCAGCAAATCCGTCGCCGCCGGCATGAACCCGATGGACCTGAAGCGGGGGATTGACCTCGCTGTCGAGGCCATCGTGACCGATCTGAAATCCCACGCCAAGAAAATCACCGCCAATGACGAGATCGCCCAGGTCGGCACAATCTCCGCCAATGGTGATACCGAGATTGGCCGCTTCCTGGCCGACGCCATGAACAAGGTCGGTAATGAAGGCGTGATCACCGTCGAGGAGGCCAAGAGCCTGCACACCGAGCTCGAAGTGGTCGAGGGCATGCAGTTCGACCGCGGCTACATCTCGCCCTACTTCGTCACGAACCCCGAGAAGATGCGCGTCGAACTCGAGGATCCCTATGTTCTGATTCACGAGAAGAAGCTGTCCGGCTTGCAGACCATGCTGCCGCTGTTGGAGCAGATCGTCCAGTCCGGTAAGCCGCTCCTGATCATCGCGGAGGACATCGAAGGTGAAGCGCTTGCGACATTGGTCGTCAACAGACTGCGCGGCGGACTGAAGGTCGCGGCCGTCAAGGCGCCGGGCTTCGGCGACCGTCGCAAGGCCATGCTGGAGGACATCGCGATCCTGACCGGCGGCAATGTCATCAGCGAGGACCTCGGCATCAAGCTGGAAAACGTCACAGTGAAGATGCTCGGGCGCGCCAAGAAGGTCGTCATTGACAAGGACAACACCACCATTGTCGAGGGCGCGGGCGCCAAGAAGGATATCGAGGCGCGCGCCCAGCAAATCAGGCTCCAGATCGAGGAGACGACCTCCGACTATGATCGCGAAAAGCTGCAAGAGCGCCTCGCCAAGCTCGCCGGAGGCGTCGCAGTGATCCGTGTGGGTGGTGCGACGGAGGTCGAAGTCAAGGAACGCAAAGACCGTGTCGACGACGCGATGCATGCTACTCGAGCGGCGGTGGAGGAGGGGATTCTCCCCGGAGGCGGGGTTGCCCTCCTGCGTGCCCTCGAAGCGCTCAACGGCATCAAGACCGCGAACGCCGACCAGAAGGCCGGCATCGACATCGTTCGTCGCGCCATCCGGATGCCGGCTCGGCAGATCGTGCAGAACGCCGGCGAAGACGGCTCACTGGTTGTTGGCAAGCTTCTGGAGCACCAGAGTTACAATTGGGGCTTCAACGCGGCAACTGGCGAGTACGAGGATCTGGTGAAAGCCGGTGTGATCGATCCCGCAAAGGTCGTGCGCACCGCCTTGCAGGACGCTGCGTCGGTGGCCTCGCTGCTGATCACGACCGAGGCACTCGTGGCCGAGAAGCCGAAGAAGGCTGAACCAACTCCGGCCGCTCCCGCCATGGACTTCTGAACGAGAGAGCCCGGCCGATCAAGGCCGGGCTCCACCGATGAGAGGAGAGAAGACCGCTTCCAAAGATGGAGTGTCCCATGAACAAGTCTAATCGTCGTCGGCTCAGGATGAGGCAGGACACGATCCATTGGTTCATGTTCTCCCTGAGTTTTGTCACCATTGCCTGGATCTGTTTTCGAACGATGGGAGGAGTATAGATGCTGAGCTATCACCATACGTTCTCCGCCCGGACGGAGACCAACCGCAATCTGCGGCGAGGCCTGCTTGCTTTAGTAGGGGCCGGCGCAATGTCCCTGGCGGCCTTCGGTGCTTACGGCGTGGAAAGCCCGCGGGGAGCCGAGGCCACACAGGGTACCTTCACTGGATTGCCATTGCCGCCAATCCCGTATCTCGACACGATGCCGTGGCTGAAGTGGCAGCCTGCGGCGGCAACGATGAAGATCGACATCTTGCTGCCGCCGACCTCCGCGCCGCCCGGCATCTGGCCGCAGCCGTCGCCCCATCCCGCGGGACCGTTGGCAGCAAGCTGAACGTCAGTGAGCGGCCCGCGAAGGCCGCTCCCTACCTTACGCAATCTGGTCAAGAGCGGCACTCATGTCCGGGCTGAGTTCGGCGAGGCATTCCGTGCGCGGGAACTCCGATGCAACCTCAAGCAACAGTTGAGCTTACCGTCCGCGACTTCCTCATCCGAGGTTGTCTGAAGGTGATCGGTCACTACGAGCGCCTGCTCTCAACCGCGAGGAGCGAGCAAGAGCGCCAGCTCTATCAAGCCCGGATTGAGCGAGAGCAGCAAGTAGCAAGTAATGGATGATCTACGCCAGAGTGCTCTTGCGGATCGCGTGGCCGCCTAGTCACTGAGCCGCCAAGGGAGCCTCTTGAAGAAAAATGCGCATGCTCCTCTTGAACTCACGGACGTTAGTTCTAATTCGTTTCTCGACCGCGACTGCGGGTGTCGAGCGCCAGGCCGGGCTCGGCACGAGGCTGGACCGGGGTGTTCGACGATTATCGAAACTCCGATCCTGCCTTGCTTCGTATCCATATTGCTCTTTGGAGGACTTGGCTATGAGGACACTTGATTTTACGCCACTGTGGCGCACCAGCGTCGGCTTCAATCACTTGGCTGGCCTCATCGACGGCATGTCGCGCCGGCCGAATGAGGACAGCTATCCGCCATACAATATCGAGCGGTCCGGTGAGGATCACTATCGAATCACGCTGGCGGTGGCAGGCTTCGGTGCCAACGATATCTCCGTGACGGCCGAACAGAACGCTCTCACGATCGAAGGCAAGAAGTCCGACGGGGCTGCGCGCCGGTATCTCTACCAAGGTATTCCGGCGCGACCGTTCCGGAAAGTCTTTAGTCTGGCCGAGTACGTCCAGGTCAAGCAGGCATCCTTCCGGGACGGTCTCTTGACCATTGATCTCGTTCGAGAGATTCCGGAGGCGATGAAGCCGCGCAAGATCCAGATCGGTGCAACGGCTGCTTCGTCGCAAATTGAGCGGAAGAAGGCAGCTTAGGTAGCTTCGATCCGTGGACCGGCGATGTCATCGGACGTTCCTGACCGATCTCATCTCAACGTGGATGGCGCATCGACTACGCCGCCACCCAAATCACGAGCACCATCCCCTGGAAAGGAGTGAATAGGGAGGCGAGCCATGACTAACGTAAAAATCGACGGCGGCGATCTGCACCCATTCTTCCACCCCGCCGCTCACTACATTTCTCCGGCGGAAGTCCTGAATGACATGGAGCTCTCGACGCCTGAGAAGCGAATCATCCTGTCCTCGTGGGCGTCGGATATGTACGCCGTTGAATCCTGTCCCGGCATGCGGGAGGTCCCCGGAATGGGCCACGCTGTGAAGTTGGCCGACATAATGGCAGCGTTGCGGCTACTCGACAGAGACGGCGATGACGATCCGCCCGGTGGCGGTGGCGTCCCCATGCGGCTGCGGCGGCCCTGGGCCGCCGCACAGCGGAGGTCTCTGCGATGATCACGGGCGCTGTCCTAGGCATCGTGCTGCTCGGCCACGCCGCGGCGTTGTGGGCAATTCCGATCGTAGCATTGCAACGGGCGCGTCTGCCGCTGACTGGCGATTCCAAGGACAATTGAAATGTTAGGACGTCGAACAATATTGGCATGGCTCCTGCTTGTTGTGCTCTGCGTGTCTCATCCGGCAGTAGCTCAAGTGCCAGACCTGAAGACAGGTGGTTCTGTGCCAACATTGGCGCCGGTAGTTCGACAGGTGACACCCGCGGTCGTTAATATTTCCGTGCACGGCCGTATTCGTGAGGACAATCCGCTTTACCGCGACCCGTTCTTTCGTGAGTTTTTCGACATTCCCAAGCAGGTCGAGAAGGAAATCAATTCGACCGGTTCGGGAGTCATCGTCGATGCCAGGCGCGGCTATGTGTTGACCAACAATCATGTTGTCGAAGGCGCCTCGGTCGTTCGGATTACGACCAAGGACGGCCGGCAGTTAACTGCGAAGGTAATCGGGCGCGATGCGCCAACTGACGTTGCAGTGCTGCAGATCCAAGACCCTGCCGGCCTTCAGGCGCTTCCTTTCGGCGACAGTGATGCGCTTGAGGTCGGGGATTTCGTGCTCGCGATCGGCAATCCCTTTGGACTCGGCCAGACCGTCACGTCCGGGCTCGTCAGTGCGCTGGGTCGCACTGGCTTGAGCAAGGAAGGCTTTGAGGACTTCATCCAGACCGACGCTGCGATCAATCCGGGAAATTCCGGCGGCGCATTGGTGAATCTCCGCGGCGAATTGGTCGGCATCAACTCCGCAATCATTTCGCCGGGCGGAGGGAATGTCGGGATCGGTTTTGCAATTCCCGCGAATATGGCCCGGATCGTTATGGAGCAGATTGTAGATAAGGGACACGTTGAGCGAGGCCGCATTGGCGTTTCACTGCGCGAACTCCAACCGTCGACCAAACAAGGGCGCAACGAGGGCGCGGTGATCGCAGAGGTCGCGGCAGACTCTCCGGCTGCAAGGGCCGGCTTGCGGAAGGACGATATTGTTGTCATGGCAGACGACCGTCGGATCCGCAGCGCGTCGCAACTTCGTAACAAGATCGGCCTGGCGCGTGTCGGTCAAGATGTGAAGCTCACCATCGTGCGGGGCGGTCAAACCAGTTCCGCCGTCGTGAAAGTTGCTCCGCCTGTCCAGGCAAGCAGCACATCCACTCGCCTGCTGCATTGATGCAAAAGGTTCAAGACAATCTGGCCGGTCGACTGCCAAATTCATGCTCTGGCAGACGTATTGGCTCAAAAGCCCAGCCCCTCTGCTTTTAGGGCAGCCATCTTACTTGCTCAACTTTGTAACTCTTGTCACCGCCTGGCGTCTGGACGGCTACGACTGACCCTTTGGACCTGCCTATCAACGCCCGTGCGAGCGGGGAACTGAACGAGATCTTGCCTTTTGCCGGGTCGGCTTCCGCCTCGCCAACGATTTGGCAAATTCGCTCCTCGCCCGTATCCTGGTCCGTCAGTGTGACCGTCGCGCCGAATTTGATGGTCTCGCCGGAGAGCTTTGACACATCGATGATTTCTGCACGTGCAAGCTTGCTTTCTAACTCGGCGATGCGAGCTTCGTTGATCCTTTGCTCGCCCAACGCAGCCTGATATTCCGAATTCTCAATAAGGTTGGGCTCGTCGGCAATCGCTTGCTGAATGCGCTCGGCAAGCTGAGGCCGCTTGATTCTAGTGCGGTCGGCCAGTTCGTCGTTAAGGGCGGCATGACCGGCCGCAGTCATGGGGAGGGTTGGCATCAATTCGGACCGCCTTGTGAGAGCACCGCCCAGAGCCGAGAGCGGCCGCGGTCGCCTGCCGGGCCTACCTATCTCGGTACTATGGGCTGGCAACTATGCTGGCCTTTACCTGTTCCAAGGAGCGCCCGGTCCAAGGAGCCCGACAAGAGAACGGAACTTGGGTTGTCGCAGGTCTACGGGTTTGCCGTGCGAATATCGACCAGTGCAGTTGTATGAGGCGAAGATCGCCAATTGGGCACTCCTTGCATGGGCGCACGGGAGTGCATCCTTGCTGTGGACGACGACGCGAGCGTGCTCGAAACGACACGGAACATGCTTGACGATCTCGGATACCAGGCGATGGCGGCTGATAATCTGGATGCCGCGCTGTCGACCCTTTCTCATCAAGCAATCGATGTGGCGATTATTGATCTCGCGATGCCCGGCGGTTCTGGACTCAACGTCGGACTTGAGCTTCAACGGCAGCAGCCGGGCTTGCCGATCGTGTACTGCAGTGGCTATCCAAGTCTCATCGAAAAGCCTAGCAAACACATGAACGGCAGTCTGCTTCTCAGCAAGCCGTTTTTCTCCAAGGAACTCTCAGCCAAGCTGGAAGCGATGCTACGCACCAGCCGTCTGCTTGACTCGGACGCAGCGCCAAATCCGCGCGGACTCAATCAATACCGGTCCTCACCATAGCGCGCGCCAGCTCGAGCTCGCTGATAGCCTGGCGCAGCGAACGGCGGGCCGCGCTCTTATCTCCATTCGCACAGGCGACCTTCAGTTCCTCGATGTGTTGAGCCGCGATCTTTGCATGCGCAACAACATCCGCAGCGCCTGCAAAACTGGATTTCCGCTTTGTGTCCATGGTCGGGCACACCCCCGCCCGCTCTTATTGGAAATAGGACGGGAGCGGAGACCGCTCCCATCGATTTGTGTCATTTCGAGTTGATCGCAATACGCTTCACCTTGGATTCTGCTTGCGGCAGCTTTGGCATGGTGACAGTCAGAACTCCGTTCTTGAACGCAGCAGAGATCTTGTCCTGGTCCACGTCTTCGATCGGGATGCGCCGTTCAAATCTGCCGTAGTACCGCTCGCTGAACCGGCGATCCTTCTCCTCCGTCTCAGTCTTCTTCTCTCCCTTGATCGAGAGAACGCCATTGGCGAGCTCGATCTGGACGTCTTTCTCGTCGAGACCTGGCAACTCCGCCGTGACTTTCACGTCCTGGTCACTCTCGTTGACCTCGATGCTCGGCCAATTCATCGACTGCTCGAGAAAGCTGCCGCCAAATGGCGCGACATCGAAGCCGCGGAAGGCGTCATCGAATAGCCGGTTCATCTCCCGGTGCAGGGTTAGAACCGGATTGTAGTTTTCGGAGCGACGGGTGGTCAGATCACGACCGCGGCCCCAGGGGGTCAGATCGGTGATAGGCATGGATTTTCTCCTTTCTTTGTTCCAAAATTCGCGACGCGATAAAGCCTCGCCGCAAAATTCAATTGTGAGCAGGCGGTGTTACGCCGCATGCTTGTTCTCATCTTTCTGGTGATCAGCACCTGTGTTGATCGCAATCTGGCGCGGCTTCATCGCCTCGGGAACCTCCCGAACCAGATCGATCTTGAGCATGCCATTCTCGAACGAGGCGCTCTTCACTTGCACGTACTCGGCCAGATTGAAGATCTGTCGGAACGGGCGCGCAGAGATGCCTTGATAGAGATATTGATGGCCGCTTTTGTCGGCCTTGCGACCCTCAACGGTCAGTGTGTTCTGCCCGGCCGTGATGGAGACCGTGTCAGGCGGGAAGCCGGCAAGAGCCAGCGTGATTTGGTAGTGGTCCTCACCGACACGTTCGATGTCGTAGGGCGGGTAATTGTCCGCGCCGGTCCATCGGCCGGAGTCCGCGAGAAGGTCGAACAGACGATCGAATCCAACCGTCGATCGCCACAGGGGAGCGAGATCAAGCGTGGTCATAGCCATATGCTCCTTTGAGCAACATGGATAAGAGCACCCCGGACACTTGCCGGGTGCCTGCACGCGCCCCGTAGCAGGCGCCCGATTGTGCCGTGCAATTACTGCGTGGCTACCCATAAAATTAGAAGGGGGACGTATCGTTTCAAGGCCTTCCAGGCACTTGCGAAAGCGGCAGTGCCGCACCCATGTTTTTGTCGGATCCGGCTGAGGCGAATGTGGAAGAACTTCCTGCCGTCCTGCTGCGTCTCAGCCGGTTCCTCCAAAGGTACTCGCCAACGAAAGTGACCATGGCAGCAGTCCAAAACGACGTGATCGACACGGCGCTTGTGGAATCATTTTTCGGGAGTGACCCGCCGTGCTTCGCCGCGCTCGGCGTCACCATCGGATCTCCTGGCCGGTTTGGTATGTCGCGCGCGCAGCTCCTGGAGATGAAACTCCCACCTTCGGTCGCGGCTGAGCGGAAGACCGGGACAAATGGTCCTGGTGTCGGACAGTCACGAGAGCCGCGCATCGTGAGATCTCGGAACGAAAACTCCTGCCGGGGGGCATAGCGCTGCGCCGGCGGAGCCATGTCGGTCGAGCCGGCAGAAATCTAAGAGTAATAGGCGATCATCAACCGGTTCTGTCATCGCGCCGTTCGGTTTGACAGCAACTTAAAAGGCTAGCGATAACCGATGCGGAAAGGCGACAATCAATAATGCGCCAAGCATGATGCCGACGTTCGGCGCAACATCGAGAGCATCGTGCGCGCCGATCGCTAATGCTGCTGCTGCGCCCACGGTATTGAATACTCAAGATGCATCGGGCGTCCACTCCGTTCTCCATCACAACGCGTTTCCGTGAGCAACTGTGAGTGGCTGGTCTATGAGCGCTTGCTTTAGCGATTCTAAAGCTCTCCACGGATCATGCCGATAATCTCCACAGCGTTTCGCCGGGGCCGATCTCGGCAGACCCGCGACGAATGGAAAGTCGCGCGGGCGGCTTGGGGGACCACCCGCGCTAGTCTGGGTGGAAGCTTGGCCATCTCTGGGGGGCGCGATACATGAGGGCCAAGCCGTATTCCTCCGAGCAACTCGCGTGCCAGACGGGCCCGCGCAGCGTCCTCACGGGGTAAACATAAGCTCATGAAGCGCGGCGCCAGGTCGAAGCCATGAAAAACGTGCGGGCGGCGGGAGATCCGCCCGCACGAGTTGCGCTACGAAGCGGCTTGGGCCTCAGGAGGTCGTGATTAAGCAACCAAGCCGTGCATCACTCAGCAACCGGCGTGCCAGACTGTGAAGAACCGACGAGAGACCAAAAAGTTGTGCTTTTTCACGCCGCGCCAGCCAACTCCTCGGGCGGCTTCCGAACATGAATGTCGGTAACCTGACGCGGTCGTACGGGATCGGAGGGCAGTACCCAATGCTATCGTGCACAACGATCGCATCGGGTCACCGTTCAGCCTTTGCAACTGCTCCTCTTCGATCGGGCAGTTGAGCATTGCGGCCGTTGCGCTGCTATTGATCAGGGTTAGTTTCATGGCTTCCGTCGGGCGGCCACGGCAAACGCGCGAGTTAAATGGCTGAACCTTCGTCCTTGTCGTATTCCTTGAAGATCGACGACCGTCACAGTTCATCTTGGTGCGGCTGAACCTCCGGCCAGAGGGTGCGAGTGGAGGGTTACCCGGACACGGCCTCGCGTCAGTCGCTTCCCACCCACCGGTGTGCTGTTGGTTGCGGATCAATCAGTCTCCTTGTCCGGTGCGTTGCCGCCGGCTGCACTCTTCGCGCTCTTGGTCGATTTCCTGCCCACTTTCCCGCCCGCGGTCCTGAGTTTGGGCGAAGAATCGTCATCATCACTCATGCCGCTCTGTACGCTCCTGTCTTGCATGCCTTTGCGAGCCCTGGCGTCGGTGGCGAGGCTTTGCGCAATGACGGAGTATGCGAGGAAAGCCGAAATGCCGCATGCGATTACAGAGGTCTTCGCTAATTTCATCCATGTCTCCTGGATCGAATTGCTTGCGAGGTAGCGATTTTGGCTTAATGCGGCTGCGCCGTTCGCTTCGCGTTGAGGGGTACAACGGCGCAATACTCACGATGACGCCGAACCAGCTCTGTCATTTGGTTGTGTGACGTCCCGATCCGATGCTTCGCGTCTTCAGGATCTGCTGACGGTTTCCAGGCTACGCCCTGACGTGGCGTGAGGTTCAAGCGATTTCTGCAGTTTGACTATCAGTCCGCCGTTCCCGGGGCCGTTTTTTATGTGGTATCAGGCTGCTCTTCCGGGATCGTGCAGGTCTGGGCCTGTCGCTCAAGGGGCTTGACGAAAGCGTCTTTTAGCGCGCTGGCTAATAGGCCTAATTTCTCTGGCAACGTGGATTTTCGTTGGTCTGGGCAATGGCGAGCTGCTCATGCTCGGAATTCGAAACCGTCCAACGGAAGATGGCCATCGAGAGGCAGATGTTTTGCCTGCCCCAGATCGCATTGCTTGCCGGGCTGCCTTCGCTTGCCTCGGCGCGTTTCGTGTTGGCGGCAGGACGCGGAGGCGCTTGACTGTGCTTGCTTGCGGTGAGCCGCCCGTTCGAGCCGGCTAGACTTGGCGGAGCCGCCTCAACCATTCTCACGGCCGCCACACGCGAGGGATGATCCTTCGTCTCCTTCCTCGTCGAGCAAGTTCGGGTAGATCGGTTCGTTGAATGCGGGGGCAAGATGACGAGAACGAGAAGCAAATCCGCCTCTTCGGTGCGCTTCGACCAGGCTGCAGCAATCTCGGCCTAGCCCACTCGTCGCGGTGGCGGATTGCGCGCTCTCGATGTTCGTTCACGGACGATACCGTCCTTTGCAGCAGATCGTTTCTCTTTCTTCGCTGAATCGTTCCAACATCTTGTACAGCTGAACCGAGATTGGCCAATCTTCTCCTTGAAATTGCGCTTCAGCACGCGGACGCACGTGGCCTCTTTGATGGCTTGATCTGGCCGAAGACCGGCTTTGCCTCGATCGTCTGAGCCGCAACGCCGTTGATGCGACTTTCTTCCCCTGGGCTTCGCCCATTCCTCGCGAGACAAGAAAGTCGCCACAACGACGTCCTCCGCTGCGCTCCGGCCCGAACGGGTGCGTCGCCGATCGTCCTCGGCCTTTAGATCGCCATCGAGGCCGCGGTGGTCGCGGGCTCGAAACACAACAGGAGAAGTGACATGGCTAACATCGGTTCTTTCAAGAAGCTGGGCAACGATTTCCAGGGCGAGATTGTCACCCTGAGCCTGCAAGCCAAGGGCGTCCGCATCGTCGCCGAGACCAACCGCTCCAACGACAACGCTCCGAGCCACCGCATCTATGTAGGCCGGGCCGAGATCGGCGCAGCCTGGTCGAAGCGCTCCGAAGAGGGCCGCGATTACCTCTCGCTCAAGCTCGACGACCCCTCGTTCAACGCACCGATCTACGCGAACCTGTTCGACGACGAAGGCGGCGAGGGCTACACGCTGCTGTGGTCGCGCCCGCGCAAGAACGGCGAGTGAGCCTCGATCCTTCAGAGCCCCGCCCAGACTATTGGGCGGGGTTCTTTTTTCTGCGCGAGCCAGCGAGAATATCTCGCTGTTGGATAGGTTGCACGGATCGATCTGGGCCGGCTCCTCCGGCGCCGGCCCCCCGCCCAGGTTTTGCGCGCGTCTTAGCGGCTTCAAACACGGGGGCGTTCGTCGCCGCCTGTGCGCGCATAAGCGCGGCCTTCTGCGAGGCGGAGCGAGTCGGCGAAGGCGGGCCTGGCTTTGGGCAAGAACCTTCTCGTCCTCGAATTGCAAAAGCGCAAACAGCCGGCCGCTCGCGCTCGACTGTGAGAAGATGGCGCATCTACACGCCGCGTCATGCGCCTGCCGCGACCCTTGAGAGAAATCTGACTTTTGCGCTCAAGAACGAAGCAATAGAGCTCGCCATCCTGAAGCGGCTTTTCCTCGCCGTGCGGCAAGGAGGAGATTGCGGAGCTTGTGAAGCAGACGCCGACCGGGCTCTACACGCGTCGCATCCGGTTTCTCTATGAATGGCTGTTGGGACGCGAACTCAATCTGCCCACGGCGGACAAAATCTCCTATGTCGATACCGAACTCCAGTTCGCGAACTCCGGGCAGAATTCGATACGGCATCGCGTCCGCAACAATCTGCCAGGGACGTCGGACTTCTGCCCGCTCATGTTCAAAATGTCTTGTCAAGCGTTGGCTGAGTTTATTGCCGTCTCCCTGCGGGACCGGGCTGTCGGCTGGCGCTGAAACCCGGCTTGCGCCGGGTTTTCACCCTTCGGGCTTCCATCCCTGACGGAAGCTGCGGCGCGGCGGATGTCGCCGTCGCGGGTCTTGGTCGAGGGCCTTGGTAGAAGGCCTTGGTCGCACGTCTTGGACGTTGCCGTTGGCGACCGACGATACAGGAGAGGCAGAGGGGATTGGCCTTGGCCATGACGGGTTAAGGGTCGGAGGAGAGTCTTCCGGCGCCCGTCATGGAGGTTGCTCCCATGAATACGCAAATTGTTGATGCCAGCCGCAACGCCAGTTTCGGTTACAGAGTGGATGTGAGCCGCGGCGAGCGCATTGGTCGGGTGTCCTCGGAGTGGTTCTGTCGTCCGGCGGATGAGCGCTATCTGTCGCTCAACGAACTGGCCTGCACGGTGCGCGAGCGCGCGGACCGCAGCCGGACGCGCGTGGTCGAAAGCGCGCTCATCCATGTCGAGGCAAACCGTGCCGATCCTGAGCGCCTGGCCTTGATGCTGCCCGGCTCGGACACGCCGCTCGCCCCGACCCACTGGAGCTTCGGCCAGCTTGCAAGCCAGGTTGGCGCTCCGGCCACCTACCTGCGGCAGCTCCCCGCGGCGCTCGCAGCAATCAACCTGCAATATGGCCTGACCGCCACTCGCGTCGAGCAGATCAAAACGCTCGAGACCGAGGATAGCCGCATCGAGCTTCGCGCTGTCACCGGTCCCGACTATGGCCGGATCTACGACCACGAGCTGGTTGAGGCCGTACAACGCATCGCTGGCAATGGCACAGGCGATACACGGTGGAAGGTGCCTGGTGCGCTCGACTGGTCAAGTGGCATCTACAATCCCCGCGTCGACATTTCCAAGGACACGACGACCCTCTACGCGTCGGACAGGGACGTTTTCCTGTTTCTGGTCGATGATCTGAATCCGATCGAGGCCGGTCGTCTCCGGGACGGCTCGCCCGACCTTTATTTCCGAGGCTTCTATTGCTGGAACTCGGAAGTTGGCGCGAAGACGCTCGGCATGGCGAGCTTCTATCTTCGTGCGGTTTGTCAGAACCGCAATCTGTGGGGCGTGGAAGATTTCGAGGAGATGACCATCCGCCATTCCAAATACGCAGCCTCCCGCTTTGCTCACGAGGCAGCCCCGGCACTGTTGAACTTCGCCGACTCCTCACCCATGCCCTTTGTCAACGGCATCAAGGCCGCCCGCGAGCGGATCGTGGCACGCAGCGACGAGGATCGCACCGAGTTTCTGCGCCGCCGCGGCTTCTCCAAGGCCGAGACAGGCAAGGTGATTGAGGCGGTGCTGGCGGAGGAAGGCCGCCCGCCTGAAAGCATCTTCGATTTCATGCAGGGCATCACCGCCGTCGCGCGCGACAGGCCGCATCAGGATGTCCGCCTGGACATGGAGGCCAAGGCCAAGAAGTTGCTCGACCGCGTGGCGTAATTGCGGCCAAGCCGGGGATTCCGTTCTCCGGCTTGGCTCGTCTGCGCTCTTCCGGCTCACCAGTTCGGGGATGGCGCTGCCTCTCGGGGAGACGTTGATGTCCGTCGCGGGCCGGCAATTCCGCGGCGGCTCGGAGACCGTAGCGCCGTCGCCAAAACCGGCGCGGCACCGAAAGATGCACGCCAAGTGTCGCGATACTCGCTTGCAGCTTCGACCCACGTGACCTCGACTTCTGAAACGAGAGGTGAACTGGATCGCATCCGAGCTCGGGCAACTCAGTTTTCCGATAGCGCGGCAGCCGCCGACCACCGCCATTGCGCCAGCAAGAACGCGAGAGCGAGAGAGGGGCAGGCATGTTCGTGAACGGGTTGGAGGCCGAGAGAGAGGCTCCCGGCCGCCCGTTTCGGAGAAACTGACATGGCAAAGGCCGTTCAGAAGATCAAGCTGTCGTCGTCGCGCGACATTCCCTTCAGCAAACTCATCTTGAGCCAGAACAATGTGCGGCGCCTCAAAGCCGGCATCTCGATCGAGGATCTCGCCGAGGACATCGCCCGGCGCTCCCTGCTGCAAAGTCTCAACGTCCGGCCTGTCCTCGACGACGAAGGCCGGGAAACCGGCATGTTCGAGGTGCCGGCCGGAGGTCGCCGCTATCGCGCACTTGAGCTCCTGGTCAAGCAGAAGCGTCTGGCGAAGGCCGAGCCGGTCCCATGCATCGTCAGTGACATGGGTGACGTGATCACCGCGGAAGAAGACTCGCTCGCCGAGAACGTGCACCGCGTCGCGCTTCATCCCCTGGACCAGTTTCGCGCATTCCAGACCCTGCGCGAGCAAGGGCGGTCCGAGGAAGATGTCGCGGCCATCTTCTTTGTATCCGTCAACGTCGTGAAGCAGCGGCTGCGGCTTGCGGCGGTGTCCCCGAAGCTGCTCGAGGTTTACGCCGACGACGGCATGTCGCTCGAACAGTTGATGGCGTTCTCGGTTACCGCCGATCACGGCCGGCAGGAACAGGTCTGGGAGACCGTCAGCAAGTCGGGTTATGACGAGCCGTATCAGATCAGGCGCCTCCTGACCGAGCGTGCGGTGCGGGTGTCCGACAGGCGCGCCCGATTTGTCGGCCTCGCCGCCTATGAAGCGGCCGGCGGCGGCGTGCTGCGCGATCTCTTCGAAGAAGATGGCGGCGGCTGGCTCGAGGACGTTGCGCTGCTGGAGCGTCTCGTGGCTGAGAAGTTGCGGGCAGAAGCTGAGGCGATCGCCGCCGAAGGCTGGAAGTGGATAGAGGTGACCGCCGCCAGCTTTCCCTACGGCCATGACCACGGGCTCCGCCGGCTCGAGGCAGATCCGGCGGCTCTCACCGCCGAGGAGCAGGCGCGCTTCGATACTCTCCAGGCGGAATACGACGCGCTTGAGGCAAGATTTGAAGGCGCTGACGAACTGCCCGGTGAGGTGGACGCGCGGCTCGGCGAACTCGAGCAGGCGCTCGAAGCGTTCAACAACCGGCCGGACATCTTCGAGCCGGACCAGATGGCCAGAGCCGGCGTCTTCGTCAGCATCGATTGCGAAGGGCGGCTTTCTGTCAATCGGGGTTATGTCCGACCGGAGGACGAGGAGCCTGCGACCGGTGTCGAAGGCGAGCGAGGCACCGATGTAGCGGTGACTGAAGGGCAGGAGCCCGGTGCTTCGGTCCAGGGCACGGCGATTTCGCTCGCCGGTGCATCGACCGAGCCGGAGGAGCATGATGAGGATGCGGCAAGGCCGTTGCCGGATCGACTCATCACCGAACTGACGGCGCATCGTACGTTGGCATTGCGGGACGCGCTGGCACAACATCCGGCAATCGCGTTCCAGGCGGTGCTGCACAATTTCGTGCTGACGGCCTTTTACCGGTACGGATCGTCCAACACATGTCTGGAGATCGGACTTCGTACGCCGACCTTTCCCGCTCAAGCTGCCGGGCTCAGGGAAAGCGCATCTGCCAAGGCAGTTGAGGCCCGGCACGAGTCCTGGAAGGCCCGGCTGCCCAAGAGCGAGAACGATCTCTGGGATGCGCTCACGGCCCTTGACGGTGCCGCACAGGCATCCCTGTTCGCTCACTGTGCGTCATTTGCGGTCAACGCCGTCCATGAGCCGGCCAACCGTTACAATCAGGGCCGTGTCTATGCTCACGGCGTCTGCTCTCGGTTCGATCAGGCCGATGTGCTGGCGCGTGCTGTCGGCCTCGACATGGTTCAGTCCGGCTGGCGACCGACTGTTGACAACTATCTCGGCCGCGTCACCAAGCCGCGTATCCTGGAGGCGGTGCGGGAGGCGCGAGGTGAATCGTCCGCGCAATTGATCGATCACCTGAAGAAGTCCGAGATGGCCAGCGAGGCCGAGCGTCTTCTCGAGGGTTCGGGCTGGTTGCCGGAGCTGCTGCGCCTGGTCGACGCCACCGCCTCGCCAGTCGAACAGGAAGGGGAGGCTGGCTCGCTCCCCGAATTCCTCGCCAACGAAGGGCAGGAGGAGGGTGGCGACGAGGCTGAACCACAGCTCGATGCCGCCGAATGACGCCTCATCGCGGGACGGCTCCGGCCGTCCCGTACGCCTTCCTTCGCACGTCTCATCCCGCGCCCGTCCACGCCGTGTCCGGCAGTGATTTCGTCTTGTCGCCCGGCCGAATGTGGTGGCGCGGCGTGAGGGCGCGCGGCCGCCTCCTGAGAGGCAGAGAGCGGCCGAGACGGGTTTGAGCCGGCACGGTCCAGAGAGAGCGCCAGCCGGCTCGACCCGTTCCCGCTCTCCGAAAGACATCCTGCCATGACCGAATCTCTCACCGGCGGCGCTGCCGCCGCGCCGCTCTCGATGCGTGCCGCTGCAAGTCTAACCTCTGCGGCTCTCCGCGCCGCACGGCAGCTCTTGATTGAGCTCGAACGCGGTCGTCGCATCGATGCCGCTGTCCTGCGCAGCGCCATGGAGGCTGCCTTCGCCGGCTCGGACGCGGCCGGTGCCTGGAATTGGAAGACCGCCTATGACGCCTGCGAGGCGGCGACCGTTCTATTCCTTCGCAAGTTCGGCCCGACCATGCGCGCCAAGGCGGGTTCGACGGCTGCCATGCTGCCGATGCTCGCAAGGATCGCAAGCTGTCTGCCGACCCATACGCGGCGTTCCGAGGATGGCCAGGCACTTCAACAATTCTCGACGCCGATTCCGCTCGGCCTTGTTGCATCTGTGGCGGCGGGCGTTACGCCTGCCGATCGCGTTCTCGAGCCCTCGGCAGGGACAGGCTTGCTTGCGATCTTTGCCGAGCTTTCGGGCGGCGCCCTGGTGTTGAACGAGTTGGCCGAGCCGCGCGCGACATTGCTCGATCAGCTGTTCACCAACGTTAAGGTCACCCGCTTTGACGCCGCCCAGATCGATGATCACCTTGAGGCGAGGGTTGCCCCGAGCGTCGTCTTGATGAACCCGCCGTTCTCGGCTGTGGCGAATGTCGAACGATCGATGCCGGACGCAGCTCTCCGGCACATCACCTCAGCCTTGGCGCGCCTTTGCGACGGCGGCCGTCTTGTCGCCATCGTCGGCAAGAGCCTTGCGCCCGATAATCCGGCATGGACGGAAGCCTTTGTTCGTCTCCAGGAACGCGGGCGGGTTGCGTTTTCTGCCGCCATTGACGGCGCCGTCTACGCCAAGCACGGGACACAAACGGACACAAGGCTGCTTGTGATCGACAAGCTGCCTGCGCCTGATCCGAAAATCTTTCCCGCTTCACCGGGCATGGCGAGCGATGTCGCCACCTTATTTGGCTGGGTGGCCCGGCATGTGCCGTCGAGGCTACCCGTCGTCACTACGCCGGTTGGGCGCGACCTTATTCGTTGTGGTCCAGCGAAGGCGAGATCGACCGCCGCCGCTGTACCGTGTCTACCGTCCACGTCGGGACGTGTGGCGCCAAGAGGCGTAGAGCTCAACTACGAGACAGTCGATTGGTCTCCGCCGGAAAGCGCCCGACTGACCGATGCGCTTTATGAGGAGTACGAATTGCAGTCGATCCGGATTTCCGGATCGCATCCACATCCGACCAAACTCGTGCAGTCCGCGGCAATGGCATCCGTCGCGCCACCGAAGCCGACCTACCGTCCGCATCTGCCGCCACGTGTGGTGACAGATGGACTTCTGTCGGACGCTCAGCTCGAGAGCGTCATTTATGCCGGCGGAGCACATTCCGAATTCCTGGCAGGCTCCTGGACGGTCGATCCGACCTTTGATGTTGTGGCCGCCGCGTGCGAGGACGCTCAGAATGCCATCCGCTTTCGCCGTGGCTGGTTCTTGGGCGATGGCACCGGCGCGGGCAAGGGACGTCAGGTCGGTGGAATCCTGCTCGACAATTGGCTCAAGGGCCGCCGCCGTGCGGTCTGGATCAGCAAATCCGACAAGCTGATCGAAGATGCCCAGCGCGACTGGTCGGCGCTCGGCATGGAGCGCCTGCTGGTGACGCCGCTGTCCCGGTTTCGCCAGGGGACGGCGATCCGGCTTTCGGAAGGCATCCTATTTACAACCTATGCCACGCTACGCACCGACGAGCGCGGCGAGAAGCTTTCGCGTGTCAGCCAGATCGTTGAATGGTTGGGCTCCGACTTCGACGGAGTGATCATCTTCGACGAGAGCCATGCCATGCAGAATGCGGTCGGGGGCAAGGGCGAGCGCGGCGACCAGGCGGCCTCTCAGCAGGGGCGCGCGGGCCTGAGGCTCCAGCACGCCTTGCCGAATGCTCGGGTGGTCTATGTGTCGGCGACGGGCGCCACCACGGTGCACAACCTCGCTTATGCGCAACGCCTCGGGCTCTGGGGCGGCGCGGACTTCCCGTTCGCCACGCGCGCCGAGTTCGTCGAGGCGATCGAGGAGGGTGGGGTGGCGGCCATGGAGGTCCTGGCTCGTGACCTAAAGGCGCTCGGTCTCTATGCCGCCCGCTCGCTGTCTTATGAGGGCGTCGAGTACGAGCTCGTCGAGCACCAGCTTACGTCCGAGCAGGTTCGCATCTACGACGCCTATGCTGACGCGTTCAGCATCATCCATAACAATCTCGACGCCGCGATGCGGGCCGCCAACGTCACCGGCGAAACCGGAACGCTGAACGGACAGGCCAGATCGGCGGCGCGATCCGCCTTCGAAAGCGCCAAGCAGCGCTTCTTCGGGCATCTGTTGACCTCGATGAAGACGCCTTCGCTGATCCAATCGATCGAGCGTGATCTCGACGCCGGCCATGCCGCGGTGATTCAGATCGTCTCAACGGGCGAGGCGCTGATGGAGCGTCGCCTGGCCGAGATCCCGACCGAAGATTGGGGCGACGTCCAGGTCGACATTACGCCTCGCGAGTATGTCCTCGACTATCTCGCTTATTCCTTCCCGGTGCAGCTCTACGAGCCCTTCACTGATTCAGAGGGTAATCTTTGCTCGCGGCCTGTCTATCGCGACGGCCAACCGGTCGAGAGCCGGGAGGCTGTCTTGCGCCGCGATCGCTTGATCGAAAAGCTCGCCTCGCTGCCGCCTGTTCCTGGGGCGTTGGACCAGGTCATCCAGCGTTTCGGCACCGACATGGTCGCCGAAGTGACCGGCCGTTCGCGCCGCATCGTTCGCAAGCATGGCCGATTGGTGGTCGAGGGCCGAGCGGGCTCGGCGAATCTCGCGGAAACCTCGGCCTTCATGGATGACGTCAAGCGCGTCCTCGTGTTCTCCGACGCGGGCGGCACGGGACGGAGCTACCATGCCGAACTGTCGGCCCGAAATCGCCGGTTGCGGGTCCATTACCTGCTCGAGCCCGGCTGGAAGGCCGATGCCGCGATCCAGGGGCTTGGCCGGACCAACCGGACCAATCAGGCGCAGCCGCCGCTGTTTCGTCCCATCGCGACGGATGTCAAGGCCGAAAAACGCTTTCTCAGCACCATTGCGCGCCGGCTCGACACGCTGGGTGCGATCACACGCGGTCAGCGCCAGACCGGAGGGCAGGGCCTGTTCCGGCCGGAGGACAATCTCGAAAGCCGGTACGGGCGTGATGCCTTGCGTCAACTCTACACGTTGCTCGTTCGCGGCAGGATCGACGGCTGCTCGCTCGAGAGGTTTGAGGATGCGACAGGCCTGCAACTGACCGATGCCAATGGGCTGAGGGATGAGCTGCCGCCGATCACGACCTTCCTCAATCGTTTGCTGGCGCTCACCATCGACTTACAGAACGTCCTGTTCACCGCCTTCGAACAGCTCTTGATGGCTCGGATCGAGGGCGCGGTTGCTTCCGGCAGCTATGACATTGGGCTGGAAACGCTCCGCGCCGAGAGCTTTGTCGTCTGCGACCGGCGGACGGTCTACACCCATCCGGGCACGGGGGCGCAGACCCGCCTGCTTACGCTGACCCAGCGCTGGCGCAATCATCCCTTAAGTCTCGATGAGGCTCTGGCTCGGCTTTCCGATCATCGCGCGATTCCGTTGTTCAATGAACGCTCGGCCCGTGCGGCCGTGCAGCTCCCGGCGCCAAGTTTCATGCTCGACGACGGCGAGATCGAGCGGCGCATCCGCTTGATACGGCCGATGGAGCAGCACAGCGTCTCCCTCAACATGATGGCGGAAAGCCATTGGGCCGAATCGGATCGCGAACGCTTTGCCGCCGCCTGGGTGGCGGAACTCGCAGAGCTACCCGAGTTCTCGGAGAGTACGATCCACGTCGTGGCCGGCTTGCTGTTACCCATCTGGAAGCGGCTGCCGAACGAATCAAGCCGAGTTTATCGCCTCCAGACCGACGCGGGCGAACGCATCATCGGCCGCAAGGTCTCCGCCGCCTGGGTCGCGAACGTCCTTGCCGCGGATGCGCCCACGTTGACGCCGGACGCTGCCTTTGCCGCGCTGATGGAGGGACAGATCGTCCTCGATCTTGCCGAAGACCTCCAGCTTCGCCGTGTCCGATTGATGGGCGCAACCCGCATCGAACTGTCGGGACTCAACGACACGATGCGCGATCGCCTGCGGGCTTATGGTCTGTTCGGGGAGATCATCTCCTGGAAGCTCCGCATGTTCGTGCCCACGGACGCAAGCGGTGTGGAGGTCCTGGCGAAGGTGCTCGACAGCTATCCGGTCGCGCGCGTCGGTGGACGGGAGGCCGCGTGATGCCCCGCGACGCCTCCGAATTGGCACGCCGCCTCGCGCGCGAGGCCGAGGCGGTATGCAGGCACTATCTCTCCAATGGTAAGCGGGCCGGACGGTACTGGGTGGTCGGCGACGTCCGCAACACGCCGGGCCGTTCGTTGTTCGTACGGCTCCAGGAATCGCCGAAGGGACCCGCCGGCAAGTGGACCGATGCCGCGACCGGAGAACATGGTGACCTCCTGGACGTCATCCGCGAAAGTCTGGCCTTGCGAGACTTTCGCGAGGTGGCCGAGGAGGCGAGACGCTTTCTGAAGCTACCTCGTTCCGAGCGGCAACCTACCCCGGAAGGGGTGGGTCCAGCCGTGCTGGCCGGATCGCAGCAAGCCGCCCGTCGCCTCTTTGCCATGTCCAGCCCAATCGACGGGACTGTGGTCGAAGCTTATTTGCAACGTCGCGGAATAGCCCGCATCCACCATGGTGGCAGCTTGCGCTTCCACCCACGTTGCTACTATCGACCGGACGAGCATTTGCCGACCGAAACATGGCCAGCGATGATCGCCTGCGTCACGAACCTCGCCGGGCGGATCTCCGGCGTGCATCGCACCTGGCTCGATCCTGACGGATTTGATCGCGTCCGGCTCGGCAAGGCCCCTGTCGACACGCCACGACGCGCCATGGGTGACCTGCTCGGCAATGCCGTTCGTTTCGGCCTGGCGGACGACGTGATCGCTGCCGGCGAGGGTATCGAGACCATGCTGTCGCTGCGTTGTGTACTGCCGAGCCTGCCGATGACAGCGGCGCTGTCGGCCAATCACCTCTCGGCCATGTTGCTGCCGGCTGGGCTACGTCGGCTCTATATCGCCCGCGACGCCGATGCCGCCGGAGATGCCGTACAGGCTAACCTTACCCAGCGCGCGGAAGATGCCGGCGTTGAAGCGATCGCGCTGTCCCCTCGGTTGGGCGACTTCAATGAAGATCTGCACATCTTCGGCCCTGAGGCACTCCGAGCAGCGTTGCGGCTTCAACTCGTACCAGAAGATGTCGTTCGCTTCTTGCATTCGCTCCCGCCGGCCGCGGAAAAAGCCGCCATCGTTCGATCGAGCGCGATGCATCGGTGGTAGATTGGGCCAATGCCGGAAGGGCACGCGACCACGGCCTTCTAGAGGGCGATCGGACGGCAAGCGGTTCGGGCCGGCAATGGCTGCGTCCGGCTATTTTCCGCCGCGCGCAGGCGATGAGAAGGCACGCCAGCGATCCGAGCGGCGCGCTTTGCATCGCGAAGCAAAATAGCCGGCCTCCGCCATCCTCCGCTGCCGCTTCGGCCCTCCGCTTCCGCCTGCGCCCTAGCGGGCTTCGGCGGACAAGCCGCTCCGGGTTCTGGCCCGTTCCGCCCGCCGTCTGAGTGATCGCCACGAAGGCCGCGATGGGCGCGGCCAATCCGGCAAAGGACCTCTTCCCATGACCGACCACGACGACATCGAACCGGCGCAGGCGGCGTCTCCAACCGACTACGTCCTGAGTGAATTGCAGCTCTTCGGCTATCGTCCCTTCGACGACCAGCCAGATCCAAGACCCCTTCCCGAGGCGAAAACGATCGCCGGTGCCATCGTCGATATGTTCGACGCCCTGGTCGCCACGCTGAGCGATACGCGGCTAGAGCCGGACCTCGACGAACTCCTTTGGTCGACGGTCAACCTGTTCCATCGTGCCGTCGACCGCATTGAACGTCAGCTCGACGACAATGAACAAGCTCAGCACAAGAGCCAACGGGAGCAGAACGGGTCGGAGGTGCGATCGGTCGAGCTTGAGCGCCTGACGGCCGAGGGCATCACGCTGATCGAGCGCCGAAATTGCTTGGAAATCTTTCGCGATCAGGCGATCGAACGATTTGAGGTCCACACCGGCTCGTCGTGGCGTCCTCGGTCGGGCTCGCTGGTCAACCACCGCACGCTCACCGCAGCGATGATCGACTCCCGCGACTTTATCGCCGCCAAGCGTCGTACCGAGAGCGAGGACATGTTGCCGCCGGGAGTGAAGATCGCACTCACCGGCGGGCTGGACTTCAACGACCACCGCCTCATCTGGGATCGCCTCGACAAGGTTCGCGCCAAGCATCCCGACATGGTCCTGCTCCATGGCGGCTCGCCCAAAGGCGCCGAATTGATCGCCTCCAAATGGGCGACCACCCGCAAGGTACCCCAGATCGTCTTCAAGCCCGACTGGACAAAGCATGCCAAGGCGGCTCCCTTCAAGCGCAATGACGCCATGCTCGAACTGCTGCCGATCGGCGTCATGCACTTTCCGGGTACAGGGATCCAGGACAACCTCGCCGACAAGGCGAGGCGTTTCGGCATCCCCGTTTGGAGATTCGGCGGCGCGTGAGCGCCGTCGTCTCGCCTCCAAACCATCAAAGCGGAGTTGTACGCGCCGCAACTCCGCCTCGTTCAGACCTTATATCCGAAGTCGCGCCGTGGTGGTGGTGGAAGGCGCGACTTGCAAATCCATGCAATTGGAGCCGCCACCATGCCCGCCCTTGGGCTTGTTCTCAACGCACTCGGCATCGGTTTGTTCTGCTGGGCGGTTTTCGCGCTGGCAGTGTATGCCTTGCCGTTTTTCGTCGCACTTAATTTCGGGATGATAGCGTTCCATGGTGGCGCCAGCGTCATCGGCGCGCTGCTCGTCGCAATTGCCGCTGGCGTGCTGACATTTGCCGTCGGTGAGATCACCTTCGCTGGTAGCCGATCCGTGGCCCGGCGCGTCATGATCGCGACCATATTCGCTGTCCCAGCTGCCATCGCCGGCTACAATGTGGTGCTCGCGCTGTCGCAGATCGCAGTGCCGTCGCTGGCCTGGCGTGAGGCCTTCGCTTACCTCGGCGCGCTTTGCGTAGGCGGCACGACGTGGACGCGCTTGACTGTGCTTGCTCGCGGTGACCCTTCACTTCGAGCCGGCTAGAGCATGATGTATTTACACGGAAGCATAGCCTGGGTTTTTGAAGTAGTTGGTGCACTCCTCCTGGGAGAAGATCGAGGAGTTCACCAACCTTCCGCCAGGTTGCCTCCACGTCACGAGGCTCTGCGGCTCGCACGAGATGTTTGAGTTTGGCGAAGACGTGCTCGATCGGGTTGCGGTCAGGGCTGTAGGGCGGCAAGAAGATACGGTGGTCTGGCGCGTACGAGGGGCTCTGTAGCGCCTCTGCGATCGACCGAACCATCTCGCCCGCGTCACCGCGAGCCAAGGCGCGTTCACGGATGCCTTTCGAATAGGGGCGCATCATCCACGCTGGCCTCCGCACTCCAGCATGGAGCTTGAATCAGAAATCGCCCGCTCCGGGAACCCCGATTCCAGTCAAAAACAACATGCTCTCTAAGTCCAAACGGCACTCCAGAGACGATCACAGCCAAGTCGGAATTCTAAGCGCGTCAGCTTGTCGACAGCTGATCCCAATAAAGGGAGAACCAGAGAGTGAACCTGCTCAGGATTGCGAACCGAATCAAGGAGGGGACATGGACCCATTTAACAGCATCAACCCGTTCGACCGGGATTTCGCTGCTTACAACGCTGCGGTGACACAACCGCAACAGCAGCGAGCGGAGTTTGAGCCGTACCTGGATGAAGTGCCGCAGCTTGATACCACTGCCGTCGCAGGGGTTCCTGTTTCTCCAGATCGCTACTATCCTCATCTGCCTGGCGAAGACCGTAGACTCACCGAGTCGTTGGAACTTGGGGCCAGCGGTCCTCATCCCGAAGACGCAGTCACCAGAGGCGTCGGGCACGTCGCTGCGCAGCACAGCGCGCGGGGAGCTTCGACTTGGCCGAGCGGGCTGACTGCGGAAGGTCACGATCAGGATTCGCCGCGAGGGATCATCGGCGAAGCCGTCCTAGCATCGTCTCTCAAGCCAACCGCGCACGATCACCAAACACCGGATCCCGGACAGGCCGTTCGTCACTTCAACTGGAGCGACGGATCCCAGCCGGCTCTGAACGAGCTGACCGGGAGCGCCCCCCCTTCAAGTCACGCGGCCCTCATGGGTGAGGATTACAGCGGGCACCTGAGGCCTGCGAAGAGGCAGAGGTCGCTAAGCCATGCGGAACTGGATGCCATTGAGCGCCAGCTGAGCGAGCCGGGCACTTCAATGGCTCGTGTGCTGATGGAAAGCGCCGGAGCACCGTCGCCTCTCGGGCCAGCGGTCGGCTCGCCATTGGTCCTTCCTGAGGAAGGTTACGATCAGGATCAGCTGTGGGCGATGGTGGAAGACGCCGGCCCATCATCGTCTCTCGAGCCAACCGCGCGCCATCAGCAGACCCTGAATTCAGGAACGGTCGTTCATCCCTTCAACTTCCGGCACGGCGACCAGCACGCGTCGGCGGCGCTTGACGGTAGCAGCATCCCGCCGAGCCAGGACAGCCGGCCCAACAGCTTTATCGTTCACAATGACCGCTACACGGCGCTATTCGTGCCCGCGGCGGCGATGAGGCGAAGCACCCCACTCAATGCGCCAGGCGCTGCCATTCCTCTCGGATCTCGACCGGAACACGTTCCGCAGCCCAGCGCTCAGCCTGCGAATCGAGCCTCACTAGCGCTGCTTGGACGTTCGATGGAGTATGCCGCTCCGGCGTCCTCCAGGGCTGAGAGGACGCCCCCCGCGGCCCGCGAGATTTATGCTGCATCATTCGCCGTTCCCGAGAATTTTTCGCACGGCACCCAACCCGCCCCGGACACGATGCTCTCGAGGCTCGGCCGCTGGGGCCTGTTGCCGGACGAGACGCAGCCGGTAAAAGACTACGACATTCGAGGCGAGCGTTACACCGCCCTCTTGGGGCCAGGAGGCCCCAATGACGTTCGGCTCATTCATCACCCGAGAATGTAGATGCCGAGAGACAATCGCACGCTAGGAGCCCGTCCACACAGCTCCGGTATTGGACTTGTTAATGGACCATAGCTTGCTCCAGCGACTCTTGCGAGCTTGGCGCGGCTCCGGGCGGTGCAGGTGAGCGCTACCGGCCCGATTAACTTGCGCGCGTCGTCGCTGTGCGGCTCCTCGTTGAGCCGCACAGCCATCGCCCTTTGATCGTTCCGAAGAGCCGGCGGCGAAAGCTGCTACACCTACGGTGTTATTGCCGCTGTGTTTTACAGCACTGCCATTAATCGGGGCCTCCTGAAGCCCCGAGACAGGGGAAGCATCCTGGGAGTAAGAGGCTGCTATCCGGCGCCCCATTGAACACGCGTCGGCTGAGCTTAGAGAGCATGTTGTTTTTGACTGGAATCGGCGGCGGGGCGCGTCGCGGCTGGCGAGAGGCGGCGTACGAAGTCGCGGCGCCTTTCGAGCCGATCTCCCGGTTCGATCCCAATGCTCAGCAAATTGTCCGAGCATGGCGACGCTTGCTGAGACATCGCCGCGGTTTGATGGCGCCGTCGTAACGGGCGCATAAACTCGCTCGCTCGGCCAGATCCTCCTGTCATTTGTAATCGTGGCGTTTCCGACGCAGATTTAAAGTCACATATTGCCCTTACCCCGAAATCGCCATCAAGCGTCAAATTCGGCGTTGCATATGACCAGCCGTTAAGCAAACGGCCATCATCGCAAGGCTTCGATCACCAGCGGTGACAACGGTTGAGCGAACGGGTCGCCCCTACGGCAATACTCGTCAGGTGATCGACAGGTAGGCCTGCCAAGGACGGAACGCTCCCACGTTAGGGATCCTGCACTCGATCTATTGGCCGCTGTGGGATTCGCGTGAAGCTGTACCACTTCGACCAGGAGTGGGCGCTGCAGCGCACGTGGCACTCGCCCGAATAATTATTGCGTTGGCGCGCAGCGACCTGCTTCGGAGCCTTACGAAGTGGCAGGCGTACTCTTTAGTTTCTAAAGGCGGAGAAAGTTGATGGATACAGGACAGACGCAGCGGAGCACACGTTCAAATCCGGACACTTTTGAAGAAGGGGAGCAGGAAAGCTACCTCGCCGGCTTCAACCGTGCCGTGGCAAATTTGTTCGAAGTCTTGACGGGGTATCGGACCCCCGCCTCCGTGCGCGCGGGGATCCTGGACAACTGGGTTGCCGAAGAGGGGCAGGGCGATGCCGAGAACCGACGACAGGGGCGCATGCGAATTAGGGCTTCGGACAACACGAGCTCGCATTCGCTAGATTTGTCCTCCCTGTCCCTGACCGCTTTGCCCACTGCCCTGCCGCCAAGGTTGCAGGAACTGTACGCCAGGCACAACGAGCTAAGCAGCCTGCCCGCTATGCTCCCACCCGGTCTCCAGCATCTTCTCATTAGCCATAACCGGTTGACAGGTTTGCCCGACGCTCTTCCGGCAACCCTCTCCTGGCTAGAGGTGGCCGATAACAGCTTGACCAGTCTGCCCGCCAACCTTCCGGCTGGGCTCGAGATGCTGAATGCAAACGACAACCGACTCAGTAGCCTGCCCGACGCTCTCCCGAGCCGTCTCACCTCGCTCGCGGTTAGTGGAAATCAGCTGACCGAGCTCTCCGAATCTCTCCCATGGGGTCTCATTGAACTCGATGTCAGCCGCAATCAATTGGCGAACCTGCCAGCGACCCTTCCGAGCACGCTTGAATCGCTTAATCTTAGCGGTAACCAGCTGACCAGCCTGCCTGAGGGTCTCGTCGAGAGTCGTGTACCGCATCTTAGTCTCAATTACCCGCATTTGGAGACCCTCGAGTTGGAGGATAACCCACTGCCGGACGATGTCCTCGCCAATCTGGCGGCGGTCAGAACGCCACCGCAGCTTGCTCAGCAGTCTTTGTATGAGGCTGCCGCGCACTGGCTCGCCGACGACCCGGCGACGCTGGCCGAATGGCAGCACTTTGCGGATGAAGCAGGCGCCCAGGACTACGCACGGTTCCTGGGGAGGCTGCGAGGGAACGTGAACTACCGCAATGACGACTTTCGGCAGGCAGTGGCTGATGATCTGCGGCAGGCGGCGGCCAATCCGAGATTGCGCGAGCAGTTTTTTGCACAGGCTTCCGAGGCCAACGAGACTTGCGACGATCGTGTTACCTTGCACTGGAACGGCATGCAGACTGCGCGCCTCAACGCTGACGTCGAGGAGGGAGTATATGACGATCGGCTTGGCGAACTGATTCAGCGCGGCCGTATTGCGTTCCGCTTGGAGGCGCTGGACCAGATCGCGCGCGATAGGGTCAACCTGCTCGCCGGCGACCATCCGAATGTGGACGACGTCGAAGTCTACCTGGCCTACCAACATCTGCTGCGCGAGCCGCTGGAGCTCAGTCACGTCGCGCCCGACATGAGCTTCCTGGCGGTC
Organism: Bradyrhizobium elkanii USDA 76; assembly: GCF_023278185.1. Classification (NCBI taxonomy): domain Bacteria; kingdom Pseudomonadati; phylum Pseudomonadota; class Alphaproteobacteria; order Hyphomicrobiales; family Nitrobacteraceae; genus Bradyrhizobium; species Bradyrhizobium elkanii. Next base: position 6,919,866 of record NZ_CP066356.1, on the reverse strand, counting down.
TCTGACGTAAGCCAGGACGATGCGGCGCGGGCGCTAGACCTGGTCCGGGAGCAGGAAGCGAACCAGCTCACCGACTACATGGCAGCCCGCTGGCAACCCTGGGAGACGGTGCTGAAACGCATCGCTCCGGACCAATATGAAGCGATGCAAGACCGGTTGATCGAAGCCATGGGCGAGGAGTTTGAGAGCCGGCTCGATCAGCGATTGGCCGAGCATGGTCTGCTAGGCGATGCGGATGCCGAGCGCGTGCTCGGCGCCCAGGTCCGAAACGAGATCGCCGGCGAGATCAAACGCGAGGTCATGCACAATGTGCTCGCAGAACGTGGCCTTGAACTGTGAGACTTGCGAAACCGCCGCAACATCTTGCGTTCCCTCAGCCAGCGATCGCGCTGCTCACGGCCTTTCGCATTGTCTTCCGATGCCGGCTCCGGCTCGTTGTCGCGGAGCCTAGATCTTGGGGATCGCCAGGCCGATGACGAAAATCGCTGTTCTCGACGGCCGCCGCCGGAGATATCGCCGCTGCCAAATTTCCAGCTGGGAGGCAACACGGTCCTGTCTGTCTCAACGCCGCGCTGGCCTTCACGAGTGAGCTGCGCAAGCTGCCAGACGACACCGTCAAGCTCCTTGGCGAGATCCTTCCTGTAGGCCGACGCATATTAGACGGTTCGGCCAACGTTCCAATGCTCCCGTTCCGGCTCGACTAGCTTGAAGTGGTCCGATGCAAAACTGCGCCTCGCCTCCCGGAACTCGTTGCCGATTTGCTTGATCGTCATCCGGCTGCGGTCTTGGACGCAGACCTTGATCGACTCAAGCTGGTCCTTCGCCCGCCGCATGGCCGGAATTCTTTCTGGTTAATTCGACGCTGATCTGCTTCTTGGTCGAGACGCCGGATAGCTATGCGATGTCGCGATATGCGATCTGCTCGCGGACATTTCGAGGCGGATTGTGCATCTCGTCGCAAGCTTCTGCGGTCCGAGCGCGAGAACCAATACGTCTTCCGTGAGGGTATCGAAAATGACCCCGTCATCTTCGGCATCCCCTTAATCACTGCTGCTCCGCGATTGTGGCCGTCGATGCGCGGCGAACCTAGCTCGCGCTCCAGACGATCACGGAGCTTTTCAGATGTCCGATCTGAACACGGATAAACCGCCGCGGTACCTTCGCACGTCCGAAGCCGCGCGCTTTCTGAGTTTGTCCGGCCGCACGTTGGAAAAACATCGAACGTACGGAACCGGTCCCGAATACCACAAGATCGGCGGGCGTGTGGTCTACTCAGTAGCCGACCTGACAGCCTGGGCCAAACTGGGCAGAAAGAAATCGACCTCCGATCCCGGTGCCGGCACCGTACTGCCCGCAAAGCGGCACGCGCCAATTCCCTATGCGGGTAAAGAGCGGCGCTAAGCCATGCCCGTCAGCAAATCCCCAGCGCACTACGGCCGCTCCGAGCGTGAGCCGCGCGACCTGTTTCGCACGCTTCCTGGCGATCTTGCGCCGCGCCGGATGGCCAGTTCTGCTCTCCTTCGGACGCGCTTCAACCAGCCGAAAGCATACGATTCCCGGTTCGAGATTCAAGGAGCGGCGGCATGAGCGATCTCACCGAAGTGGAAGTGCTGTGGCTCGAAAAGCGTATTGAAAACCGCGTTCGTTTCGGTCGCATTGTCAAGGAACGGAAGCTTGATCGCCACCGGCGTATCCTGTCATTCGCAGCCGGCGGCATCTTTGCCTTCGTCCGTTGGACTTCCAACGACTTTGGCACGGTCATTTCGCGGATCGACATCTTGCGCGCGGTCGCAGCAGGACAGCGCTGCTCGACCGTGCCCTATGTAAAGCCCGGCGGTGAGATTTTGCTGCGGCTCTCCGGCTGGCCTAAAGTCGAACGGGCGCTGCAGATGATCGACGCGATCGATGCGCTGGGCATCGATCCGGCTGATGTAGCGCCCGATCATTGGCATCACGTTCACAATCGCCTGTCCGTCAACGAAAACCCACGTCCCTACACGAAGAGCCGCCACCAGGCTTGGCTACATCGTCAAAGGCTGATGCGATGACGGACCGTCTATGGACGCTGACCACGACGTTTGCCGTAGCTTCCGCTGTCGTCGCGACGATCGCCCTGGAGCCGCTGCCGATCTACATTTGGAATGCATCGGCAAGCGTGCCGATCGGTCTCTATGGCTTGCGACCAGCGAAGCGCTTCTTTGTCACGGAGCTGGTCGCCGTTCAGCCGCCGGAACCGCTTGCGACCTTTCTCGACTTCAACGGCTATCTGCCGCTCGGCGTCCCTATGCTTAAGCGAGTCTTGGCTCTGCCCGGGCAGACAGTCTGCAGAAGCGGATCCGCAATTTCGGTCGACGACATTGCAGTGGGCGAGGCGCGGGATCGCGACGGACGCGGCCGGCCGCTGCCGAAATGGCAGGGTTGCCGCGTCGTCAGAGACGGCGAGCTGTTTGTCATGAATTGGCAGTCGGTCGACTCCCTCGACGGTCGATATTTTGGGCTTCTTCCGGCCTCGGCCGTGATCGGCCGTGCCATCCCGGTGTGGACATGGGAGGACTGATCTTGCGGGGTTCACGGCGCCACGCCATTCCTCTGATCGATCGATTGGCGGACCATTCCTCCCTCCCGGTCAATCTCCGCAAAGCCGATGGGTGCGGGAGTCCAGGGCGGTCCAACGGCCGCCGCGAAGCAGCTTTACACTGGACGGAAGCGAACATGGCATCTTTGGTTCGACCGGGGATCCGCGTTTGGGCTGTCGTGCCACTGCTGCTCATTTTGACTGCGTCGCATAGTGTTGGTCAGACCGAGAATGGATCGACTGCGGTTCGAGCGGTCTCTCAGACGAGCAACCCGTTTGCGGCTTTCGTCTACGAAGCGTCAAAACGCTTTGCGGTTCCGGAGAACTTGATCAGTACAGTCATTAGCATCGAAAGCGCTGGTGACGTACACGCGAAGTCCCCAAAGGGCGCAGTCGGCCTGATGCAGATTATGCCGGCGACCTGGGCGGAACTTCGCGAACGCTATCATCTCGGAAGCGATCCCTACGATCCGCGCAACAACATTCTGGCCGGCACGGCGTATCTCGCCGAACTGCTTGACCGCTATGGTTCGCCCGGGGCGTTCGCCGCGTACAACGCGGGCCCAACTTGCTACGACGGGCATCTCGCGGGCGGTCCTTTGTCAGACGAAACGCGAGTATACGTGGCCAAGCTTGCAAATCTGCTCGGCATCGAACTGCCCGCGACTTGGGCCGCGAGCCAGCAGCCGTCAGCAGCTGCGACGCTGTTCGTCAGGCGAATTGACCCAGTCAAGGCGGGCGATCGGAAGCCGGCGTTCCTGTCCTCGACCGGCGCAACGACTGCAATCTCGTCGCGAGATGTTTTGCAGATGGTCCCCACGGCCACTGACGTGTTTGTCGCCCGGTCGAACTCGGGAACAGCGCGATGATCAGCTGTGCAGCATGGCAGGCGATCGCGTGGTTCAGCGAGGAAAACAGTCCGAGAGCAGGGACTGGTTGCAACACGACGGTATGCGTCCAGGGGCCGCACATGACGTCGGGTCTTGACGTGCCTAACGGCCTTACGTGGCAACGCTCCGAGCCAGAGAACTCCTACTCTGTGCGGCACGCAGCCATGGCAGCTTCCGCCTTCGCGATCACTGCTTCAGCCCGATCTATTGCGGCACAGAGTTCCTCGCTCTTCCAAATATCAACCGAATGGCCGTCGTCAAACGACTCGTCCGTCGCGTCTTGCGTGCGTGAAAGCAACTCACGAAGAGCCGCAATGGACTCGCAGAGCAGCTTGATATCTTCCCCGTTTCGGGAAGACTGGGTCATCTCTATAACGCCATCATACCCCAGCGCCATCGCTCTCGCCGAAGAGATTGTTCTTGCCTCCGAACGCCACCGGTCAAATCGCGCGGTCGACGGGATTCGTGTCAAGTTCGATGCAGTACTCATGGAGGAAGCGGGTCAATCCATCCCAGCGCGACAGTGCATAACCGATCGCTTCTCCGAGATTGCCGCGGCCGGGCAGTTGAGGAAGCTGCACCTCCAGCTAGAAGCGAAGGCTGTCAATGACCGGCTTGGCGAATGCGCGCCGCATCGCCAGCCGACGCGCCGGCGATTGACCACGCAGCTGCGCTTCGAGGGCATAGAGGCTAGCGATGCGCCGCAGGGCCTCGTGCGAGACGGGCATGTCCTCGGACTGCGCAACTTCGTAGAACTTGTGCCCGGTGTGCGCCCAACACGCGGCGAGGATGACGTTTCCGGCGTCAGTCAGCCGACCGAATCCCGCGCATCCGTCGATGTGCAGAAGGCCCTTGAAGTGCGCCAGATGCGTAGCCGGGCGCTCCGCCTTGCGGTCGGACGCGAACACATAAACTGCAGCCGGCGGCTCAGGTCCAGCCAAGCTCCGTTGATCGTGGGCATACATCCACAGCCGTCCAGGCTTGGTGCGCCCTCCGCTCGGGGACGAGAGCGTCGGACTGCTTGGATAGCCCTGTTTACCAACCTGATGGAGAGCATGCGACGGTCCAAGTGCTGAACGCGAAGGAACCCATGGACCTCGCCCGGTGAATGGGATCGCAAGCGCGGTGTAGTGACGTCTGTCCGTTGTCGATGCAGGGAGCCCTGTCATGGCTGAAGTGCGAAGAGTCGGAGAAAAGCGTAGGAATGAGTTGACTTTGAACGCCCGATTAGGAAGGCGAGATAAAAGGGGCTCGCCGGTCGAACCGCAAGCCATTGACATGGCTTGGGTTCTGGCGTGCCGGTCGGTCGCGGCGCGTGCCGCGCCTTGCATCTTTAACAATGCAATCAAGGACAATCTCGGCACTGTAGGCGCTTTCGCCCAGCTGGAGGGCCGCCTGTGACCGCAGCCGATAGCGACCTGCGTATTCGGCCTGGGCGCATTCGCAGCACGCGCGCGCCGAAGCCGAAGAGTTTCATCAACCAGGTGCTGCGGGCGGCGAAGAAAGCAGGGCACACCCCAGCGCAGGCTATGGCCGGCAGGCGTTCGGCGGCCTATGGGCGCTCGACGTTTGGCCGCGGGCGCCTCGCCTTCAGCCGCGCCAGATTGTTCAGCCCGACGCGGCGCGCTGTGGTGAAGGCGCGCGTGGTTCGGCATAAAGGGCGCGCCTTCCGTTCAGCACCACTGACCGCCCACCTCTCATATCTGAAGCGCGACGGCGTGACTCGGGGTGGTGAGCGCGCCGAGATGTTCGATGCGGGCACCGACCGCGCCGATAGCGCGGCTTTCGCAGAGCGGTGCAAGGACGACCGGCATCATTTCAGATTCATCGTCTCACCGGAGGATGCCGGCGACATGAAGGACCTGCGCGCCTTTACCCGCGATCTCGCCACGCAGATGGAGACCGATCTAGGCACGCGGCTCGATTGGGTGGCTGTCGATCATTGGAATACCGATAACCCTCACGTTCATATTCTCGTTCGGGGAGTAGATGAGGAAGGGGCGGATCTGGTGATCTCCCGCGACTACATCAGCAGGGGACTGCGTTCACGCGCCGAGGAACTGGTCGCCATCGAACTGGGGCCAAAACCGGAGCATGAGATCCGCAATTCGCTGGAGAGGGAAGTCACGGCGGAACGATGGACGCGGCTCGATCGGGAGATCCGGCTGACTGCAGACGAGACGGGCACTATCGATCTTCGCCCAGAGAAGCCCGGCAAGTCCGACCCCGAGATCCGGCGCCTGATGGTCGCTCGCCTTCAACACCTGGAGAAGATGGGCCTGGCTGCATCCGCCGCACCTGGGGAATGGATGGTAGGGCTCGAGGCCGAGCGTAGCTTGCGCGACCTCGGCCTGCGCGGCGATATCATCAAGACCATGCACCGTGCCTTTACCGAGCGCGGGGAAGCGCGCGGCGTTGCCGACTTCGTCATCGACGGCGGACAGCCGACATCCCAGATTATCGGACGATTGGTCGATCGTGGATTGCACGACCAACTGACCGGCGAGGCCTACGCCACGATCGATGGAACAGACGGACGCGCTCACCACGTGCGCTTTCGAGGGCTCGAGGCCTTCGAACATGCGCCACCGGTCGGCGGCATCGTCGAAGTCCGACGCTTCGGTCAAGCCGGCGATCCGCGTCCCACCCTGGTGCTCGCGCCCCGTTCCGATATCGATCTTGGGGCGCAGGTCACCGCCAAGGGCGCGACCTGGCTCGACCACCGGCTCGTCGAACGCGAGCCCATGCCGCTCGCCATG